>JAEYTW010000456.1 GCA_023433835.1 Pseudomonadota bacterium | reverse complement strand
CCGCGGCGGCGAGCAGCGCGCCGGCGCCGCAGCCGGGATCGAGCAGGCGGTCGGCGGGATGGCGCAGCGCGAATTCGGCCAGGATGCGGGCAAGCGGGGCAGGCGTCGGATAGGCGCCGCGGGCCCGGTCGCTGGGGGTCGGCATCATATCGAGCCGCTACCGATTGAAATTCGCCGCGATCTCGCCGATCTATCAGCCATGATCCCGATGACCAAGGGCGTGCCAAGTGGGCGCCCGCAAAGGAAGCTGCAGTAGATGTCCCAATCCGATACCCCCGTCTGGCACGGCACCACAATCATTTCGGTGCGTAAGAACGGCCGCGTGGTCGTGGCAGGCGATGGCCAGGTCAGCCTGGGCCAGACCGTGATCAAGTCCAATGCCCGCAAGGTCCGCCGCCTCGGCGACGGCTCGATCCTGGTGGGTTTCGCCGGCGCCACCGCCGACGCCTTCACCCTGTTCGAGCGGCTGGAAGCCAAGCTCGAGCGTCACCCCGGCCAGCTCCTGCGCGCCGCGGTCGAACTGGCCAAGGACTGGCGCACCGACCGCTATCTGCGCCGTCTGGAAGCGATGATGGCCGTGGCCGACAAGGACGTCTCGCTGGTCCTGACCGGCACCGGCGACGTGCTGGAGCCCGAGGACGGCCTGATCGCCATCGGCTCGGGCGGCAACTATGCGCTGTCGGCGGCCAAGGCGCTGATCGACCGCGAAGACATGGATGCCGAGGCGATCGCCCGCAAGGCGATGGGCATCGCCGCCGACATCTGCGTCTACACCAATCGCAACGTCACGCTCGAGAGTCTGTGAATCATGTCCGCCACCGCATTCTCGCCCCGCGAGATCGTCTCCGAGCTTGACCGCTACATCGTCGGCCAGGCCGAGGCCAAGAAGGCCGTCGCCATCGCGCTGCGCAACCGCTGGCGCCGCCAGCAGCTGCCCGACGCGCTGAAGGACGAGGTCCTGCCGAAGAACATCCTGATGATCGGCCCGACCGGCGTCGGCAAGACCGAGATTTCGCGCCGCCTGGCCAAGCTCGCCCAGGCGCCGTTCATCAAGGTCGAGGCGACCAAGTTCACCGAGGTCGGCTATGTCGGCCGCGATGTCGAGCAGATCGGCCGCGACCTGGTCGAAGTCGCGATCGGCATGGTGCGCGACCGCCGCCGCCGCGAGGTCGGCGCCCGCGCCGAGCTCGCCGCCGAGGAGCGGCTGATCACCGCGCTGGTCGGCGAGCAGGCCTCGCCCGAGACGCGCCAGAAGTTCCGCAAGATGCTGCGCGAAGGCTCGCTCGACGACAAGGAAGTCGAGATCGAGGTTGCCGAGACCGCCGGCCAGGGCATGCCCACCATCGACATCCCCGGCATGCCCGGGGCGCAGATGGGCATGGTCAATCTGGGCGAGATGTTCGGCAAGGCTTTCGGCGGGCGCAAGCGCAAGCACAAGACCCACGTCAAGGATGCCCTCAAGCTGCTGACCGACGAGGAGTCGGAAAAGCTGCTCGACCAGGAAGCGATGACCAAGGAAGCCATCGACCTGGCCGAGAACCACGGCATCGTCTTCATCGACGAGATCGACAAGATCACCGCGCGGTCCGAGCATCGCGGCGGCGACGTCAGCCGCGAGGGCGTGCAGCGCGACCTGCTGCCGCTGATCGAGGGCACCACGGTGACCACCAAGCACGGGCCGTTCAAGACCGATCATGTGCTGTTCATCGCCTCGGGTGCCTTCCACCTGACCAAGCCGTCGGACCTGCTGCCCGAACTGCAGGGCCGCCTGCCGATCCGGGTCGAGCTGAAGCCGCTCAGCCGCGACGATTTCCGCCGCATCCTGACCGAGCCGGAGGCCAGCCTGATCAAGCAGTACGTCGCGCTGATGGCGACCGAGCAGGTGACGCTCGACTTCGCCGACGATGCGATCGACGCGGTGGCCGAGCTCGCCTTCGACGTCAACGCCTCGGTCGAGAACATCGGCGCCCGCCGGCTGCACACCATCCTGGAGCGGGTGCTGGAGGATATCTCCTTCACCGCCGCCGACCAGGCCGGCGACGAGGTCAAGGTCGACGCCGCCTATGTGCGCAAGCATGTCGGCGACATCGCCCGCAACACCGACCTCGGCAAGTTCATCCTCTGACGTCCAGGGGCCCCCGATCGGGGGCCCTTTCACTTCCCCAGGCGGACCAGCAGGTCGGCGATGGTCGCGTCGTCGAGCTTGCCGATGACCTGGCCCAGGCGATTGGCAAGCTCGGTCGCCTGCGGCGACAGCCCCGCGGTATCGATGACCACGCGCGGGTGCGATATCTGCGCCAGGCGCTGCAGATCCTCGGCATCGTCCCAGATGATGTGGAAATAGCCGCAGATCCGCTGCACCAGCCACCAGCTCGGCCGGCCGCGATGGCCGTGTTCCAGGGCCGACAGATAGGCCGACGATACCTCGAGCGCCTCGGCCATGGCCTTCAGCGACACGCCGTGGTTGCGCCTGAGTTCGCGCAGTTTCAGCCCGAACGGGGTCATCGCGCTATCCCTTGCCGCGGCGCGCACGGCGGTGTAGTCCGGTGGCAGGGTTGCAGCGCCAGGGAGCATTCATGACGGCAACGACGCTGATCACCGGCGGGGCCGGATTCATCGGCAGCCATCTCTGCGACCGCCTGCTCGCCGCCGGCGACGAAGTGCTTTGCCTCGACAATTTCCATACCGGCTCCAAAGCCAACATCCGCCACCAGCTGCAGCGGCCGAACTTCGAACTGATCCGCCACGATGTCGGCCTGCCGCTGTTCGTCGAGGTCGACCGGATCTTCAACCTGGCCTGCCCGGCGAGCCCCGTGCATTACCAGAACACGCCGGTGGCGACCGTCAAGACCGCGGTGCTCGGCGCCATCAACATGCTGGATCTCGCCCAGCGCCGGCAGGCCCGCATCCTGCAGGCCTCGACCAGCGAGGTCTATGGCGACCCGCAGCTGCATCCGCAACCGGAAAGCTACTGGGGCCACGTCAACCCGATCGGCGCGCGCGCCTGCTACGATGAAGGCAAGCGCTGCGCCGAGACCTTGTTCTTCGATTACCACCGCCAGCACGGCGTCGATATTCGCGTCGCCCGCATCTTCAACACCTACGGCCCCCGCATGCATCCGCAGGACGGCCGCGTCGTGTCGAACTTCATCGTCCAGGCGCTGGCCGGCCGGCCGATCACCCTGTACGGCGACGGCCGCCAGACCCGCTCGTTCTGCTATGTCGACGACCTGGTCGACGGCCTGCTGGCCCTGATGGCGCACGGGCACGAGCTCGGCCCGATCAACCTTGGCAACCCCGCCGAGCTCACCATCCGCGATCTCGCCGAGACCGTGCTGCGCCTGACCGGCTCGGCCAGCGCGATCGAGTATCGCCCGCTGCCGTCGGACGATCCCGTCCAGCGCCAGCCCGACATCGCCAAGGCCCGCGCCGTGCTCGACTGGCAACCGAAGGTCGCGCTGGAGGACGGCCTGAAGGAAACCATCGCCTATTTCCGGCACGTGCTGGCGGCCTGACGCCGCCTGCGTCACGTCTCGCGCCGCCGCCGGATCAGCACGTAGAAGGCGCCGCCGCCGCCGTGGCGATGGCTGGCATGGGTGACCGACAGCACGCGGTCGCGGTTGATCGGGTCGGCCAGCCAGCGCGGCACCAGGTCGCGCAGGACGCCGCGGCCCGAGGGCATGAAACCGTCCATCTCGGCCCGTTCGACGCCCTTGCCGGTGATGATCAGCAGGCAGCGCTGCCCGCCCGCCACGGCACGGGTCAAGGCGCGTTCCAGCAGGCGGAAGGCGGCGTCGAGCGTATGGCCGTGCAGGTCGATGATGCCGTCGATCGGCATCTCGCCCTTGCGGAAGCGGTCGGCCGTGCGCTTGTCGATACCGGCGAAAGGCACCGGCTGCTTCGGGGGCGGTTGCGGCACGCCGCGCGGGATCGGCACCACGCGCGCCGATGGCGCCGGGGCGCGCACCCGCGGCGGCGTGGCGATATGGACGGGCGGCGTCTCCGACTTGGGCGGCGATACCCGCACCCGCACCGGGCGGCGGAGGGGGGCGACATCGGCGACCAGGCGATCCCAGAGGGCGGCGTCGTCGAGCGCTTCCGGGTCAGCCTTCTTCGTCATCGACGATGATGATGTGCAGGCGACGGGGGCCGTGGGCCCCCAGAATCAATTCCTGTTCGATGTCGGCGGTGCGCGACGGCCCGGTCACCAGGTTGACGGTGCGCGGCCAGTCCTCGCCGAACGTCTCGCGCAGCCGCGCCCAGGCGGCTTCGTAGGACCCGGCAATCAGGCGCGCCGGCAACAGCACGATGTGATTGTCCGGCAGGAAGTTCAGGGTCGTCGGCGTCTCGGGCCCCGAATGCAGCATCAGCGTGCCGGTTTCGGCGATGCCGGCGAAGGCCAGCGCCAGCGACGACAGGTCATGGGCCTCGGCCCGGCCGGAGGCGACCTCCATCAGCGGGCGGCTGGACCAGTCCAGCCCTTCGACCAGCGGGTGGGGTGCCAGCCGCAGGCGCTGGGGCAGGTTGTGGCGGTTGAGGAAATCGGCGGCCGCCGCCGGCACCTCGGCCAGGGTCGCGACCCGCGCGGTGGTCGCCTGCACCCGCTCGGCCCAATGGATGAACCGCTCGATCAATTCCTCCCGCGTGCCCTGCGCCCGGTCGGGGATCAGGTTGGGCGTGCGGCGGTCGAGCCGCGCGGCGGCCTCGTCCATCGCCACCCGGCCCGGCGCCCCGTCGAGGGCACGGCCGAGATTGGCGAACAGCCGGTCGCGCGCGCTCACGACCGCGCGCCCCGGCGGGCCGACCACATCTCCTGGAACGTGCGGCCCTGCGGCGCGGGAAAGTCGCGGCCCTCGGTCCAGCCCGATCCCAGCGGCAGGCGGTCTATTTTCCCATCGCGGCCCAAGGCCTTCAGGACGCGCGCGGCAAGCCGGGCACCGAGGCCGTAGAGGCGGGGGTGGCGGGCGAAGAAGGCCCAGCCCTCCATCAGCGTGCGCGGCACCACCGGGGTCACCCGCCGCTCGAACGATTCCTCGCGCCAATGCCGCATGATCTTCGGGAGAGGGATGCGCATCGGGCAAACCTGCTCGCACTTGCCGCAGAAGGTCGAGGCCTGCGGCAGATGCCGGGCTTCCTCCAGCCCGAGGAAGACGGGGTCGAGCGCCGCGCCGATCGGGCCGGGATAGACCCAGCCATAGGCATGGCCGCCGACCGCGTGATAGACCGGGCAATGATTCATGCAGGCGCCGCAGCGGATGCAGCGCAACAGGTCCTGCTTCTCGGTCCCGAGCAGGCCCGAGCGGCCGTTGTCGAGCAGCACGACGTGGAACTGGCCGGGACCGTCGAGGTCGCCATCGCGTTTCGGGCCGGTCGAGAAGGTAGTGTAGACCGACATCTCCTGGCCGGTGGCCGAGCGGGCCAGCACGCGCAGGATGGTCGAGACATCCTCGAGGTTGGGCACGACCTTGTCGATCGCCGAGATGACGATATGCATCTGCGGCAGGGTCTGGGTCAGGTCGCCGTTGCCTTCGTTGGTCACGATGATGGTCGAGCCGGTCTCGGCCACCAGGAAGTTGGCGCCGGTGATGCCGACATCGGCGTCGAGGAATTTCTGCCTGAGGATTTCGCGCGCCTCGGCGACCATGTCGCCGCCGTCGGTCAGGATCTTGTCCTTGCCGTATTTCCGGTGATGCTCGTGGAAGAGATCGGCGACCTGGCGCTTGGTCTTGTGGACGGCCGGGCCGATGATGTGGGAGGGCGGCTCGTCGGCCAGCTGGATGATGTATTCGCCGAGATCGGTCTCGATCGGCTCGACCCCGTTCTCGGCCAGGAACGGATTCAGCGCGATCTCCTCGGCGATCATCGACTTGCCCTTGGTCACGGTGCGGGCATCGACCGACCGGCACAGGCTCAGGATCGTCTCGCGCGCCTCGCGCGGCGTAGCGCACCAATGCACCTTGCCGCCGCGCTTCTCGACGTTGCGCTCGAACAGCTCGAGATAGCGGTCGAGATTGGCGATGGTGTGGTTCTTGATCTCGACGGCGCGGTCGCGCAGCGCCTCGAACTCCGGCAGGCGCGCGGCCGCGGCGGCGCGGCCGCCGGTGAAGTTGGTCGCCACCCGCGCCATCGCCTGGCGCAGCTCGCTGTCATGCAGCGCCTTGTGGGCATTGTTCTCGAAGTCGAAGGCGGTCGACTGCATGACCGTCAGTCCCTTCCGATCGCCGGGGTATCGGTGAAGCCGGCCAGCACCTCGGCGACGTGGCGTACCTCGACGGCGCGGCCGTCGCGGCTGAGCTTGCCGGCCATGTTGAGCAGACAGCCGAGATCGCCGGCCAGCAGCAGGTTGGCGCCGGTATTGGCGACGTCGTCGGCCTTGCGCTGGACCATCTCGACCGAGACCTCGGGGTATTTCACGCAGAACGTGCCGCCGAAGCCGCAGCAGGTTTCCGCCCCCGGCAGCTCGACCATGTCAAGGCCATCGACGGTCGCGAGCAGCTTGCGCGGCTGGTCCTTGAGCCCAAGCTCGCGCAGCCCCGAGCAGGAATCGTGATAGGTCGCCCGCGCCGGCACCGTCGCCGCCACGCGCTCGACACCCATCACGTCGGTCAGGAATGAAACCAGCTCGTAGGTTTTCGACGCCAGGCGATCGGCCCGCGCCTTCCAGGCGGGATCGCCGGCGAACAAAGCGGGGTAGTGATGCTTGATCATGCCGGCGCAGGATCCGGAGGGCGCCACGACATAGGCTGCGTCCTCGAAGGCCGCGATCACCTGGCGCGCGATGCCGATCGCATCCTTGCGGTCGCCCGAATTGTAGGCCGGCTGGCCGCAGCAGGTCTGCGCCGCGGGGACGAACACCTCGGCGCCCGCCTCCTCGATCAGCTTGACCGCGGCAAAACCGACGCTTGGCCGATGCAGATCGACAAGGCAGGTGACGAACAGGGCGACGCGAGGTTTTTGTGTCATGGCCGCGGCACTATACGCCGCGACCTCAGGCGGAAGGAAGATCCCGCCGGTCAGGCCTGGCTGGCCACCGGATAGACGATCCGGCTGGTCCGGTCGACCGGTACCGACCGGTAGGGCCGGGCCAGCTCGCGGGCGACATCGACCGCCATAACGCTGGACTCGCGGACCGCGGCCTCGAGCTGTTCGGGCGAGACATGCCACAGGTGGCACCAGAAACGGACGTCCTCGGGCTTGGTGACATCGACCCAGGCCGGATCGGCCGGGGGACGCGGGTCGTGCAGGTCGGACATTTCTCGCTGCCTCCTGGGTAATGGCGTGGGGCAGCGATCGAACCCGCTGGGCGGCGCGTCAGTTCCCGCAGCGCAACATTGTCACGGTTTCAGCCCCGCGGCGACCTCGGCCGGCAGCAGGAACCACCAGCGGCCGGGCTGCTTCATCCGGCCGGCGATCTCGGCCGCCTCCGGGCCCGGGCCCCAGAATACGTCGCCGCGCACCGGCCCCTTGATCGCCCCGCCGGTATCCTGGGCGACCATCAGCCGGCGGAAGGGCAAAGCGGGCTTGGCCGGATCGGTATCGGGCCGGGTGGTGTCGAGCCACACCGGCAGGCCATAGGCAACCAGGCTGCGGTCGATGGCGATCGAGCGCCCGGGTGTCAGGGCCAGGCCCTCACCCCCCAGCGGCCCGTCACCCTTGAGCTCGCGGAAGAAGACATAGGACGGGTTCTGCCGCATCAGCCCCGGCGCCTCGGCCGGATGGGCCTGCATCCAGGCACGCAACGACTGCATGGTGACGTCGGCCCGGTCCATCTTGCCCTCGTCGACCAGGACCTTGCCGATGGCGACATAGGGATGGCCGTTCTGGGCATCGTAGCCGACGCGCACGACCTGGCCGTCGGGCAGTTCGAGCCGGCCGGAACCCTGGATCTGCAGGAAGAAGACGTCGACCGGATCGGCCGCCCAGTAGAGTTCCAGGTTGCGGCCGGCCAGCGCCCCGGCCTCGATCCTGGCCCGGTCCTCGTAGGGACGCAGCCGGCCGTTGTCGACGCGACCGGCCAGGCGCTGGCCCTTCAGCGTGTCGCGAAAATCGCCCAGTTCGACCATCACCAGGTCGGGCGGGCGCTTCATGATCGGCACGGCATAGGTCGCATCGCGCTGGCGCGCGGCCTTCAGGCTCGGTTCGTAATAGCCGGTGAACAGGCCTTCGGCCTTGTCGTTGTTGGTCGCCGTGACGGGCCGAAACCATTGTGCCAGGACATTGCGCGTCGCGGCCGCGTCGCCCTGGGGCAGGGCCATCACCGCGGCGCAGGGCGCCTTCCACGCGGCGGCGGTGCCGAAGCGGGGGTCGGGGCCGAACTGGCGATCGGGGGCCAGGTTGCCGATGCGGTTGCACGACCGACGCAGGGCGGGCAGGGCGGCGGCCTGGTCGTCGTCGGCCCAGCCGGCGAGATCGCGGTAATCGGCGGGCTTCAGCACCAGCCGGTCGGGCACCGGCTCGGGCGGCTTGGGCTGACTGCAGGCGGCGAGGCCGAGCGCGAGCCCGGCCAACGCCAGAAGGCGGCGCACCGTCAAGTCGGCGACGAGGTGGCGATCAGCGTCCAGTTCGGATCGCGCGAAGTGGTGTCGCGGGCGAAAGTCCAGACATCGGTGACATGGTCGACCCGGGCCGGGTCGCCGGCGACCACGGCGCCGGCGGCATTGCGCGTGGCGTTGACCAGCTGGCTGACGAACCTGATGGTGACCTCGGCCACCGTTCCCTTCAGGTCGGCCTCGACGATTTCGGCATCGTCGATGCCGACCAGCGTGGTTTCCTGGCTCAGGCCGTCGGCCTTGCGCTGCTTGATCGCAGCCTCGAAATCGCCGAACACGTCGCGCGACAGCAATTGGCGCAGGGTCTGGACGTCGCCGGCGGCAAAGGCGCCGACGATCATTTCATAGGCGCCCTTGGCGCCGGTCAGGAATTCGGCGGGGTCGAAGCTGCGGTCGGCCTGCTGGATGCGGCCCAGGCCTGCCTGCGCCGGACCGGGCGGGATCGGGGCCAGCGGCTGGGCCGGGATCTGGCGGTCCGGCATCGGGATGATCTTGGCGCCGTCGCCCTGCGCGGGCGGCGCCTTGGGATCGGCCGGGCCGGGGCGCCAGGCTTCGCGCGGTTTCTCATGGCCGGTGCGGGTACCCAGCACGCTGCGCAGGCGCAGCAGGATGAACCCCGCGACCAGCGCCAGCAGAATGATGTCGAGGAACTGGAAGTCACCCATTTGTATCAGCCCTATGTCACGCCCCGGTTTCGCCACTAAACCTCGGCGTCCCGAGGGGCCGGCGGTACTGTCCCTTGACGTAAGTATCCGGACGCACCGCGGCAAGGCAGTTTAAGGCCAAAAGCGCCGGGCGGGAAGCGGTTGAAGCCGATCCGGCGCCGTGCTACGAGCCTGCCGCACCAACCAGGAGCGACTTGATGAGCGACGCCCGTACCGACGCGGCCAACCAGGGTGACCAGGAGCAGGCGCCCGCCCTCAACTGCCTGACGCAGTACGTCAAGGACCTCTCGTTCGAGAACCCGAACGCGCCGCAGTCGCTGGCGCAGACCTCGGGCGAGCCGGACATGAACGTCGAATTCGACGTCGAGGTCCAGCGCATGGGCGAAAACGTCTTCGAGGTGGCGTTCCGCCTCTCGGTCAAGGCGCAGTCCGGCGAGACCGTGTTCTTCGTCGTCGACCTGACCTATGCCGGGCTGTTCCAGCTGATCAACATCCCGGAAGAGAACTGGCACCCGATCTGCCTGATCGAATGCCCGCGTCTTCTGTTCCCGTTCGCCCGCCAGATCGTCTCGACGCTGACCACCCAGGGCGGCTATCCGCCGGTCCTGCTGCGCCCGATCGATTTCTCCGAACTCTACGCCCGCAACCTGGCCCGCGCCCAGGAAATGCAGGCCCAGGGCACGGCATAAGACTGGCCACCGCGTAAGCACCAAAACGAAGCAGGGGCGCCCGACCGGCGCCCCTTTTTCATTCCTGCAGCCAGATCGCCGGGGTCTTCATCTTCTTGATGAACGCGGCATGCGCCGCAAGCTCGTCGTCCGTCGGCGCATGCGGGCGGGCTTCGCGGATGGTCAGGGTTTCGCTGGTCACCGCGACGCCGCCCATGCTGACCGTCGTCCGTTCGAACGACAGGCCGACCTGGCGGCCGCCCAGCAGCTCGATATAGACGTCGGCGAGCAGGCTGGCATCGAGCAGCGCGCCGTGGAAGGTACGGCCGGAATTGTCGATGCCGAAGCGGCGGCACAGCGCATCGAGCGAGGCGGGCGCGCCCGGGAACTTGCGGCGGGCGATCTGCACGGTGTCGACCGCGCGGGCCATCGGGATCGCCGGCTTGCCGAGCTTGCCGAGCTCATGGTTGATGAACCCCATGTCGAAGCTGGCGTTGTGGATCACCAGCGCCGAATCCTGGACGAAGTCGAGGAAGGCATCGGCGACCTGGGCGAAGACCGGCTCGGGCTTCAGCCGCTCCCAGGTCAGGCCGTGAACCCGCACGGCCTCTTCCGGCACGTCCCGCTCGGGGTTGATGTACTGATGGTACTGGCGGCCGGTTGGGATGTGGTTGATCAGCTCGAGACAGCCGATTTCGACCAGGCGGTCGCCGTCCCGCGGCGACAGGCCGGTGGTTTCGGTATCGAGGATGATTTCCCGGATCACTGCGACAATTCCCTCACCAGTCGGGCCACCTGGGCTCGGGTTTCGTCCAGGCCGACGCCGGTGTCAATCACATGATGGGCGCCGGCGCGCTTCTCGGCGTCCGGCACCTGCTTGCCCAGGATCAGGCTGAATTTCTCCGGCGTCATGCCGGGTCGCGCCAGGACGCGGGCCCGCTGCATCTCGGCCGGCGCCGAGACCACCAGGATCGTATCGAAACGCTGCTGCCCGCCGGTCTCGAACAGGAGCGGCACGTCGACGACGAACAGCTTCGCCCCCGCCGCCTCGGCGGCGGCGCGAAACCCGATCTCCTTCTCGCGCACCAGCGGATGGATGATCGCATTGAGCCGGGCGAAACCATCCGGGTTGCCCATCAGATGGGCCGACAGCCTGGCGCGATCGACCGCGCCGTCGACCACGGCGTCGGGCCATGCGGCGGCAATGGCCGCGGCGCCGGCCCCGCCCTTGGCATAGAGCTCATGGACCGTCGCATCGGCATCGAACACCGGCACGCCGAGATCGCGCAGCATCGCGGCAACGGTCGACTTGCCCATGCCGATCGAGCCGGTGAGGCCGACGATCCTCATGCCAGCACCGCGGCGCGCAGCGCCTCGGTCACCGCGGGCTCGCGGCCGAACCAGGCGGCGAAACCGGGCCGGGCCTGGTGCAGCAGCATGCCGAGCCCGTCGACGACCGCATTGCCGCGGGCCCGCGCCGCCGCCAGCAGCGCGGTTTCCAGCGGTGCGTAGACCAGGTCGGTGACCATGGCCGTCACCGCCAGCCGATCGAGCGCGATCTCGAGCGCCGGCTGGCCGGTCATGCCGAGCGAGGTGGCGTTGACCAGGAGATTCACGTCCGCGAGATCGCCGCCCGGCCAGTCGACCACCGCGACGCGGTCGGGCAGAGCATCGCGCAGCGCCTCGGCCCGCGCCCGGTTGCGGTTGGCCAGCCGGATTTCCGGCACGCCGGCATCCTGCAGCGCGGCGATGACGGCGCGGCCGGCGCCCGCCGCGGCCCGGACCCCGGGCGGGCCCGGGGGGCGAAGG
>JAEYTW010000428.1 GCA_023433835.1 Pseudomonadota bacterium | reverse complement strand
AGGCTGCGGTCGCCTTGCGGGAGCACGCCGCATGATGCTCTGCCTCGCTGCGGGGCCCAAGACGGTCCCCCTGATGGTGTCCATGCTGACGCTCGCCTGGACCCATTCGGTCGAGAAGATCGCCTGGGAGGAGGATTGGCGGGTGCTGGACGACGGCCGCCTGACCGTCACGGCGGCCCGCGTCCGCGGTTCGGGGGCGGGGATGGAGCCGCCGGCCGACGCGGTGCTGGTGGACGGTGCCTGGACCTACCGGCCCGAATTGCCGCCACAGACGGCACTGCACCTGACCCGGTCGCATTTCACCGCCGATTACCGGCTGTGCTGGCAGGGCGGCTGCGTGGCCCTCGACCGGCTGATCCCGGTGGCGGAGGACGGCGCGGTGACGCTGGCCTGGGGGTGCCGGCGCTGATCAGCGCCTGATGCGTTCGCGGTGCAGGACGTAGAGGCCGCTGCCGACGATGACGATGATGCCGGCGATGGCCAACAGGTTGGGCACGTCACCCCAGACCAGATAGCCCGATAGCAGCGCCCAGATCAGCGCGGTGTAGCGGAACGGCCCGACGATCGACAGCGCGCCGTGGCGCATCGCGTCGACGATCAGGGAATAGCCGCCGATCACGAAGGCGGCGGCCACGGCAAGCAGGACGATATCGATCCAGGCGATCGGCTTCCAGCCTTCGGCCAGCGAGAAGGCAGCCGCGCCGAGCATGACGACGACCGAGGCCGACAGGACGATGACCAGCGACGGGATGTCGGCGCGCATCTGGCGGGTCATCAGGTCGCGGGCGACGACGAAGAAGACGGCCGCGATGGCCAGCAGCGACCAGTAGTTGAAGCCCTCGGGCCGCGGCTGGACCACCATCAGCACGCCCAGGAACCCGACGACCACGGCGCTCCACCGCCGCCAGCCGACGCTTTCCTTCAGGAACAGGGCGGCCGCGGCGGTCATGCCGAGCGGCGAGGTCATGTTGATCGCCGTGGCATTGCCGATCGGCGTGTGGAACAGGGCCAGCAGGTAGAGCAGGCTGCCGATCATGTCGAGCACGCCGCGCCAGACGGCCGGGGCGCTCCAGGCCCGCGGCAGATGGCGGGCAGCGCCGGTGCCGACGATGATCGCCAGGATGATCAGCGAGGCGATCAGCCCGCGGATGGCGATGAGCTGGCCCGCCGCCAGCGAGGCGCTGACCACCTTGATCAGCGAATCGTTGACGATGAACAGCATCATGCTCAGCGTCATCGAGGCGACGCCGCGCCGCGTGCCGGTGCCCAGCAGCCGTTCGTAGGCCTGCATCATGGCCGTCAGGCCGCCTCGACGGCCTCCATCAGTTCGCTGATCCAGCCTTCCGGGCCGTGGTCGAGGCGCAGCGGCACCGCGTTGGGAATGACGTTGCGCGGACCGAGGGCGGCGTGATGCTGGACCGACCAGAAGACGCCGCCATGGGCGACGACCAGCACCGGGCCTTCATGTTCCAGCGCCTTGTTCAGGCCGGAGAGCGCGCGGGCGAAGAAATCGTCGATCGATTCGACGCCTTCATGGGCCACCCCCTTCAGCAGGTCGGTGTACCAGGGGCCGGGCTCGGTGCCTTCATAGGGACCGAACGAGATTTCCTGCAACTCGTCGATGACGACGATCGGGCGCTGCAGCACCTCGTTGACGATCTCGGCGGTTTCGCGGGCGCGGATCAGGGGGCTGACGCAGATCGTGCCGATGCCGATGCCGCGCAGCCGCTCCTTGGCCGCGTGGGCCTGGGCGATGCCGGTCTCGTTCAGCGGAATGTCGCTTCGACCCTGACAGCGGCGCAGCCGGTTCCACTCGGTTTCGCCATGGCGCAGGAAATAGAAGCTGGTCTGCTTGATCATGATCCTTTTATGCTTTCGGCTATGAGGCTGGGGTCAATGGTTGCCGGGCTTCTCGCCCGTGGAATGCTCGATCGCGTCGAGGGCATCGGCAAGGCGCGCATTGGCGCTGCCGCGGCGGGCGGGCTGCTGCTGGTTGGCGGCGGGGTGCCAGCCCATCACGGTGATGACTTCGAAGGTCGCGGGAATGCGGCCGTCGGGTCCGGCGTGGTCGGCCATGTAGATCTCGGCGGCGCGGAACAGCGTGGCGCGGCGGCTGAAGCGGCGCCGGCGCTCGGCGCTCACGTTGGTTTCGGCCATGCCGCGCAGCTCGCGCATCAGCGCGAAGGGGTCGGCATAGGTGACGGTGACGATTTCGGAATCGACGACCGGCAGGGCGAAGCCCGCCCGCTGCATCAGCCCCGCGGCATCGCGCAGATCGGCGAGTGGCGCGGTGCGCGGGCTCAATGCGCCCTCGACCTCGCTTTCGGCGCGGCGCAAGGCGTCGGACAGCTCCATCAGCGTGGCGCCGCCGAAGAAGGCGCCGACGAACAGCCCGTCGGGCCGCAAGGCGCGGTTGATCTGCAGCAGGGCGCCCGGCAGATCGTTGACCCAGTGCAGGCCCAGCACGCTGAAGATCAGATCGAAGCTCGCCGTCGCGAAGGG
The DNA here is from genome assembly GCA_023433835.1 of Pseudomonadota bacterium. Classification (GTDB taxonomy): domain Bacteria; phylum Pseudomonadota; class Alphaproteobacteria; order Ferrovibrionales; family Ferrovibrionaceae; genus JAFKFH01. The sequence continues at coordinate 40,009 of JAEYTW010000428.1, read as the reverse complement.
CAGGAATTCCTCGTCGCCGACCACGCCCGGTCCCGGGGTGACGAAGCCGGGCGACAGATCCAGGCGCACCAGCGTCTCGATGCCGCCGCGGCGGCCCAGCACCTCGGCCAGCAGGCCGCCACGGGTGCCGAGGTCGAGGGCCACCGGGAATTGCCGCACCACATCGTCCAGCCGGTCGGCCAGCCGGTCGGCGATCTCGCGATAGAGGAAATCGTGCGCGGCGAAATTGCCCGCGGCCCGCGCGCGGCGGGCGCGCAACGCGGCACGATCGAACAATATGGGTGTCCCGGAGGTCATTTCGGCCGGACCCTAACATGACGGCGGCGATATCGACATGGGCGAAGCGTAAAATTTTGACCGCCGGGTCAGCTTTGCTCGACGTGCTGCTGCCCCCGCAATGCCTGGGCTGCCGCCAGCTGGTCGACCGCCCCGGCCAGCTCTGCCCCGATTGCTTGTAGCGCGCCAAACGCTTTGGCACCACTTTTCGCCCGCTTTGGCACCAGTAGCCCCCTGCCCCTGACCCAAACCACCCCCAATATCTAGTATGCCGCCCGGCGCCGGCCGGGTTTCGAAGATGGTTCGAGGCCGGCTTGAGCGTGGCCCGGCGGCTTGGGGTACGGCCGGGGTTTGAGCAGCAATCCCCGCCGGGCGGCCGGGTGCAGCGGCAGCACGTACCGGAACTGCCGGTACTCGTGCCGGGTGGCCCGATGCAGGTTGTCCCGAAGGTGCCGGCCCCGGGGGCTGCAGTTCGGGCCGTGGGCGGTCAGAAGCATGTCGTGGTACGTCTCGCCGTCCAGCACCCAGAACCGGCATTTATGGCTGCCGACGTAGAGGAAGTTCGCGGCCTGGTAAACCACCCCCCAGCGCCCGAGGCGCTCGTCCGCAAAAGTCATGATCCACCGTACCCGCGGGCACACGCGGCGGATGTACCGCACCGCATAGGCGATGGCCCGGCTTTCGCTGTTCCGCGGGGCCAGATCCGACAGCCACATGCGGTTGAGTTCCAGGTACGTTCCGGTCGTGCTGCCGGCTACGATTTTGGCCGTAGCCCTTGGAACCATGGCATGGCCGAACTGGAGCGCGCCGACCAGGTCGCCGCCCAGGAAGACCCCCAGGTGGACATAGGCGTTCTGGACGATCCGGCCGGAGTAGTGGTTGGCGATGATCATTTCGCACGCCTGGCGGCGGGGTATCCAGGCGACGTAGAAATCCCGGGTGCCGAAGCCGGCGACGGCGTCGGCACCACGGAAATAGTCGGGCAGGTCACCTGTCGGCGGGCTGAACGCGCCGGGGGCCGGCGGATGGTAGTCGGGGCGGGGTTTCGCCAAGGGACGTCTCCATAAGGGACGCTCCTGGGCGTTCGGATGGCGGGCTCACTGGCCTCTGGTGGAAGGTTTGAAAGGCGCCGCAGCGGCGGCATTTGATCGTCAGGCCGTTGACCGTGCCGCCCGAGGCCAGCTCGAACAGCAAGGCGCGGCAGGACGGGCAGCGCACATACTCCATTAACCGAATCACTCGAACATTGCCCCACCGTCGCGACGGTAGGCGGGGCGGGTTCTCCCGTGCGGGGTTCCAGCCCCGCGGCTTGGGGCGTTGCTGCGCCCCGGCCCCCGCCGTTCTGGCTGAGGGTATAGGTCACGGATGCACCCGCCCGAGCTGCTCGGGTGCGGCCAGCTGATAGCCCAGCCCGACCAGGCAGAGGACGGCGATAGCCTGGCCGGTTGCCTCGATCCGCTCGCGCTCCTTGGCTGGCGCCATTATGGGCGCGAATTCGTCGGCCGGCGCGCGGCGCCGCGCCTCCTCCATCAACAGCGCTGCCAGATGCCGCTGAAACCGGATGGCCGCGCCCTCGCACGTTCCCCAGTCGGCCGGGGTTGCCGGTGGCGAGGTGGGCGGCATCGTGATGCCTGAGCAACCGCATAGCGTCACCACGGCCAGCGCAAAGGCTGCAGCGCGCGTCATGGCCCGGCCGAAATCCGCAAGAACCCGGAGGCGTCTTGCCAAATCGCATTGAGGATGGCGGGATCGGTGGTCGGCAGGCCGTTCAACATGAGCAGGCCGGCGGTCCCTCCCGGTGACGCGCCTGGGGTGACTGTCACGTCACCGCCCTTGCCGCCGGACACACCAGCGCCGCCCCCGATCGCGACCCCGCCCCCGTTACGCGCAGTCGCGGTAGCGGTGAGACCCGCTCGACCGAGGATATCAACCGAGCCGCCATTGCCTTCGGTGACGAACCCGCCCATCACGCGCGCGCGCCCGCCATTGCCTGATACCGTGCCGCCAGGGCCGCCGGTCAGCCAGCCATCACCGCCGTTCGCCGTGGCGCCCGGCGTGCCTGCGGAGAGCCGCACCGATGCGGTCGCCGCGTTCGTCACATAGAGCATCGCGTCGCACGAGCCGAAGCGGTAGCCGCCGTCCGGTGCATTGGGCGGGGCAGAGAAAGAGACGGTGCCGGTGGTGCGCGCGATCCTCAGGGCAGGCACGCCCACGTTGGCATCGTCATAGCCGTTGATGAAAAAGGTGTCGTCATCAAGCGCGCCCATCCACCAGCGTCGCGCGCCGGAGGCATTGATGCGGAAAGACCGCACATAGGCGCTGTCACTATCGAGCGTCAGTGAAGCCGGGGCGGCGCCAGTCTCAATGGAAATACCCTGGTTGCCCACCCGCTTCGCGTAATCCTGGCCGACGACGAAGGCCGTCGTAGCAACCTGCGTCGTGTTGGTGTCGGCGGCGGCCGTGGGCGCTGTCGGTGTGCCGGTCAACGCCGGCGACGCCAGCGGCGCGGCCCCGCTGACATCGGCCACGGCGAGCGTCACCGCGCCAGTCCTGCCGGCCACTGTCTGCACGGGCGCGCCGGCGGAGGTGATGTAACCTTGCGCATTGACGAAGGCGGTCGTTGCGACCTGGGTGGAGTTGTCGCCCGTGGTCGCGGTGGGCGCGGTCGGCGTGCCCGTCAACGCCGGCGACGCGAGCGGCGCGGCCCCGCTGATATCGGCCACGGCGAGCGTCACTGCGCCGGTCTTGCCGGCCACCGTCTGAACGGGGGCGCCGGCGGAGGTAATGTAGCCTTGCGCCTTGACGAAGGCGGTGGTTGCAACCTGGGTCGAGTTGTCGCTCGCGGTCGCGGTGGGCGCAGTCGGCGTGCCTGTCAGCGCCGGTGAGGCCAGCGGCGCGGCCCCGCTGACATCGGCCACGGCGAGCGTCACCGCGCCGGTCCTGCCGGCCACCGTCTGCACGGGTGCGCCGGCGGAGGTAATGTAGCCTTGCGCCTTGACGAAGGCGGTCGTTGCAACCTGGGTCGAGTTGTCGCTCGCGGTCGCGGTGGGCGCGGTCGGCGTGCCTGTCAGCGCCGGCGAGGCGAGCGGCGCCCGGCTGGTGTCGGTCGGGTGGACGTGGTCGGCACGGGCGAAATGCGTCGACGTGCCGCGCGCGGCGGCGCCGTCCATGGCCGGGTTGCCGTCACCGGATGCGGACGCCTGGCCGAGCACGAAGGCCGTCGTAGCAACCTGCGTCGTGTTGGTGTCGGCCGTGGCCGTGGGCGCGGTCGGCGTGCCGGTCAGGGCCGGCGATGCCAGCGGCGCGGCCCCGCTGACATCGGCCACGGCGAGCGTCACCGCGCCGGTTCTGCCGGCCACCGTCTGCACGGGCGCGCCGGCGGAGGTGATGTAGCCTTGCGCCTTGACGAAGGCGGTCGTTGCAACCTGGGTCGAGTTGTCGCTCGTGGTCGCCGTGGGCGCGGTCGGCGTGCCCGTCAACGCCGGCGACGCGAGCGGCGCCTTGGCGCCCAGCGCCGTCGTCATCGTGCTGGCGAAGTTGGCATCGTTGCCCAGTGCGCCCGCCAGCTCGTTGAGCGTGTCGAGCGCACCAGGTGCTGACGCGACCAGGGCCGCCACCTCACCCCGCACGAACGCGGTGGTGGCAACCTGCGTCGTGTTGGTGCCGGCCGTGGCCGTGGGCGCGGTCGGCGTGCCGGTCAGTGTCGGCGACGCGAGCGGCGCGGCCCCGCTGACATCGGCCACGGCGAGCGTCACCGCGCCGGTCCTGCCGGCCACCGTCTGCACGGGCGCGCCGGCGGAGGTGATGTAGCTTTGCGCCTTGACGAACGCGGTTGTGGCAAGCTGCGTCGAGTTGTCGCCCGTGGGCGCGGTGGGCGCGATCGGCGTGCCGGTCAGGGCCGGCGATGCCAGCGGCGCGGCACCGCTGACATCGGCCACGACTACCGTCACCGCGCCGGTCTTGCCAGCCACCGACTGCACGGGCGCGCCGGCTGACGTGATGTAGCCTTGCGCCTTGACGAAGGCGGTCGTCGCCAGCCGGGTCGAGTTGTCGCCCGTGGTCGCGGTCGGGGCGGTCGGCGTGCCCGTCAGCGCTGGCGAGGCCAGCGGCGCGGCCCCGCTGACATCGGTCACCGCGAGGCCATCCAGCGCGGTGTCAATCGACGCCGCGACCGTCGCAGCCGTGTTCATCAGGCGGGCCAGGTTCACGGTCCAGCCGTAGCCCTGGAAGTCGCTCTCGTTGAAGGTTTCGCCGCCGATAACGATTGGCCAACTCATGCTGTCACCTCGATCATTTTGGCGCTGGTGTCGCGCCGCAGACGCCGGCGCTGGGGATGGCGGGGCGGCTGTTCGAACCTGAACAGGCCGCTTTTCCGGTGGAAGTTGGTCGCGTCCTTCGGAGCGAGCATGAAGTAGAAGCTGCGCGTCTTGCCGAGGGTCTGCGCCATGTCGAACAGCGTCGACAGCACCTCATCCTCGGGCAGGTTCTCGATCGCGATGGACAGCGAGCGGTAGCGCGGGCGCTCGATCACATTCAGCGCGCCGCCGGCCGTCACGGTTACGCGTGACAGCTCATCCTCCCACTGCAGTTCGTTGGCGACCGAGACGCCGCGGGTCGGCTGAATGCCGCCGGCGATGATCAGGCGGCCCAGCTCGACATAGCCGGCCGGGTTATCCTCGTCGTCGAGTTCTAGGCGCCCATAACGCGCAAGGACGGGCGCGCCGAACACACAGCGGATCGGCATCGGGTAGCTCGCGGCGAGACGTTCCTCAAGGCGGCCGTCCCACCAGCTCGGATGCTCCCAGGGCAGCGAACCCCAGGCGAAGATGACCGGATAGACATCTTCCCAATCGAGGCGCGCGACAAGCGAGGTCATTTCCTCGTCGCTGTAGAGCGACAGCCGGCGGCGGGCCGAGCGGCCGAGGTTGTGCCCCAGGCCGATCACGTTGCGGATCATGCAGGGCAAGCCAAGGTCGAACTCAACGATGGTCGACGCATTGGCGGTATCGGTCGAGCGAGCCCGAAGGCGAAGATACGGGTTGTTGAGCTGCTCCAGCCCGGCGGTCACGGACCAACTGCCGCCGCCCCAGGTCACGTCGGTCTCGTCGACCCAATCAGGGTGCGCCCACATTGCATTTGTCGTGGGGTCGATCATGCGGCCTCCCAATCCGGGTCGATGTAGAGTTCGAGGGTCGTTGCGGCGTTGGCCCAATCATCGGTGACGCCGACCACCACGGCCGGCAGCATCGACGGCCAGTCGAAGCGGGCGAGATCAAGGGCGATCTCGTCGCCGATATCGAGATCACGGGCGTGTTCCGAGGCGATTGTGATCTGCGACCAGTCCAGGTCGCGGCCGAACACGTCGGCCAGGTAATCGGCGTAGGCCGCGGCGTCGGAGCCGTCGACCAGCCGCGTTTCGACGATCAGCGGCACCGCGCCCGCGTGGTGCTCGACCACGTCGGGGAGATCCTTCGACCGCTTGCGAAATGCGTCATGCAGCCACACGCGGCGGTCACGGGTGACAACGCCGAGCGCATCGCTCTCCGTCATGGTCACTTGGTTCCGCGCGTAGCGTACTTCAATTCGCGATGGCGGCAGGCCCGCGCCCTCGCCGCCGGTAATGGGGCCGGCATCGGATAGCGGTGCAACCGCGTCCTCGGAGGCGCCTAGCATCCAATCGCTGATGACAGCCACCGGATTGCCGGTAGGCGGGCTGACCTGGGCCAGGCCGAGCGTGCCATCGCGGCGCGTCAGCAGCCAGGCGGCGGCCGAGCGCAGGATCGGCGGCAGCACGTCGCCGATCGTTGCCGCATCGGTGCCCTGCCAATGACCGACCTCGCCCGGCGCGACAGCATCCAGGGCGACGAAATCGGCAAGGCGCAATTCGGCATCGGTGCGGCCCGCCCGCTGGGTCAGGCAACGCCGCACGACCTGCGCAACGGTGCGGTCACCGGCGGAAGCCCCCTCGCGTGCCCAGCACGTCACGCGGCCGATATCCGCGTCGCCAAAGCGCAGGAACGTCCCTTCCGGGCCAGCATATTGGATGTACCAGCCGCCGGTGATCTCGGCGTCCTTGAAGGTGGTCAGATCGCCATAGACAAATTCGAGCGGCAGGCTGGCGCCGCCCTCATAGGCTTCGACGACCTGCACGGGGCGGTCCGCGACTTGAACGCACAGCTTCGAGTTGTTGACCCATGGCGGCTCGAAGTGGGGTTCGGCACCGATTAGAACAGGCTTCAGAAGGTCTTTTTGATCGATGGTCCCTTCGAGGCCATCCGGCGGCACGTTGTTGCCCAGGAACACCGTCTTGGTGAGCGGCTGGCGCGCCAGCGCGCCCAGACGGTCGGCCAGGCGGACAACGATGCGGCCGGTCGAGAATTCAAGCCGCTCGATCGTGGTCACGATGCGGCGCGCCCAAGCGGCGGGATAGGGGTCGCCCGGCCGCCCCTCGCGCAGCACCACCGTCCGGCCGTCGAACGAATAGCTGCGCCATGGATCAAGACGGCCGTGGCCGTTGTCCAGCTCCATCTGCCCAAGCGTCTCGGTGGCGATGCCACCCACGTCGCCGCCAATGCGCCGGGTGATGGAGCCGGCGTTGTCGAGGTAGGGCGGGATCGGCAGCTCGGCCGGCGTGTCGGTCCGGCCGGTGGTCCAGCCGCCGTCATTGGCAACGTAGAGCGTCGTGGTGCCGGCGATCGTCCAGCCGCCATGAGTGCCGGCGCCGGCGACGGCTACGACGTTCAGTGTCACCGTCCTGGCGACCGGATCATAGCCGGTCACCGTGCCGGTCATGCTGTTGCCGGCCGAGGCGGTGGCCGTCACCGCCATGCCGAGTGGGAATACGATGGCGCGGGACAGGGTGAACACGCGCGCGCCCGTGCCGATAGCGAGGCTGGTGGCGCTCCGCGCGCGGATGCGGGCGCCGATTTCAGCGATCATCATCGGCCGCGTCTCCCTGCCGTGCGCTTCAGTGTCTCGATCAGCACGCCGGTTTCCTCGGCGCCGGCCGCGATGCGCGAGGCTATCGCGCCCTGGCCATCGGCCATCGTGTCGGTCTGCTCGTCGATGGCGGCGGCGATTTCGCGCAGTTGCTCGCCCTGCTGCTCAAGCGCACGCAACAGCGGGCGGAGATCGACGCCGGCGGCGGTCTGCACCAGGCCCGCGCCGGTGTCATTCGCGACGCTCCCGGCCGGTGCCCGCGGCGGGCTGTAGCGGCCGACCGGCGTCACCCTGGCGCCCGTCGGGAGGTCGATGATTTCCGCGCCGCGTTCGCCGACGATCGCCCGGCCGCCCGCGTGCCAGTCGGTGCCGCCAGCGTAGGCCGGCATGCCGCCCAGCGCCGAGACCGTGCCGCCGGTGTTGTAGGTGATCTTCCACAGCCAGGCCGCTTCGGCGTTCCAAACGCTCTGGCGGTGATTGGTATTCTCCGCCACCAGGTTGCCGACGCCGCCCATGATCTGACCCAGGTCACCCATGCGGCTGAAACTCGACTGCAGCACCGTCAGCATCGAGGCCATCGTTGCCGTGCTGGCGGCCGTGTTACTGGCCGACAACGCCGTATTGGAGGCGGCGGTGGCCGTGTTGGTGGCGGCCGTAGCAGTATTGCCGGCGATGGACTGGGTGGCGGTCAGGGTCGCGTTGGAGACGGCGAGTTGTGCCACGACCTGCGCGGCGACCTGGTTGGAGGCGGTGAGCGCCGTATTGGTTGCACCCTGCAGCGCCTGGATCGCGGCAGCGGCATCGGTCGCGTTACGGTCGGCATCCTGCACCGCGGCCGACAAGGCGACGGTGCGCAGATTGGTGAGCTGGTCGAGCAGCGCCTGCTGCTCCTTCGAGACGGTGGTACTGTCGGTGTTGAGCTTGGCGATTTCCAGCCGTACCGCTTCGAGCTGGTCGACCTGTTCGGGCAAGCCGCCCAGCTTGCTTTCGACCATCTGACGCAAGTTCTGGTATTCGGTGCCGGTGCCGTAGTAAGCGGCGGCATTTTCGAGCAGACGTTGCGCGTAACCCGTGATCCCGGATAGCGCCTGCAGATCGCCGCCCTTCGCCTTGTCGAATTGCGTCTGGAATTGGAGTTTCGCTTCGTTGAGGCGCCCGAGCGGATCGAGCCCGCCGCCCGTTCCCGTCCGCAGCTGATCGAGCCAAGCCTTGATCTGTGTCTTGGACTGCGCGACCGCCTGGGAAACCTGCTCGGAGACCTGCTTGAACTGCTGGGCGGCGGCGGCGGCCCGCTCGGCGGCGACGGCCTGGTTCTCCAGCGCTTGGATCTGCTTCAGCGTCGACCGCTCGGCCTCGTCGCGCGCCTGGCGCAGTTCCTGGGCCTGCGACAGCGCCCGGCTCACGTCCTCGGCCAGGGCCTTGGCCTGCTGCTCGCCGGGCGATCCTGTCATCACGCCGGCGACGGCGTTCGCCGTGCGGGCCATATAGCCCTCGGCCTTCTGCCGGTCTTCCTCGAGACGGGCGAGCTTGACCGCGAGGTCCTCGGCCGCGTGGATCTCGGCCAGGCGCTGGCGCAGTACGTCGGCCTCGGCTTTTTCCAGGCCGCGGGTCAGATCCTCCGCCTCGCGGCGCTGCTGGATCTTGCGGACCGCGTCTTCGTTCGCCCTGGCGTTCGCCGGGTTGAGCGTGGCGTCGACCGCATAGACGCGCTGCGACAGGCTGTCGAGACGCGCTTGCCGCTGCTGCTGAAACTGATCGAACAGCGCCTGTGTCTGCAGCGCCTGCAGCTCGGCGATCTTGGCCATATCGGCGCCGGCCGCCTGGGCTTCCTTCCACTGCTTTTCCTGCGCCTCGCCGAGTTGCTTCCAGGCCAGCTTTTCCGGGGCCTTGAAACCCTGGATCTGATCAGAAACCGACTTGTTGTAATCCTCGGCGACCTTGGCGCGGTACTTGGCTGTCGCCTGGGCGATGATGCTGGCGGCTTCCTCGCTGGTCTTGCCCAAGGTGATCAGCACGGGGGTCATCGCGTTGATCCCGGCGATGGTCTCGGCGATCGTCGCCTGCAAGCCTTCAAGCGGCTTGTCGTCGGCATTTGGGCCGATCCCCATCTGACCCAGGACAGCCTGCAGCTGGGTGTCTTTCGCCTGCTGCGCCTGGGTTGACCCCTTGCCGAAGATCTTCTCGGCCTGGTCGAGGTAGTCCTTGACCTGCTGGTTCAGCGCCTTTGCCGCATCGCGCGCCGCAAGCTCGAATTCCAGCGCCTGGCGCTGCAGCGTGCCGAAGCCGGCCGCCGCGCGCTTCGCCGCGTCCTCGAACCCCTCGGCGTATTGCAGCGCCTGCTTCAGTTCGTCGGCGTCTGCAGGCTTGTAGGCCCCGGACGCCATGCGATCGAGCGCGACCTGAAAGGTCTTGTTGTCGGTCTTGAACAGTGACTTGCCGCCTTCGCCCTTCGCGGCGGAGGACTGGTCCTTGACCCAGTCTTCATAAGCTTTGGTCCACATTTCCTGAGTGACGACAACGCCCTTGTCATCGCGCAGTTCATGGGTCCACCCGCTGTCGCGGTCATAGGTGCTGGTGCGCGTGTAACCCTTCGCGCGCATCCATGTGCTTTCCGACGTGTCGGCCGATCCCGTCGCGCCCCGCTGATCCTTCGTAAACCAGCGCATGAACAGGTCATCGGCATCGAGCGCGCCACCGTACATGGTGCCGATCGTCAGCAGCCCGTTGCTCGCCCCGTTGTGGTTGATGTCATCCTTGCTGACGGCCATGCTCAAGCCGAGCGACTGGACCGTGGAATTCATCAAGGTCGAGAACTTCTTCGCTTCCTGGCGGTCGCGAGAGTTGTCGTAGCCGTCGAGGCCGGCCTGATGCTGCGTCGACGCGATGAACTTGCCGTCATTGCGGATCTCGGACGCCGCGTAGCCCCGCGGGTAATCCTTGTCGGCAAACATTCCGGAACCCGCGATCATCGCGAAAGCGGCGATGGCCAGGCCAATATAGGGGATGGCAGCAGCCGCCATGGCGCCCATCGATGCCGCGCCGGCCCCCGCAACGTTCACGGCTGCGCCCGTTATGGCACCGCCGGCCAACGCGCTCGTTCCAGCGCCGATCGCACCGCCCGCTACAGCACCACCGGCGGCGCCGCCGAGCCCCGCGCCGAGCGCAGCCGAGCCGGCAGCAATCGCGCCGCCGGCGACGTTGACCCCGCTGGCAAGTGCGCCCGAGCCGATCCCGGCCAGCGCCGACGATCCTGCCGAGATCGCGCCCGTCGATCCCAGGCCGAGGAAGCTGGCGATCGAGTTGGTGAAATTCTTCGGCAAGAGGTTCGAAAGGCTCGACAGGTTCGACAGGATATTGCCGCCGCCCGCCCCGCCTTGCGCTGCCGCCTGGGTATAGCCTCGGTCATAGAGCCAGCTCTGAGGCGCACCTAGGAAACTCGCGACCGAGCCGATGATCGGCTTGATCACCATCGCCGAGGCGATCTCCGCCGCGACGGACTTGAAGATTTTCAGCAGCGCGGCGGCTGCGTCGAACCCGCCGTTTTTGGACCGATCGAACGCGGACATGAAGGCGTCTGACAATGCGTCCTGAATGCCGTCCGCGGCCCGGTCCCAGATCCTGTTGGTCTCGGCAGCAGCGTTCCGGGCTTGCTGAACCTGCGCCTCGACCTTCGCGAGCTGATCGGTGGCGCGCAGCTCGGCCTGCGCCTGCTCGCTGCTGAGGTCGACGCCCCGCCGACGAAGGTCCTGGATCGTCTTCAGGCGCTCGATCTGCCGATCGTGTTCGGGCGGCAGGGCGCCAACCAGGCGCAACTCGGCCTGAGCCAGTTCCAGCTGTTCCTGCTTATTTCGCAGCGCCTGCGAACTGGTGGCCGAGCGGTTTGCCTCATCCTGGCGGCGCAGCAGCCGTTCATAGCTCTCAATCAGCTTGTCGTTGGCGTCGCGCGTCTTGTCCGTCTCGGTCGCCCGCAGCTGCAACGCATAGGCCGCGACTTCGTTGGCGATGCCGGTTTCGGTGACTGCGGCGGCGCCGGCCTTCTCGGCCTCAGCCAGGCGCTCGGTAGCCTCAACGCGCTGCTGCAGTTCGGCGACCGCCTTTGCCCCGCCGATCGTCGCCTGGGCTGCGGCACGCGCCGTCAGGGCGGCCGTCAGCGCCCGCTCGTCGACAAAGGCATTCTTGACCGCGGCCTGCCGGGCCTCCTCGGCGATCGTGGCCTGGTTGGCGGCGCGCGCGCCTTGCAGATAGGCACTGGCGACGGTCAGGGCGCCTTTGGCTTCGTCAGCCGACAAGACGACTTGGTCGCGCGCGGCGGTGATCAGCTGGACCGTGGCCTGCGCCGCCGCGAGCTTGCCCAGCTCCTCGGCCTTCCATTTCGGCTGGCCGGCCTGCAGCGCCGCCTGCTCGGCCTGGATCTGCGCCTGCAGCACCTGGCGCGTGCCGATCGACGACGCCGCCACGCGCTGCTCGGCCGACAGCGCGTCACGCGCCTGGTCGATCGGGTCTTTCAGCGCGTCGTACTGACCCATCAGGTTCTGCAGGGCGCGCGACAGCGCATCCTGATCAACGCCCTCCTGGCCCGCGGCGCGGGACAGCAAGGTCATCTGATCCATCAGCGTCTTGCGCCGCGTCGCCAGCTCGTCATAGGCGCCGATCAGATCCTTGATCTTGGTCGGATCGGGCAGATCGTCGTTCGCGGCCGGACGCGGGCCGAACGAGAAGGCGGACGCTTCGTCGTAGCCGGCGGCATCGCGCGCCTGGCGCCGCAGGTCGAGCTGCTCGCGCCGGCGGCGGGCATCGACGTAATCGGCCCGGCCGCGATCGTAGATCGGCGTCCCGTCCGGCCGCATGCCGAGCACAGGCGGGTTGGCCAGCTTCTTGTCCAGCTCGGCTATCTGGTCATCGAGCGAGGCTTCGCTTGCGGCCTGGGCGACGCCCTTGAACAGGCTGATCAGCGCTTCGCGGGCCGCGATGATCGGCGCGGTACGCGACAGCTTCGTGAGCATGTCGTCCCACGACTTGCCCATGCTGTCGCCGGCCTGCTGGAGCTCGGTCTTGCCGACCTTGGCCAGATCCTGCAGGCGGGCCTGCATCGCGCCGAGCAGCTCGCGCTGGGCGCCGAGGCGATTGCCCGAGCGGTCCATGCTTTCGATCGCCTCGAGCTGGGCGACGCTCAATCCGCCCCAGGCGTCGGCGAACTTCTTGGCTCCCTCGGTCGGCGCCTTCAGGTATTCGGACAGCTCGGCCGACGCTTCGGGGAATTCGGTGCCGGTCAGCACCATGAAGTTCGAGGCAGCCTTGCCGATATCGCCGAACAGCTGGACCGACACCTGCCGCAGGCGGGACAGGGCGGCAACCGACTGCTCGGCGCCGGACCTGGTCGCGCCCGGCAGCTTGGCGAACTGGTCGGTCAGGGACTGGACCTGGGCGCGGCTCAGCTCGCTCGCCCGGCCGGTGGCGGTCAGGCCGACCGCCGCCGCGTTCAGCGCCCGCTCCGAGCTTTCCAGCCGCGACACCAGCACGACGCCGGCGACGGCAACGGCCGTCATGCCGGCGACGAGCAGGCCGACCGGCGACACCAGCGCCTTGGCGGCGACGCCCATGCCCCCGAACAGGTCGATGATCTGCGGGCCTTGCTGCAGGATCACCTGTTGGATCGGCATGCCCAGCGCCAGCGTCTGGAACGTGTCCGACAGCTGCATCGTCAGTTGCTTGTTGCGGTAGCTGTTGTCGTTGGCGGCCTTGCCCTGGCGCTCGACGGCTTCGCGATAGCTGTCCATCTCGCGCCGGGTGCGCTGCAGCGTCGCTTGCGCCTGCTTGCCGTCTATCTCGCGCGCCGCCAGCGCCCGGTTCGTTTCGACGACCGATGCCGCGAAGGTCCGCTCGGCCTCCGCCAGCTGCTGCCGGGCGCCGGCTTGGGCTTGCGCCTGGGCTTGGGTGGCAGCGGCCTGGGCCTGGCCGGCCTGCGCGGTCTGCTCGGCCGCCCGCTTCACCTCGGCCGCCTGATTGGCAGCGGCGGCGGACGACTGGCTCAGACTGCCGCTGAACTGGTTGACGGCGGCGGTACCGCGGCCAAAGCCCGCCTCGGCCTGACTGGCGTCAGCGCTGACCTTGATGGCGACCGAGAGATTGCTCATCGCCGGCGGGCCTCTTCTTCGAGGCGCTTGATGCGCTCCGCGCGCTGCTCGCCCCAGATGGCGAGCGCTTCGGCTTCCAGCACCTGGATATCGTCGAAGATCTCCGAAGTGAAGTCGATGCGCAGCATGCGGGCCACAAGCTCCAGGCGGTCATAGCGGAGGCCAGTCTTGTCGCCGTCAGCGCCGGCGTGATCCCATTGGGTCGCGCTGGCGGTGAAGAGGCGCAGGCTGTCCCAGTTCGACGGCCAGATTTCGAGGAGACCTTCGGGCGAGAGGTACGAAACTTCCTCGTCCGAAGGTTCGGCCGTCCTGGCCGGCGGCGGCTCGTCATCGGGAGCAAGCCCCAACGACGCGGCCAGCGCGGCCTCTTCGTCCCGGCTCAGCGGCACCCGGTCGGCAGTCGCGGCGCTGCCGAGCCAGGCGCGGCAGGCCGCAATCAGTTTCCCCGTTTGCGCCCGTTGATCCGGTCGAAATAGACCGCGAGGATGGCGTGCTTGTAGTAGGGCCGGTCGAGCATGTCGGCCCGGGTCTCTTCGTCCCAGGCGGCGTCGTTGCCTTCCTTGTCCTTCATGGCGCCGCTCACCGAGATCAGGGTGGCCTGCAGCATCTTCTCGTCCGCATCGTCGCCGGCGGTCAGTTCGGTCTGCTTCTTCAGGCCGACGACGCGGAAACGGCACTTCAACGGGATGACGTCGAAACCGTCATCATCGTTCGGCCGGTTGACACGGGCGACGGCGGTGAAAGTCTCCTCGACGCCTTTCACAAAAACCGGGGTATTCGACATGGGCTCAATGCTCCTTTGAGGGTGACTTGAAGGCGGGGTTCAGCGGACGCGCAGGCGGTATTCGTCGTCGCCGGCGACGGGCAGCAGATCGCCGGTGATCTGCCAGTTCATCCGCTTCTGTTCGGCCTGGTAGCGCGGCGTCTTGAACTGCGCCGAGGGCAGGAACATTTCGATGATCTTGCCGGGCGTGATGCCGTGCCGCAGATAGATGTCCTGGCCGGGATCGGTGCCGGCGAGCGCCCAGGGGTCGAAGTAGTCGAGATTGGTGGCGCGCAAGCCCAGCTCGAACGAGGAATTCCGGTCGAGACGCTCGACGGCCTCATAGTTGACCCGGGTGTCGTAGACGATCTCGTTGCCGGCCTTGACCTTCAGCGAGTTCATGGCCAGGTCGACGCCGTTGATGGTGAAGGCCGGCGTGGTCTCATTGGCAATCGGCGTCGGGCGCAGCCAGCCGGTCTTGACCAGGGCGCCGATGACCGCGTCATCAGGGGCGGCCAGCTCCATGGCCGTGAAGGTGGCGGACGCCATGGGGATACGGCCCGAGAAGTCGAATTCGATCTCGCCGTTACCGCCGACCGCGACATGCAAGGTGCCGTCCACGTTGTAGCGGAACGACATGCTTTCGACGTCCTGGCCGGAATACGGCAGGTAATCGACATGCGGCGCCGTCAGCTTGACCGTATAGGTGTCATTGAGTGCGAACGCGGTGCCGATGGCCGGGGTGATCGTCGCGGTGTCGCACAGCGCAAACGGCGTGGCGTTCGTCATCACCTGGTTGGTCGCGCTGTGCGCCGGCACGCCATCGACCGCGGGTGCCGTTACCGAGAAGGCGGCGACGCCGGTGCCGCCGGCCGTGGTGCAGACCAAGGTGACAAGGCGGTCCGTCGTGCCGGCGAACACGCCGGTGGCGGTGTAAGTGAACGTGCCGGTCGGGGTGCCGACCGCCGTCGCCGGCGACGCCTGGGTCGACCCGGTGGCCTGGGCCACTTCGGTATGGGCGCAGGCGCGAACCAGCGGCCCCCATTTCGGCGGCGTGCCCGGCGTGCCCGAACCCTGCAGTTCCCACTTCGGCGACAGCGTGACCTTACGCCCGATCAGCTCGACCGGCTGGGCGCCAAGCGTCGGCAGAATGATCGTGCGCTTGATCTCCTCCGGCTCGCGGACATAGTCGCATTCGGTGATGACCACCGAATTGGCGCTGGTCGGCGAGGCATCCTCGCCATAGACGGTCTCGATCTTGCCGTAGAGCAGGCGCAGGCGCTCGCGGCGGAATTCCATGACCATGGTCGGTTACTCCTTCTCGGCCTGGCGCTCGGCCGGGCTGTCGGGGCTGCGGGGCGGGCGCGGCGGCCGGGCCGCCTTGCCGGGGATCTCGACCGGCACGGCCGGTTGCTCGCCGACGATGGCCAGGCCCTGGCCGGCGAGGCTGGCGGCGGTGGCCGCACCGGCGTCACGCTCGCGCCGTTCGGCGATCGACAGGCGGCGCGTGGGTGCCTCGGTGCGCTTCAATTCACCCGTGGCCGGGTCGCGCAGATACGATCCGCTTTCGAGCGGCATGGTCAGTTCTCCTCGGTAGGTAGCCGCATGGGGACGGCCCAATTGTCCTGCCACCACAGCCGGCCGCCTTCGAACGCCATCAGGCGTCCGCCGGCGTAGCGGATGACTTCGTCCGCGCCGGCCGGCACGAAGCCGGACAGCGCCTTGCGCACCATGGCGCGGGGTGCCTTGACGGCCAGCACCGAGGCGCCGCCGCGGGGATCGCTTTTCTCCTGGACCACAAGCACGGTGGCGAACTGGACGGTGACCAGATCCTCCGACCAGCCGGGATGGTCGATGTTGACCACGTCCTCCGCCAGGGGCACGACGTAGCAGGCCGGCATGTTGGCCGGCGGACGGTCGCCCGCAACCTCGGCAAACTCGGCCGCGCCGGCGACGATCGCGAAGCAACGATCGGCCTGGTTGACCGTCTGCAGCTGCGCGATGACGTGCTCGATCACGGCGCACCGCCGATCAGCGCGGCGATATGGACTTCGACGGCTTCGACGATCGCGGCCTTGTCCCCGTCGTCCACACCCAAAAACGGCCGGGCCGGGATGGTGATCGTATGGGCGCCGATCGCGACGGTTTCGAGCGCGGTGCCGCGCACCGTCTTGAAGCCGCCCGCCTTGGTCCGCTGCAGCTTCGCGAACTGGCCCTTGCGCCAGACGGTCTCGGTGCCGTCAGCGGCTTTGCGCTTGCGGGTTTCGGTGCGTCGGCGGGCCTCCTGGGTGCGGGCCGGGATTTCGATCGTGGCGCCGAACTGGTGAGCGGCTGCGTACTGCACGTTCGTGCCCACTTCGACCTCGCGCGCCGATGCGCGATAGGTGATCGAATTCTTCAGGCGGGCGGTATCGACCAGTATCAGGGTCTTGCCGCCCTTGCGCTTGACGGTGCGGGGGTGCAGCGGGCGCCAAGGCACGCCGCCCGGCCCGTGGCCGGTGGCGAAGCGCTGGTCGACGGACAGCACCAGGCTCTGCCCCACATCGGCCATCAGCGGTGCCAGATCGCCCAGGCCGGCGGACGCGCGGCCGAAGGCGGCGAGCACCTCGGCATCGTCGACGATGATGCGGGCGCCGGCCATCAGTAGCCCGCCAGCCTATCGTGATCGAACAGCGCCGGCGGCGCCTCGATCAGGATCTCACTGCCGCTGCCCGTCGTGGGCGGGCTGACGCCGGTCAGGGTGGCACTGCCATCGGCGACGGTTTCGAGGAACTTGATGGCGCGGTCATAGCGGCGCACGACTTCGTCGGGCACGGACCGAGCATGCAGGTAGTACCAGGCGATTTCGGTGCAGGTCCGGCGGATCTCGTCGGGCACGGGCGAGAGCGGCAGCTGATAGCGCGAGGCGAGATAGGCGTTGATCTTGCCCGAGGCATCACGCAACGCAACCTCGACCCGGCCGGCATCGATCGCCGATTGCGGGCGGTTCTGGTCGGTGAGTTGGATCAACTCCTCCTCGCCGAATACGGCGACCAGGTCGAGCTGCGTTGCGTAAGCCATCGGCGCGTCTCCGTTCAGTCGGCCGGCTTGGTCTTGGCCCGGATCTCGGTGCCGGCGCCGCAGGCGACCAGGGCGTCGCCCTCGGCCTTCGGCAGCATCACCAGCTCACCCGGCGCGACCGGGCCTTCGCCGGGCGCCATGCGCAGCGGCGTGGCGACGAGATATTCGCCTTCGGCCTCGGCGGCTTTGGTCGGAGCTTTTGCCATCGGACCCTCCGTCAGTTCGGGTTCTGGATCAGGTAGCCGGCGAGCATGCCGGTCAGGACCGGCGCACGCTCGTAGGTCACCGGGTAGATCCAGGACTTGGCGTTGTTGTCGTAGTACGGCGCCTCGACCATGGGATGGTTCCGCATGGTGTAGGTGTAGCCGTAAGACGGTTCTTCCTGGCCGGACGGGCTCGCCGGCGCATAGGCGACGACGGCGTTGTTGCCCCAGACGTCCGAGAAGGCGCCGGCATCATCGGCCGTGACGGCGCGGCCGACCTCGACGCGCTCCACCTCCCACAGGGCGGCGAGCATCGCGGCGGTGATGCTGTCCTTCGAGACGTACTTGAAGCGCTCGACCACCTTGGCGTTGTTCTTCGCCGCCTTGAAGGCCACGGCGGACAGCGCAACCACGTTCGGATAGACGCCGGTGGTCGCCCGCACCGCCTCCTTGGCGGTCTCGATATCGGCGGAAGGGTTGCCGGTATCGGCCGACCATTTGGCGCCGCCCGACAGCGCGACCTTGTGGTTGCTGTCGTAGTTGTTGGCTTCCAGGGCGATGGCCGCCTGGTCGCACTCGGCGCCGAGCTGCAGCACGTTCATGACGGTGTTCGTCGCACGCGTGCCGAGCTCGATGCCGGGCACCTGCGAAGCGTCCCGCAGCCATTCACGCGGCACCTTGCCCTCCAGGGCGTCCTGCACCAGCGAGTAGCGCTTGCCGGCATAGCCCACGTCGATGCGCTTGGTGGCGCCGCCCGGCACGCGGCGCGCGTTGTAGCGCATGAAGGCTTCCTTGCCGAACTCGATCACCTGGCCGCCGGCGATTTCAACCGGCACTTCCGGGAACAGCACGCGGCCGATAAGGCCCTGCTGGCGGTAGCCCTGGACGTGATGCGACAGGATCGGGTCGATCACGCGGACCTGGGCGGGGGTCATGGTCATGCTCGTGTGCTCCTCAGCGGAACTTGAATTCGATGAAGGCGCCGGCGTCGGCCGCGACGGTCAGGGCGTCGCCGAACACGAACTGCGGCAGGTTGCCGCCCGTCAGCGCCGAGGCGCCGTTGGCGGCGGCGGAAGTGACCCCGGTCGCGCCGGCGGCGATGGCAAGCGCGCTGGCGGGGATCGCTCGGCCCTGGTTGTCCGTGACCAGGCTGTCGCCGACCGCGATGGCGGCGCCGGCTTCGACGATGCTGGTCCCATCGACGTCGACCGGGTAATCGGTGCCATCGGCCGCGTCGTAGACGGCGACGCCCAGCACCTTCATGGCCTGGGTTCCGCAGCGGGCGCCGGAGTAGGCGACCAGGCGGTTGGCGGTGACGGCGCCGGACGCCTTCGCGGTCAGGGTCAGGGTCGGCAGTTTGGTGAGTGCCATCGTCGCCTCCCTTACTTGCCGCCGACCGCGCGAACGGCGGTGACATAGTCGGTGCCCTTGTGCTGCTCCTGATAGGCCAGGGCCTTGGCATGCAGCTCGGCGCGGTTCAGGTCGACGCCGAAGCCGGCCGGGGGCACAAAGCCCGGCACATCGCCGCCCTTGTCGGCCGTTAGCTCGGCGTACTCGACGCGATTGGGCAGCCCGCCAAGGAAGCCGT
Organism: Pseudomonadota bacterium; assembly: GCA_023433835.1. Classification (GTDB taxonomy): domain Bacteria; phylum Pseudomonadota; class Alphaproteobacteria; order Ferrovibrionales; family Ferrovibrionaceae; genus JAFKFH01. The sequence goes on along the minus strand of JAEYTW010000428.1, from coordinate 21,046 downwards.
CGAACCAGGCGAGCGAGGCCGTCTTGACCGGCTTGCCGCCGGCGTCGGCGAACTCCACGGTGCCGGCGGCGTCGAGGCCGGCCGCGAAGGCAAGCGCCCCGACCTTCTCGGCCGGCAGCAGCCGGCCGGCGGTGACGTGCTTGTCGAGCATGATCTCGATCGAGGCGCGCTGCTGGGCCTTCTCGCGCTCGGCAAAAGCCGCCTCGCGCTCGGCCAGCTGGGCCGCGCGCGCATCGAGCGCGGCCTGGGTCTTTTCGCTCATTTCGGTCTCCGTTGGAGCGGGGGGATCGGCATAGGCCGGGTTGGCGGGGTTCGACACCTGGTCGACGTCCCAAGGCGACAGGGCGCGGTCGATCTGCGCCATGCCCTCGGCGTCACCGCCGAACTTCGAAATCAGGAATTCGCGCATGCCGCGAAACAGGCGAGCGACGGCGCCGGCGTCGACCTCGCCGAATACGACGACCTGGTCGGCATCGTCGGCGAAGGCGACGGGCTTCAAGCCCTTCAGCGCCGGCGGTTGCGCGCCGAGGAAGCCGACATGGCGCAGGTAGTAGCTGCCGGGCTTCGGATTGTTGGGGGCGTCGGGGCGATAGAAGGCGGCCGAAACCTTCTTGTAGCGCCCATTATCAACCAGCTCGGCGAAGGCCGGGTCGACCTCGGCCGGCGTCGCCACCAGGCGCCCGCCTTCGACCCGCACCGACTTCACCCAGCCATAGGCCGGATGGTCGTGCTGCGGATGGCCGATGACGATCGGCGCCTCGTGCAGGTCGGTGTTGTAAGACGAGACGACGCCGTCCAGCTCGGCGGCGCCGAACGTGATCGTCTCGCCGCTCATCGACGTGTGGGTGCCGGGGGCAAAGATTTCGAACGGTTTCATCGGGTCTCCCATCGGCCGCCTTGAAGTGCGGCGGCGATGGTGGGACCCTACGCGCGTGCCCCGATTTGCGTCAGACTGACCCGGGCCAGGGGGAGCGAACCGAGGATTGTGCGGGACCAGACCCCAGGCCGGCGACCCGATGGCCTCAAAATCGGCCGTAGAAGGGTAGTTTGAAGGGTAAGCCGCCCCTGGCCGCTATGGCGGGGGCCGCCAGCCGTCCAGGGGCTTCTACGGGCCTAATTTTCGCCCCGACTTGCTCAGCCGGCTCGGCCGGCGTATTCTGCAGCTTCCCCGGGCCGGCTGGACCGCTCTCCGATAGCCGCACCTGGGGGCCTTAGCCGGACGGCGGCTAAAGAGCTTCCTCCCGCCGAAACAGCCGATAGCCCCAGCGCAGGCCGTCCGTCGCCGACAGGCGGCCGCGGAAGGTCGTCAGGCCCGACCAAAAGCCGTTGTCCTGGTCGGCCACCAGGCCGAGCCTCACCCCGCCCTTCAGCTCGATCGCCTTGATGTAGCGCTTGCGAACCATCACTCGGCCCGTGACGGCCGACCGGGCGAACCCGATCCACACTTCGGCCGGCTGCTCCACCAGCTCGGGCAGGAACGGGAAATACACCTCCCGCCCGTCCCAGCGCCGGTCCAGCTCGGCGATGTGGTCGACGATCGCCTGGCCGAGCAGCACGCGCCCGCCGACAGGATCGGTCAGGATGACCTCGTCTCCGCCCACAGCCTCCTGGAATTGCTGGCGCAGTGCATCGACATCGCCCTTGGGTGCATACCGGCCAGGCGCTGCCTTGGGCCTATCGACCGGCAGCGGGTCGAGCAGATAGGCTGGGGCGCCGGGCGCGTCCAGGCGCTCCCACGGTCCATGCTGTTCCATCGCCGCGGTCTCGGCGCCGCGCCCCCAGGCAGCCAGGCCGATGTTGTGTTCGAACCCCGGGTCGATGCCTTCCGGCAGTTTCACCACGCGGTCGCCGTCCGGTGTCTTCAAGGTCCGCTCGACCATCTTGACATCGGGCGCCGCCGGCGACGGCTTCCAGCCGAACCGCTTCAGGTCGGCATTCGACAGCGATTGCACGCTGCAGCGGCAGTTCCATCCGCAGGGCGGGTAGTGGGTGTTCCACCAGGCGTCGTCGATCGGCAGGATGGTGCCGTGCCATTCGCGATGCAGCGGCCGGGTGACGAGATCCATGACGGCGGTGTAGCGCAGATAGGGCCGCGTCGCCTTCGTCTCCTGCGCCTGCTTCCATTTGCCCGCGGCGTAGGCCGATCGCATGTTCGTGTCGAAGATGACCTTGCTGCGCCAGCCGAAGCCACCTTTGTAGTCCCAGCCTTCCCTGGCGACGATTGCCGCGAAGTCCTTCCGGAATTCCTCGATCCCCGTGCCTTGTTCCAGGGCCTTGAGGATCGCGCCATGCAGCGAGGCGAGCAGGCTATCGCGGGCGGCGCCGGCGACAACGAAGGCCCTGGCGTGCTGCCCGCCATAGATATCCGTCCATGCGCGGGTTCCGAGATTGAGTTTCTGGCGGAAAAAGTCGATGGCGTCCTGAAACGGCAGGGCGGTCGGCGATGTCACCGCCACGGTCAGACCCCATCCATCAGCTCGGCCCGGCCGGTCAGGTCGGCCGCCGTCATCGCCTGGGCGATCAGCTGGCCAAGCTCGGCGTCGCTCAGGGCCGGGTGCAGCGCGATCATGCGCTCGACCAGTTCAGGCATGCCGCCGCCGGCGGCCACGACTTCGTCGATGACCGCCGAGATCTGCGCGACCCATTTCCCGATCAGCGGGGCCGCCATGCCCTGCAGCTGCGCGGCGAGATCGTCGGCCGCATCCTTGCCCTCGCTGAAGGCCGGGTCGGCCGGTGGCGCCGGTGGGGCGCCTGGCCCGCCGGGCGGCGGGACCGCCGGCGCGGGCGGCGCCTTCTCCTCGTAGTCCTCGCCATAGGTTGTCTGAATGCGCCTCAAGGTGGGCTTAAAGCCGATATCGGACAGCGTCTTGTCGATCTCGGCCAAGCCCTTCAGGTCCGGCATGTCGACGCGCCGCCAGACGCGCGGGACCGCGGCGCCCGGATAGTTCCATTCAGTCAGCCACCGGGCCGGCCCGGTGTTCCAGCTCTCACAGACGAGATCGGCATCGGCCATCACCAGATCGTCGCGGACCTGCATATGCACGCTCGCCTGGGACAGGCTCGATCCGTCGTCGGTGGTCATCGTCTGCCCCACCGTCACCTTGGAGATGGCGCTGTTCATGCGATCGTACAGCGGGGCACCGTCGAGCGCGCCGGACCGCTTGGCTTCGAGTAGTTCCAGCATCATGCCTTCCGGGATGGCGATGCCGGTGGCGTTGCGCACGGCCATGCAGGCCGCGAGCAGGCGCTGTTTCGTCGCCGCATCGGCGCCGGCCGGATACTTGCCCACGGCGGTCGGCACCGCGAACTTGTCCAGCATCGTCAGCCAGATCCGCAGGCTGTTCCGCTTGAAGAAGGTCGGCCAATAGAGCCAATGGGCAAGGCCGAGACCATAGGGTTCGTCGTCGCTGTCCGCTCCGGTCGAAAACGTCCAGAACTTGCGGGGCGGCAGGGCGATGCCATCGGCATTGGCCAGCGTGCGCAACCGCGGCCGCCCCTGGGCGTCGAAGCGGAACCGCTTCTGTCGGCGCACCTTGACGCCTTCAAGGGCGACGGTCGCGCCGTCGCGGGCATAGAGGCACTCGGCCACGGCGAAGCCGTAGTAGACGCCATATAGCGCCTTGTTGGTCACGGCATCCCAGCGGATGTTGGCCAGCTGCTCGCGCATGAAGTCGGCCGCCTTACGGTCCAGCCTGGACGGGCCGCCCGGTTCGACCACCCATTCGCGGCTGACGACGGCGAGGCGCCGCTGCTCGAAACAGGTTTTCACCTGGTCGTCGGACAGCACGTCCTCATAGACCGCAATATCGCCGCCCTTGGCCTGCAGCAGCCGGTCCTGGGGGTAGAGCAGATCGTCGCGGACGTAGCCGCGGGTGATATCCATCTCCCCGCCGATGATCGCCAGTTCTTCATAAACCGGCTTGCCCGGGGCGTCGTTGGTTTCGTCAGCCATGGCCGAACCCTATGAAATCGAAGCCGCCGCCGACCGTGCCGAAGCCGTCGTCGAGATTGACGATGTCGGGCACGCGGTAGGCATCGGGCAACGCCTGCGCACCGATGCGCGAACCGCCAGCCGCGAACTCGACAGGCGTCACCTCCTGCAGGGTCGCGGTAAAGAAGTTGATCAGCGCCACCGCGCCGTCGCCGTGCCGGCCCTTGCCGTCCGTGCCCTTGGTGCGGATCTGCGAGGGAATGCGGGCGACGCCGCGAATGGTCTGCAGCAGGCGCAGATCGTCGCGCACGTCGCGGTCGGCCGGGATCAGCATCGCCCGCGCAACGAAGGCATCGACGAACAGCGGCATCACCGTCGCAAGATGTGCATCCGACGCGATCAACTCGATGATCCGCTCGGCGCCGAACGCCTGGCGAGCTTCCTGGGCCAGCACCATGCCGTTGCCGTTTGCGTCCAGCACCGCACTGCCGAACCGAACCGACCGGATGATGCCGAACAGCACCTGCTTTTGCTGGTCATAGGGGCACTGCGCCAGCTCGACCATTAGCGGCACGCGCCGCTTCAGCACCTGATCGGTATAGCCGACCGCGATCGAGGACTTGTCCTGCCGCATCGCGAAGTCCTGGCCGAGGTCGATACGGGCATCGGGCGGCAGCTTGGCCAGCTCCGGCAGGACATGGACCTTGATCCACTCGGCCATGTTGGCGCGGCGGCGATCTTCCGGCCAGTCGACGAAGTCGGCCGCCGCCGGCGTCCAGCGCTTGACCAGGTACTCCGGCCGGGTGTTGCTCTCGATCACGGTCAGCGGCAGCACCGCGTCGGCGCTGGCGGCCGGGATCACGTCCAGCTCCTGCAGCATCGCCGCCTTGCGGTTGCCATAGGCGCCGCGCACCAGCTTGATCCAGGCGCGCAGGCCGCGCCAGGACGGGGTGTCGCCCGCCTTCTCGCAGGACTTGCGGTAGAGACCGTTCCGCACAGCGTCGTTGAAGGTGATGCAGTGCAGCTTGTAGGGTACGCCGCCGGTCAGGCACTCCCGGACCAGCTCGTTGAACGGGTTCTGATCGCCATTGTGGGTCGAGATCACGCGGATCGCGCCGCCCCAGATCAGCAGCGCGACGGCGGCATCGAGCACGTCGCGAACATCCTTATGGAACGCCGCCTCGTCGATGACGACGCGCCCCTGCAAGCCGCGCAGGTTCTCGGGCCGGCTGGACAAGGCAACGATCTGATTGCCGCTCGCGAACCGAATGCGGAACCCGGCGATGTACTTGGAGCCGCCGTCTTCCCGCCGGTCCTCGAAAACGAACTCGTTGATGGTGAGCAGCTCGGCGGCGATCACCTTCGCGAACTTGGCGCAGGTGCTGATGAACTCCAGCCCCTTTTCCTTGGTGTCGCCGATGTAGTAGGTCGACTGTCCGCCTTGGGCGCTGTTCGTCACCGCGATCAGCGTGCTGTCGAGCGCCTCGGCAAAGGTGATGCCGGTTCGCCGGCCCTTCGCGCAAACCTTGACCTGGCTGCGGTCGCTGATCCAGGCGACCTGGTGCGCCATGAGGACGCCCTCGCCCAGCGGGTCGAGATCATCCGGCACCATATCGAGCGGCAGGATGTTGGCGGCGCGAGCATCGCGCTCGGCGCCGTCGTCCGCATCGGATATAGACATCAGGCGACCCCCATCAGCACGTTGCGGCGGAGCTGCTCGACACGGGCCCGCGACAGGCCCTTTTCCCCGGCCTTACTGGCGTCCGCCAGGGCCTCGTCGACTTTCTTCGCAGCCGCCTCCCGCTGCCGCTTCGCTTCATCGTCGCGGATCTTGATCTCCCGGTCGGCGTCGGTCTTCTCTGCGCGGGCGATATTGTCGAGCACGTCGGACAGGGCCTTCAGGCTCTTGATATCGCCGCGCGTCTCGGCGGCCGCCAGTGCCTGATAGACCGCGTCCTGCAGCAGCAGGGCGTTCAGCCTGGTCATCTTGCCCGGCTTCTCGCCCAGGCGGCCGACGATCGCCTCGGCGGCGGCATGGCTGCGCGAGAGACGCTCGGCTTCCTCGTCGATGCGCTGGATATGCCGCCCCATCGCCGAGCGCGACGGCATGCCGTCCTCGCCGAGGTCCAGTTCGTCGAGCTTGGCCATAATCTCGTCGATCGTGCAGCCGTTCTCGCGGCGCAGAGACGCGATACGCTCGCGGATCTCTTCCGGCAGCCGGTCAATCTTCGACTTGCGCGCCACGGCGGTTACCGCCGCGTCGGTTCGGCAACGCCGGGATAGGTGTCCTGGCCGCGGGCGACGTCGGCGCCGGTGTTCAGCATCTCGACCGAGACGAGGCCGCGATCGTTGACGACGGCGAGAAGGGCCGCCTTCTTCAGCCAGTCGACCTCGCCCTTCAGCTGCGGCTCGTTGATGCGGATGCCGACCCGGCGCATGATCGCGAGCAGCATCGACATGGTCGCGGTGCGGCCCGGCACCTTGTCCAGGGCGCGCAGGATGGCGAGCCGGGTATGCTCGCGCCAGACTTCCCCCTCAACGTCCATCGTTACCCCCTACGGTCTTCGAGCTGCCGCCGCGCGGCCTCGGATAGGATTTCCTCGTGACGATCGACGCGCAGGTCTTGGCGCTCGATCATTTCCTTGACGCCGGCGAGCGTCGTCTCGAATACCCGGATATCGCCGCGCAGGCCGGCGATGGCCAGCGACAGGGCGGTGATTTCGCCGGTGGTCGGCACCGTCGACAAGGTGGCTTCGGCCCGGACCATCCGCATCTCGATCTGGGCAATCCGTTCGTCCTGATCGTCGGCGAACGCGATGGCGGCTTCGGCCTTGACCAGGCGCACTTCCATCTCGGCGAGCTGTTGGGCGTGCTTGTCGGTCGCCGACTTCGCGGCGAATTCCTGCCTGCCCTTCATCATGAACCATGCCACCAAGCCGGTGATCAGCAGCGCCACGGGCGAGATGTAGGGCAGCAGCCCGCTCAGCTCGCTCATTTGCTGCCCCGGCGGCTGAATAGGCCGCGCATCTGCCCGACAGCGCCGGCCGCGCCCTGCAGCACGGCCGTGATCGACGGGGCGTCGCCATCCTTGCCGGTGACGCGCTCGGTGGTGCGCAAGGTCATGTAGGTGATGACGATGGCCGTAGCGGGCCACAGGGCCGCCTCGTAAAGGTCGCCATAGACCGAGCCAGCGCCGAACAGGATCTCGGCCAGCGCCGGCACCGCCAGCTTATGGCCGAACAGGCCGACCAGCCACTGCAGCACCAGGAAGGCGGCATCGACCGCCATGACGTAGAGCGGGATCAACATGACCCGGGCCATGTCGCGCGCGATGCGCGGCCGGGTGGTCATCCGCTGCAGGGCCACCTCGCCGGCGACCTTCTTCGGCAGCGCCTTCAGGAGATCGGCCGTCACCTCGCCTTGCTCGACCTGCAGGCGGCGGGTCTCGGCCTGGTGCATGTCGATCGCGCCGCGCATGCGCTCCGCCCATGTCGCCTGCGCTTCGGGCGGCAACGCCGCAACCTCAGCCTGCAGGGCCGCCGGATCGGTCGCGGCCGACGCCTTGCCCGTGACGGCCTCGTACACCGAGCGGGCGGCATCGAACAGGCGCGGCGCCGCCGTCACGGCTGCAATGATGGCCGAGATCGGTTCCATGTCAGCGCTCGGAGATCTCGACGGTGATGAGGCTATCGCCGACACGGCGCTGGATCGCGAGCATGTCGCGATCGAGCAGCCGCAGACAGCCATAGGTCGGGACAAGGCGGGCATCGCCCCGGCCGGCGTGGACGTAGAGGCCGGTGCGCTCCGTCATGGCGCCCAGCGCCTGGCCCGCGGCGCCGATAATCGGGATGGCATAGTCACCCATGCGCTGGTGGCGCGGCACGAGATGGAGCACGCGGGCGGGCCGGTACAGGCCGCTCGGCGTGTCGCCATAGGGGCGGAGCGGATCGCGCGTGGCATTGCCGGCCTCAATAGCCCGCTCGTTGTCGGCCTTACCGAGGCAACCGCCGACCAGCACCTTGTTGCCGGCGGCGTCGAGCAGCTCGAAATCGCCAGACTGCCGGCGGTCGCGCGGCAGTGAGACGCGTAGTGTCCAGATGTCGGGGTTCGGGCTCATGCGCGGGATAATCGCACCGCGCAAAAATCAGCATCAGCCTGACCGGGGTCAGGGCGACGCGAAAAGGTCGATCTGCCGTTCGTCCAGCTCCGCTAGAATGCGATGCACAGAGCGTTGGTCAAGTCGAAGTTCGCGGGCCACCTCGGCCCTGCTCATGCCGCGATCCGTCCAGTACAGCACCAGCGCCCGCCTGCAGGTCGGAAGCTTCAAATGCGTTCCCGGCATGGCCTCGGTGAAGCGGGCCGCCGCCTCGGACCCGACGATCCGGAACAGCTCCGTATCCGGCGACGCCCGGTGCGGGATATAGAAGTTCGTGCCGCCGCGCGCGGCGACCAGGCGCATAACTGCCTCAAGGCCCACGGCGTCGGCAAGGCGCCGCAACTCGGGCGTCAGGCTGGCGTGCATCGCCTCGGCCGTGATGTGGCGCTCGACCATCGCTCAAGCCCCCTTCGAGAACCGCCTGATGGCGCTTTCGAGCGCGCCGACCGCGACCTTGATTTGCGGGCTGGTCCCGAAGGCGATCGTCTTGATCCCGCAGTTCTGCACCAGCCAGGTATCGCGATCGAGGGTGGTGCCGCCGATCGCCTTCAGCCGCTTGTGCAGCGCCGTCAGATAGGCGCGCTGGGCGTCGTCCTTCAGGGCCGCTTTGCCGGCCGGAACAGCCCAGCCCGCGCGCGCGATCCGGCCCCGCAGGGCTTCCACTACCGAGGTTGCCTGATCGGGGCCGAGCCAGTCGGCCGATGCTATGCCGGTCTGCCGCTGAACGAAGCCGCGCAACCCGCCGGCCGCTTCGTTCGCATCGACGCCGCCGAGCAGCTCCAGGACGTTCCACAGCCGCGCGACCTTGCGCGCGAGCGGCGTGTCGCCGGCGACCTTGTCGGCCGGCCTGCTCGTCTTGCCGTTGAGATGGTCGAGCACCAGGCCGTGCTGCGCCCTGGTCATCTCACGCAGGCTTCGCTTGGTGGTCAGACGTTCGAGCGTGTCGCGCCAGGTGTCCTCGTCGCTGAGGCCCGGGTTGGCCCGGCGGGCGGCGTAGATCGCCTTTATCCGGGTGCCGGCCTGCTTTTCCTGCGCGGCCTGGCGGGCCTCGGGTGCGGTGGCAACCACATGAAGCTTAGGCATGGGGCACCTCTACGGCGACAGGTCGCGGCGAGGCCGCTAGGATCGGGGCATGGGGCAGAAAGTCGGAGATATGGCCTACCTGGCGCGCGTCGCGGGCGAGGTGACGATCTACTGCAGCAACATCGTGCCCGGCGAGGGTCGATGGCAGGACCGGCTTTGTGGCCATAGGCGCGCGTTCGCCCCCGCCGAGCTGGTCGCCCAATACGGCCCCGACATGCCCGTACAGGCATGGTACGAGCGCTTGAGCTGCTCGAAATGCGGTAGCGCCGAGCATCTCGATATGAAGGCTCAGCCGGCCAGCAACGAATATCGGAAGCGGACCTAGAACGGTCATTGCGCGGCCTCGGTCACGGCTGGCGCCAGTCGCTGGCGAAGAACCTTGAAACCCAGCTCGTGCATGTTCGACGCGCGATCTGAGCGGCGGAGATAGGCTTTCCATGCGATCTCCGCCGTTGCCTCCTGAGCATCGGCGTCCGCCTGCAGTTTCGACGCCTTTGCGCGGCGAGCCGCAAGGCCCGATGCCGACCGGATGGGTGCTTCCCGCGCGGCGTCGGCTTCGGCCTGAAGTGCCGTCGCCTTGTCCCGGGCGCCCCGGTGGGTTTCGAGAGCGGCTTCCGCATAGCGGTACAGAGCGGTGGCACGCGCGAAATAGAGGTCGCTCACCAGCACCAGATGCCCGAGCCTTTCCCGGAGCAGGATCAGCAATTCCTCACGCGTCAGATCGTCGATGGTCTCGGGATAGCCCTGGCCCTTAGCCATGCGCGGCATCCTCTTCCGGGTATGCCTCGCCGCAGAACGGGCAGTAGTTCGCGACGACCACCGGCACGCGCTTCCTGGGTGATAGCTTTTCAAGCGTGATGATCACGCGCGGCGCCGTGAACATCGGCACTATCAGCCTGCCGTTGCGCTCCTTCAGCTGCTCGTTCATGGCATCGATGCAGTCACACATGATGCACCTCCGCGGGCGGCGTGGTCGTGCTGGCCACGCGCTCCATGACCAGGTTCATCCTGGCGAGCGCATCGCGTAATGCCGCTGGCCATGTATCGAGCGCGGCGGTTCTGCCGGCGAGCAGGCTGATGCCTTCCAGGTACTGCGCGCCGGAAAGCCCCATCTCGTTGCGGATTTCCTCGGCGACGATGGCGAGCCGCAAGGCGAAAGTGATGCCGCTGGCACTGACTGCAACGGGCGGGGCCACAGGTCGCGCCGGCTGCTCTACCAACGCGATTGACCGCTTGCCGCCCGGTATTCGCCGGATGAGGCCGCGGGCTTCGAGGCCGGCGACGAATTCCGCCACGTGCCCCGTCGACTTCGAACCAATGCCCGCCGCGATCTCGCGGAGCGACGGCGCGGGCCCGCCTGCTTCCTGCCGCTGCTGCAGGTAGGTGAGCACCTGGGCTTGCCGAGGGGTGACGCCGAAGATCTCACCCATGACGGCGCCCCGCAGTCGGGTCGACGATCGTCCGGCCGTGACGGTTCAGGCCGTCGCGGATCGCCTCGTAGTCGAAATGACTGGCGAAGGTAAGCCGGGCCATCTTGCCCCGCGTAGCGGCGGCAAGGGCACTGATCCATTTCCCGCGGACCAGCCACGACATGGAGCCGTCCTCGATGTCCGTCAGCGGGCCGCGATAGTCAGCGACGTGGCGGCCGTTGACATAGACGTGTGCGAAGATCCGCACGCCGAAATCGGTCGGTGCGCAAGGCAGCGCCGAGATGAGCGTCAGGGCCGGGGGGCGGCCGGGTTGGGCGTCAATCATGTGAAGTCCTTTCGGGTCGATATGGCGCCGGCATCCGGCCATGCGCGTTCATCGCGGCGACGACCTCCGACCGCGCGAGGCCAAGATCGTCGCAAGCGTCGAGCGCTGCTTTCAGGAAGGCGCGCGCCAGCCCTTCGTTGCTCAGCGGCGCCGGTGCTGGCGGCAAGGCGGCGGTGTGACTGCCGCCAAGGGTGGTGAGGCTCTCGCGAACGGCGGCCCGCAGCAGGGCCTGGCGCTGTGTCTCGCCGAGCGGCGCCCGGCCGGCGACGCCGCCCCGCAGGAACGGGACGGCGGCCAGCACCAGGCCGAGCAAGAGGGTGCGTTCGCTCGGCATGGCTATGCCCGCCCCGTGCGTGCACCCGCGCGTAGCAAGGGCCGTGCCATCACAGCTCCTCCGCTTCGGCCAGGCGCTGGTGATACAGGTCGAGCATCGCCTTCTTCTCGGCGAGGGCGGCCTTGTCAACCCGCCGATCTGCGATGACCTGTTTCAGCGTCGGGAGGTGATAGCCGTTGGACTTCGCCTCGGCGTAGATAGTTTTCTTGCCGTCGTTGAGGCCCTTGATTTCCGCCTCGACGTTCTCGACTCGATGCACGTAGGCCGCGAGCTCGTCGGCCGCGAAGTCTCGGCCGTTGTGTCCCCGTGCGTCCGGCATCTTCGGGGTGGCGTCCGCCACCGCGTGCAGCAGCACGGCGCCGGGGGCAATGGAAGCGGAAGCGGTTTTTCGTTTCGCGGTCATGGCTGATCCCTTTCAGGGATAGGGGTGATAGCGGCTGCGGATCTCCGCTCACGTTCGGCGCGCAGCAGCTCGACAACGATCAGGGTCGGATGCGACTGGATCAGCCGATCGAGATCGGCAGCGTCCAGCCGCGTGAGGTCAAGCAAGGAGGCTGCGACCTGCGCGCCGCTGACGGTCAGGGTTTCGGGAGCCCACGTCACCCATCCGCGATCGACCATCGCGCGGTGCGTCTGTCCGGCCGCGCCGTGCATAGATCGGCCGTTGATATGGCCCCACGGGGCGCGATCGTAGAACAGGTTGATCAGGACGGCCGCCATGGCGGGCGACGGGCGCTTGCTCATGCGAGCGGTCCCGCTGCTACAGCACCGCCGTCGCTGAGACCGCGCTTGATCCACTCGCCGAACGCCTTGAGCGCTTCCAGCGCCGCCGTGTCGGTGTCGGCCTCGGGAACGCCAGGCACGAGGAGGGTCTTGTTGTCGTAGGCGCGCCGGCTTCGAGCTTCGACCAGCCGGCGTAGCTTGCAGCCCGGCCCCTGCGCGAAGGAAATCGTGCCGTGCGGCGCACGCCGCCCCAGGCCGATCTCGCCGCTTCTCCAGGCATAGGCGATCATGACCGCTCCCCCGCCGTGACGTCCACGACCGGCCAGGGCTCCGCCTGATCTACGGTCAACGTCGAGTACTCGCGGCGCACAACCGACGAGACGCGAAAACGCTTGACCTCGGCTGATCCATCCTCTGCAACTTCAACGAAGAGCGGATCGCAAAGACCATCGGACTTGTCGTTGGAACTGTCACCGTCCCAAGCTTCGACAGCTCTGGAAGCGGCGTCCTCCGCGTCCCACGTAGTTACCCTGAACAGCGCGACGCTGCCGCGAAGCTCAAACTCGTCCTCACACTCATCGGCATGGATAACGGTGCAAATGAAGGTCTTGTCGGCATTGTCGCCCGAGTGCCAAGCGATCGTGATTGGTGCCTCGATCATGGCTGCCTCCTACGCCGCGTCCGCGGGCGCCGGGGCGCCGCTGGGCGCTTTGGCCGAGGCGAGATCGATGGTGATGCCGGACCAGCCGTCAGCGGGCGTCGGGCGGACGTAGAACCGCACATAGGTCGAGCTGCCTTCGACGCGGATGCTGTCGGTCAGGGCCTGCATGGCGCGTCCCCAGGTTTCGTCCTCGATCGCGAGGCGGCGCAGGGAGAGGATGGCCTCCCGGTTGAGCCGGCCTTCGCCGTCCACCCGAAAGGCGTCCTGCACGATGACGCGGATATGTGGGTTCGCGTCGGCCGACCACGCCGAGATGCACTCGTCGATCAGCGCCTTGGCGATCTGCAGCTCGGGGCCGAAGGTGATACGGTCACTGACCTGAACCTGCACCTTCATGCAGCCGTCGTAGGTCGAGAGCGTGACGTTGCCCTTCTCCCCGCCGACCTTCGCGCCGTACTGCTCCGCGAGCAGGGACATGCACGTGACGATATCGTCGAAGGTATGGCCCCTGAAGCGCGCGATCTGCGCGTTCAATTCGACGGCATAGCCGATGATCTTCCTGACGGTCTGGTCAATCAGCTTGTCGGCCGGGCGAACCATGCTGTCGGGCACGAAGCGGCCCTTCGCGTCTCTCCAAAAGCCGGCGGGAATGGTGGTTTCGGCGGTCATTTGAACAGGCTCCTAATCCAGTTGAGCAGACGGGTGAGCGGTTGCCGGCGGTGCCGGCGACGGGGCGGGACCGACAAGGCCCCGGTGAGCATCAGGCGATCGTTCATGTTCATCGGCGGCCTCCTGTTGTTCGGCCTGGTCGAGCGCCAGGGCCGCCAGCGCGCTTTCCAGCGCCGCGATGCGGCGATCGAAGTCAGCGAGGCGTTCTTCGAGCGTGTTCATGCGATGCTGGCGTTGCGGGGCGGGGCGGCGATCAGCAGCATCAGCCGCATCAGCCGCATCAGGCGAGCCGAGTGCTCGGTATCCCGGCGGATGCGGGCGATACCGGCCTTGACGGCGTCACGCGCCGCGCCCTGGTCGACGCCGAATATCCGGGCCAGCCCGCGATACTCGGCGCCGCGCGTCAGGCGGAGCAGCACCATGGCGTCTTGCTGGGCGAACACGGCCTTGTCGGTCCTGGGCGCCCGGGTCACCTCGGCGGCCGGGATGTTCCACATGGCCGATACCGCAACCACGATCGGGTGCGGCCGGTTGGATTGCTCGGTCATGCCGCACCTCCCGCGGTCAACGCGGTGCCCGACAGGCGGGCGCCGATCACGCGGGCGACGAGCACCTGATCGAGGATCGCCAGCCGGTATTCGGTCAGCTCGGCGATACTGCAAGGGCGCCAGTCTTCCCGCGCGGCGTGGGCAAGGAACACGGTGGTGAGGCCGACCAATGACGCTTCCAGCGACCTGTCCCCGTGGTTCCCGTCAGGGGCACGGGCCAAATCGAAGGCGATGGCCGTGAGCACGCGGGCGACGGCGGCTTGCTGGATCGGGGCCTGTTGCCGGTAGGCCCACACCGTCAGCATCTTGAACTGTTCGGCCATCCACACGGCGCGGCAGCGCGCGCTTTCGACGTTAGGCATCCTTCCCCCCTTGGAAATGCGGGCATCCATTGCGGCAGGCGGCATGGAGCTGCAGCCCCATCGGGCTGGCGCCGCTGGGCTTCTTGCGCTGCGAGTGCAGGCACTTCACGCGGCTGATCTCGAAGCCGTGGTATGGGCATTCCACGTTCGAGCTAGCGAAGTAGGCTTCGACCGCCTTTTGAACCGCCGCGGTATCCGCGCCATAGGTGCCGCGCAGCACCGCGTTGACTACCGGGCCGGAATAGCGGATCAGCTTCGCCGCTTGTGCCTGGCTGGTCTGCGCCGCCAATTCGCGCAGGGCGACGAGCCAAGGCGCCTCTTGGGTCGCGGCGGTCATTTGCCGGCCTCGGGCGCGAGCCACGCGCTGCTGTTCGGGTCGTAGAGCGCACCTCGGGCATCGCTCCAGTTCGGTGCCAGCGGCCCGAGATCGCGCACCAGTAGCCAGCGGATCTCGCCGGCCGATCCCGTGCGGGCAATCGCGACGATCACCCCCACGCTGGCGAGGCGTCGGAAGAAGCGCCGGGCGCCGCTGGTGGGGTTGCGTTCGTCGCGCAAGGCCAGGGGGATCAGACTTGAGAGCGTGCCCTTTTTCTCGCGCCGCAGGGCGCGCCACAGGCGTTCCAGAAAGCTGTTCTTCGGTGGCCGGCGTGGCCCGCTATGCTTGCCCTTCGGGCCGCGCTTGATCGGTCGCTCGGAGCTGGTCAGGGCGAGCTGCCCCACCTCGTTCAGGCGGAAACAGCCGGGCCGCACACGCTCCGCCATGCCCCGGCTAACCAGGCGCCCCAACGTCCGGCTGGCGGCGTCATACTCGACGCCGGTTTTCTCGACGACCTGCGCCAGGGTGAGGCAGCACCCGGGATCGACCGCCAGGGCTTTGAGCATGCCGTTCTGGCCGAGGGGGGAGGCCTTAGACATGGTTCGCCTTCCCGTCGAGCTGGCGGGCGCGGTCGGTCGACTTCGCCCCCCCTGACATCTGCCAGCCGTTGACCAGCTCGACGCCGCGCAGATCCTGCAGCGTCACCGGCCGCTTGTTCATCTTGCCGACCTTCTCGGCGCGGCCCACCGCCTCGATCACCTCGCGGACGAACCCTTCCGACTGGCGATGGATCTCGGCGACGGCGTCGCGTTCGATCGGCACCTCGGACAGCTGCTCGCAACACGCGGCTACGTCGTCCAGCGTGGCCGACTTGAACTCGGCCAGCGCCACGATGCGCGTCCACAACTCCGGCCGCCGGCGCAGAGCCGCCTTGCAGTGATCCCGCCCGCCGAGCACGACCTGAATTTCCAGGCTGTCGGTCAGATCGCGCAGGGTCTGCAGCACCTCGGCGCCGCGACCCAGGCAATTCTCGATCTCGTCGACCACGATCTTGCGGCGATGCTCGCGCAGGGCGCCGAGGGCCTGGGCGAACATCTTGGCGAGACCGTGCTTGGGTTCGATGCCCATCTCGTTCAGCAGCTCGGTCAGGAAGAAGTTCGAGGTGCAGCCCTGTTTCAGCCTGACCACCAGGGCGTCGTTCTGGACGCCCCACCAGTTGATGGTTCGGGTCTTGCCGAGGCCGGCATTTCCGAGGGCCAGGACGAAGCACTTTTCCCCCACGGCCCGCTTGTCAAACTGCCCTGCCGCTTCGGCGAAGCGGCGAACGTTTGACGTCAGGACGAATTTCTTGTTCACTGTGGTCTCCTACTGTTTTTCGCGTTACCCGGCGGCTGCTTGGTCTTCCACACCGAGCAGCCGCTTTTCGTTTGCCTGGGTGAGCACGCCCATGCCGTGCAGCACCAGCCGGTCATTCCAGTTCGTCAGGATCTCCCGCAGCTCGACCCGGTCGGCTTCGTCGATCGAAGGGTGTTCGGGGTTGAGCAGTGCCCAGGCCGCGTACTCGATCGGGCTGGTGAAGCGCAGGGGGCGGCCGGTGGCGTCGACCGTGTCCGCTTGCGGCTCGGCCGCAGGCTCGTCGGGCGGCGGCAACGCGGTGCCGAACACTTCGACCGCCTCGGCATCGATCGCCATGACCGGGCGCTCGGCCTCAACCAGTTCGAGGTGCTGGCGCTGCAGCGCGGCGCGGCGCTCGACGCTCCGCAGCTTGTTGTGATCGCGTGCGGTCTGCGGCAGGCCGGGGATGACGTTGGCATCGCGCCGGGCGATGCAGATCAGCCGGCCGTCCTGGTGGGTGCGGACATAGACCACGCTGCCGTCCTGCACTTCGTAGCCGACCCGCACGCGCTGGCCGTGGAAGTCGTCGAGCGCGCGATCGTAGTAGCGGCCCCAGGGGAGCTTGACTTCGCCTCTGAACGTCGTGCGTTCCATGTACGGCCGGAACAGGTCGTTCAGAACCAGGTCGGACGGGCGATCCGGCTGCCAGCCGGCGTCCATGCAACCCTGCAGGGCTTCGGCCGGCGACTGGTGACGCTCCCGGCCCGTCGCCGGGTCCAGCACCTTCGGGAGCGCTGTGTTGGGCCGGGCGTTGTAGGCGTCGACTTCTGCCTGGCACCAGGCGAGGAAGGCGGCCCAGGGCATCAGCACGCGCGCGGTGCCGTGCAGCACGTCGCCGCGGATCATCTTGACCACGTTGCGGCGGGCCTCGTCGTCCATGTCCTCGCCGCGATAGGTCGGCAGCTTGCGGGCCGACCGCTTCCACAGCGAACCCTGCACGCGCTCGATGACGCCGCGGGCCTGCGCCCGGCCGGCGATGGCGCGATTGTGCGAGGCGAACATGCGGGCGATCAGGCCGGTGATGCGCTGATCGCTGATCACCTTGTTGACGAACCCGGAGCCATTATCCGTGTAGAGGACGTCGAACAAGCCGAGGTTCGAGACGCCGTGCCGCAGGCAATCCATTACGACGGCGCCGCTTTCGGAGAAGCCGGCCGACCAGCCGAAGATGTAGCGGGTGCGGGCGTCGATCAGCGTGCAAAGCTCGGGCGCAATGGCGCTGGGCAACTCGGGATGGCGCACCTCGCCTTTCATCGAGTGCCCGTCCGCCAGTACCAGCTCCATCGGATCGAGCATCGAGAAATCGCGGCGCTTGTGCCCCCGCAGGGCAAGGCGCGCGTTCGATCCCATCCGGCCGCGTTCGCGTACCTGCGGCGTCAGCGACGCAAGGAAGCGGCGCGCCTTGGAGAAATTGGGCATCAGCGACGCGGGCAGTTCTTCCGCCATGCGCTCCATGGCCATGGCCAAGCTGGGCTTTTGCGGGCGCCGGTAGTGTTTCAGCAGGATCTCGCCCCAAGCGGGGATCTCGACGGGCCGGGCGGTGTCGCGCGGCACCAGGGCATCCCACCCGCCGTCGCGCAGATCGGCGCGCCAGCGCTTCAGGGTGCGGGCGGACAGGCCGCGTTCCTCGCCCCGGCGGTTGTTCGCGACCACGACGAGGCCGTCTAGAGGGGCCTTCAAACGGCCTTCTGCGGCGGCTGAAACAAACTCATCGATCGCCTTGTTCAGCGACCCGGCCAGGGGAACCAGGCGCTCGATGGCGTCGAGCAGCGCTGCACGGGCATCGGCGCAGTTCCGCTGCCAGTCCGCCAGCTCGGCCGGCCGGTGCAGCAACGCCGGCGTCGGCGCGGCCGAGAACGGCACGGGCGGCGCCGGGGCGGGTGCCAACTCCCGGCGCGCCAGCTCGCGCTGGGCGGCGTCGGGCAGGGCCGAGAGCGGGTATTCCCGCCCGCCGCCACGGCCCTTGCGGTCCTGCCAGGGCCAGCCCTGGCGGCCCGCCATGGCGTTGACATTTCTCTTACTGGCGGGCACCTCGGGCAGGGCCGCCGCCGCAATTTCGGCTGCCGTCATCCAGGCTTTCAAGACCGCGCCCCGGCATGGAATTTGCGCTTCGCCAGCTCGGCACGCCGGGCGATCTCGGCGGCCTTCTCCTCAAGCTGGATCGCCTCGATCAGATGCAGGTACTTGGCGGGGATGACGGCATAGCCGAACCGCTCTGGCTGCACCGCGAGCAGTTCCCACTGCTCGGTCGCATGGATCAGCGCCTCGAAGCGGATGACGTTGATCGTGTGGGTCTCCGCCGCCTCGGACAGGTAGCGGTTCAGCATGTTCTCGGTGACGTCTTCGCCCAGGTATTCGCTCATCGCCGCTGCGATATCCGCCCGGCTCCGGCCGCACCGATCCAAGGCGAGTTTCATGGCGCGGCAGTAGCGGGCCGCGATGCTGGCCGCGCGGATCTCCGGCTCGTCATAGGTAACGGCGACCGGCGCCGGCTCCCAGGCCAGCAATTCGAGTGTGGTCTGATCCCCCCTGACGCGCGCCATGGTCAGATGGCGCGCCCCGCCGGCCATGCCGGCCAGATCTCCGGGCTTGCGCCCTTTTGCGAACCCAGCTCCACCAGCTTGTCAACGTTCTGCAGGCTGTCGATGGTGGTATCGCGGTCGATCACCAGCCCAGCAATGATGACCACCAAGGCGCCATCGGTGCTGATCGCATCGGTCAGTTCGGCCAGCCCGTCGTGGATGATCTGGAGATAGCCGCGCGTTTTTCGCGACAACCGGACCAGGGTCATCATCTGATGCGCGACGGCCGCTTGTGACAGTGCGTCTGTGATGTTGTCAGCCCGGACCGAGATCAGAATTCCGTCGTCGATGTCGCACCGCCAGCGCCCCGTTTCCGGATCGATCGCGACATAGCCGGCGATCAGGCCGGGAGCACCAAATGACATCTTTCGGTTGTCGACCATGTTCAGGCCGCCTCGCGCTTTTGACGTGTGAAGGTCTTCGAAACGGGGGTAGTTTTGGGGGGCAGGACGCGGTGATCGATGCGGCTACCCGAGGGAGCCCATCGGTCAGGCCACAGCTCGAACAGCGGAACGCCGAGGCAATCGGCGATCGCTTTTTCTCCCGGGATGTGGCGGCGGTTCAGCGCGTGCAGGCACGCCTTCTTATTGAGGCTGTGCGCCACGGCGAGGCCGGACAGGGTGAACCCCTGGCCGTACACTGCCTGGCGGATCGTCTCGGGCGTCCAAGCTTGTCGCGCCACCCGCTGTCTCCTGTGCTGGCGGTCGCCCCTCCTTGCCGAGGTTCGACCGTCGTTTCGTCTGGTCGTTCAACAGTTACCGAGGCCGACTATGAAACATATATGTGGTATTCGTCAATCTCCCATGTGGCATCCCGGATTATTTTCGAACACGCATGCGGCATGCGGGAAATTGCCGCGTAAAATCAGTCGCTTAGCCGCATCCCAGAATGTCTGACGTGGAAAAAATGGATCGTCCCAGTTTCGACGATGAACTGGGACCCCGCATCGATGTTGTGTGTCGGCGGATTGGCTCACGGGGTGACGCGGCCCAGGCGGCCGGGGTCACAACCGCGCAGCTTCAGCGGATTATGAACCGCAGCAGCGCACCGGGCATGGCAGTCATAAATAACTTAGCTAAGGAAAGTGGAGCTTCTGTCGACTGGATAGCAAATGGCGTCGCACAGAATAAGACTGACGTAATTCTTGAATGCGACATGATCGACCGCATCGTAAGAGCTATCGAAACGCGGAAATTCGGAAAGACTGACGTTGCCTATAAGGTTTTCCTAGAAATTTCCGGCCTTGATGAGAGATTTATTTGGGGAGCGGAGCGGCGAAAGAACGAATTGCGTGCCATGTTCCAAGGGGTCAGCTTGGAAGCCGCTCAGCGTGTTGAGGAGGCTGGCAGCGTTCCCGTAGCTGGACCAGTGTCGATTGACCGCGAACTGCTTCGGGAAGCCCTGGAGAGCGCGGAAAAGCTGCTTATTCGAGCGAACGAACTGGCCGCAGCACGCGGTGAGCCTACGGTAGAGATCAATCTCGCTGCGATTGCCCAAGTCGGTGGTGGCCTTTACGAAGAAAGCTACAACCTCTGGTTTGCGAAGCAATCCGGCAAATCACAAGACTTGTCGACAGACGCAGGCGCCGGACGCGCGGCTAAGGTAGGGAACAAATAGATTGTATTCGATGACTGGTTCGCGCGTTGTTGCGCCGACCTTTCATCACGTACAGTAATTGCGACAGGTAAGCTGAACCCGACAGTCAGAAAATCGCGGACCAGTGACGTAGACTGAGACAATGGTACTCTTTTAGACACTTTTTTCCGCCCCATATGACATACACTAACCCTCTCACCGCGGTGAGGAGGGGGCGCCAGATCGGCGCGCGACGTATGGTGATCGGGGGCGGAAACCCCGTGAAAGGCGACGAGCGGGGGCGGAAACCCTGCCAGGCGCTTCCCCCTCGACCGGTTGTTGAGGGCAACGCGATTCCTAGCACAGCTGTTTGGTTGTGCAACGTGGTTTAACCGCCCGGCAATTTCGCTTACAAGGGGCACGGGGGCGCTCGCCTCGTGGTGCCAAAGCGGATGAAAAATTCCGCTCAGCCGCCAAAACTGGTGCCAAAGCGCCTGGTCCGCGGGCCGCCTGGTCAAACCATCATCAAACCGTTGAAATCCCACGAAATCCCGGCGATTGCCGCCGTATCCCGGTTCGGGGCCGGTGGTGACAAAGCGTCTGCCTCATCACATGCTGGGGCCGCATCCGCTTCATCGCCCCGCCGTTCTGCAACTGCTGCGGGCTGCCGTTCGGCCGCGACGAGGGGGCGGGGACCTTGTGCCCTTCCTGCATCGCCAAACCACCCGCATTCGAACGGGCAAGGGCCGTGTTCGTCTATGACGAGCACAGCCGCGACCTGATCCTGTCGTTCAAGCATGCCGACCGGACGGAACGCTCGGTCCCCTTCGGCCGCTGGCTGGCCCGCGCCGGCGCCGAACTGACCGGCGACTGCGACCTGATCGTGCCGGTGCCGCTGCATCGCTGGCGCCTCTGGCGCCGGTGCTACAACCAGGCGGCGCTGCTCGCCCTGGCGC
>JAEYTW010000418.1 GCA_023433835.1 Pseudomonadota bacterium | reverse complement strand
GGGCGCTAAATACGGCATGGGCACGATGGGCGGCGGCGGCGGCAGGGGCGCCGCCGGGCTGTTCGAGATCTATTGAGGTGGGATTGGCTGATATGACGACTACCGACATCAACGACGTCGCCAAGCTGGCGCATCGGGGCGAGATCGCCGTGCTGGCGCTCGATTCACCCCCGGTCAACGCCCTGTCGGCGCGGCTGCGCGACGGCATCAAGGGCGGCATGGACCGGGCTCTGGCCGACCACGACGTGCGCGCCATCGTGCTGATCTGCCGCGGCAAGACCTTCGTCGCCGGCGCCGACATCACCGAGTTCGGCAAGCCGCGCACCGGCACGCCGCTGCCCGACCTGGTCGATCTGA
This sequence comes from Pseudomonadota bacterium, assembly GCA_023433835.1. Classification (GTDB taxonomy): domain Bacteria; phylum Pseudomonadota; class Alphaproteobacteria; order Ferrovibrionales; family Ferrovibrionaceae; genus JAFKFH01. Next base: position 4,140 of record JAEYTW010000418.1, on the reverse strand, counting down.
TCGAGAATTCCCCGAAGCCCGTCGTTGCCGCGATCCACGGCACGGCGCTGGGCGGCGGCCTCGAACTGGCACTGGGCTGCCACTATCGTGTGGCCGTGCCGTCGGCCAAGGTCGGCCTGCCGGAAGTCAAGCTGGGCCTGATCCCGGGCTCGGGCGGCACCCAGCGCCTGCCGCGTCTGGTCGGCGTGCAGAAGGCGCTCGAACTGATCACCGCGGGCGCCCAGGTGCCGGCGCCGGTGGCCGAGGGCCTGGGCATCGTCGACAAGGTGGTGCCGGAAGAAAGCCTCGAGGAGGCAGCGATCGCCTTCGCCCGCGATCTGCTGGCCCAGGGCGGCAGCCATCCGCGCGTGCGCGACCGCGACGACAAGATCGGCCCGGCCCGCGGCCACCCTGAAATCTTCGCCGAGTTCCGCAAGGCCAATGCCCGCGCCTTCCGCGGTTTCCTGGCGCCGGAATACTGCATCCGCGCCATCGAGGCGGCGGTGAACCAGCCGTTCGACGAGGCGCTGGCCTACGAGCGCAGCCTGTTCCTGGAACTGGTGGCCGGCAGCCAGTCGGCCGCCCAGCGCCATGTCTTCTTCGCCGAGCGCCAGGTCTGGAAGATCCCCGATATCGGCGACGACACCCCGACCATCCCGGTCAAGAAGGTCGGCATCATCGGCGCCGGCACGATGGGCGGCGGCATCGCGATGAACTTCGCCAATGCCGGCATCCCCGTGACCATCGTCGAGATGAAGCAGGACGCGCTCGATCGCGGCCTGTCGATCATCCGCCGCAACTACGAGGCGACGGCGGCCAAGGGCCGGCTGAAGCCCGAGGATGTCGAGCGCCGCATGGGCCTGCTCGGCGGCGCGCTCGACCTGTCGGCGCTGGCCGATTGCGATCTCGTCATCGAGGCCGTGTTCGAGAACATGGACATCAAGAAGGAGGTCTTCGGCAAGCTCGACGGCATCGTCAAGCAGGGCGCCATCCTCGCCACCAACACGTCCTACCTGAACGTCGACGAGATCGCCGCGGCGACCTCGCGGCCCGACCATGTCATCGGCCTGCACTTCTTCTCGCCGGCCAACGTCATGAAGCTGCTCGAAGTCGTGCGCGGCGAGAAGACGGCGAAACCCGTGGTCGCCACCGCGATGCAGATCGCGCGCAAGATCGGCAAGATCGCCGTGCTGGTCGGGGTCTGCCACGGCTTCGTCGGCAACCGCATGCTGGCCCAGCGCCAGCGCGAGGCCAACAAGCTGATCCTGGAAGGCGCGATGCCCTGGGACGTCGACCGCGTGCTCTACGATTTCGGCATGCCGATGGGGCCCTTTGCCATGTCGGACCTGGCCGGTCTCGACATCGGCTGGTCCAAGGAGACGACCTCGTCCTCGACCCCGCGCGAAATCCTCTGCGAGATGGATCGCCGCGGCCAGAAGACCGGCGCCGGCTTCTACGACTACGACGAGAAGCGCAAGGCCAGCCCCTCGCCCGTCACCGAAAAGATCATCCTCGACCTCGCCGCCAGGAAGGGCATCACCCGCCGCCCGATCCCGGACGAGGAAATCCTCGAGCGCTGCATCTATCCGATGATCAACGAGGGCGCCAAGATCCTCGAGGAAGGCAAGGCGATCCGCGCCTCAGACATCGACATCGCCTGGATCAACGGCTATGGCTGGCCGGTCTATCGCGGCGGCCCGATGTTTTACGGCGAGACCGTCGGCCTCGACAAGGTGCTGGCCAAGATGAAGGAATTCGAGGCCACGCTCGGCCCCGACTTCAAGCCGGCCGCCCTGCTGGAGAAACTCGTGGCCGAAGGCCGGGGCTTCTCCTCGAAGTAACTACGATCTGGCGCGCAGGGTCAGGGCTTCCTTGATCTTGCGCGCCAGCGCCTCCAGCCGGTAGGGCTTCGACAACAGCCCGGCCGACTTCTCCAGCGCCGCATTGTCGCGCAACGACACCTCGGTGAAGCCCGAGGTGAACAGGATGCCGAGATCGGGGCGCCGCGCACGGGCCTGCTCGGCCAGGTCGAACCCGCTGGCCCCGCCGGGCATGACGACATCGGTGAACATGACGTCGACCTTCGTGCCGCTGTCGAGCACCTTCAGCGCCTCGGCGGCCGTCTCGGCCTCGATCACCTGATAGCCGAGAATGCCGAGCTGGCGGGCAGTCACGGCGCGCACGTCGTCGTTATCCTCGACCACCAGCACCACCTCGTCGGCCCCGTGGATCGAGCCCGCCTCGCCGAGGTCGCTGATCGGTGCGCCGGCCTGCTGTTCCCTGGCCTTGGGCAGATAGAGGCGCACGGTGGTGCCGTGGCCCGCCTCGGAATAGATCTTCACATGGCCGCCCGACTGCTTGGCGAAGCCATAGACCATCGACAGGCCGAGACCCGTCCCCTTGCCCACCGCCTTGGTCGTGAAGAACGGTTCGAACACGCGCCTGACCACGTCGGGCGGCATGCCGGTGCCGGTATCGGTGACGGCGAGCATCACGTAATCGCCGGGTGCTGCATCCGGGTTGTCGTCGGCATAGGCCATGTCGAGCGTCGCGTTGGCCGTCTCGATCGTCAGCTGGCCGCCGCCCGGCATCGCGTCGCGCGCGTTGATCGACAGGTTGACCAGGGCCGACTCGACCTGCGACGGATCGGCCTCGGCGGTCCAGATCTGCTGGCCGAACGCGGTCTTGATGTCGACCGCCTCGCCCAGCGTGCGGCGCAGCAGCTCGGCGGTGGCCGAGACCAGCTGATTGACGTCGATCGCCTGCGGCTGCAACTGCTGGCGGCGCGAGAAGGCCAGCAGCTGCTTGGTCAGCTCGGCCCCGCGCAGCGAGGCGCCGATCGCGGCGTTTACCAGCTTCTGGGCCGCCGGCTGACCCTTCAGCATGGTGTCGAGCAGGTCGAGATTGGCGATGATGATCATCAGGAGGTTGTTGAAGTCGTGGGCGAGCCCGCCGGTCAGCTGGCCCACCGCCTCCATCTTCTGGGCCTGGTGCAACTGCTCCTGCTGGGTCACCAGCTCGGCCGTGCGCTCCTGCACCCGGCGTTCGAGTTCGTGGGCATAGTTTTCCAGCTCCAGCTTGGCCGCGGCAAGCTGGGCCTTGCTCGCCTGCAGGCCCAGATTGGTGCGCACGATATCCTCGAACGTCGCGATCAGCAGGTCGAGGATCTGTTCCTTCTCGGAATTGATCAGGAACTTCTTGCCGAGGAAGACGATCTCGACGCCGAAGGACAGCTTGCCGGCCGACCGCATCTGCCGGTTGGCCAGCACGGTGCGCACCCGCGCGATCAGCTGGTCGGCCTCGTAGGGCTTGGTGATGAAGTTGTCGGCCTCGCATTCCAGCCCGCGGATGATGTCCATCGGGTCGGACAGGGTCGACAGGAGGATGACCGGCGTATCGCGCTTATGGCGGTGATGCTTGATGCGAGCACACAGGTCGTAGCCCGACATGCCCGGCATCATGATGTCGGAGATCACCATGTCGTAGTTGCCGGCCTCGAACCTGGTCATGCCGCTTTCGGCATCACCGGCGATGTCGGCCTCGATATTCTCCGATTCCAGGATGAACTGGAGCTGGGCGGCCTGGGTCGGGCTGTCCTCGACGATCAGGATCCGGGTCATCTGCTTTCTCCCGCATTCTGCGTGATCTGGAGAAGTTCGCCGCCGATGGCGGCCAGCGGCAGCACCTTGTCGACCACCCCTGCCGCCACCGCGGCGCCGGGCATGCCGAAGACCACCGAACTCGCTTCGTCCTGGGCGATGACCCGGCCGCCGGTCTCGACCGCGACCTTCAGCCCGGCCACGCCGTCCTGGCCCATGCCGGTCAGGATCACGTGGGTGGCCGAGGGGCCGAAGACACGCGCCACCTGTTCGAACAGATACGTCGCCGACGGCCGAAAGCCGCCGATCGGCTCGGACCGGGACAGGCCGATGCGGCCACGATCGACGACGCCGAGATGGGCATCGTCGGGCGCCACGTAGACCGTGTGCGGCATGATCGGTTCGCCCGCGGCCGCAACCCTCACCTTCAGCGAGGACACGGTGTTGAGCCAGGTCACCAGCCCGTCGACGAAGCCCTTGCCGATGTGCTGGACCACCAGGATCGGTGCCGGGAACGTTGCCGGCACGCTCGACAGCCTCTCTCTTTACACATCTGACGCAG
>JAEYTW010000341.1 GCA_023433835.1 Pseudomonadota bacterium | reverse complement strand
AAGGGGGGGGGGGCCGCCCCCCCCCACGGGGCTGACTGTTCAGCGGCGCGAACGGGCCTGCATCGGCGAGGTGTCGTTGACCATGAACAGCACGGTCTCGCCGTTCTTCTTGCGACAGCCGAAATAGACGTCCGGCTGGATCGTGTAGGTGCATTCCATGCCGTTGACGACGAAACGCTGGTTGGCGAGCTTGCCGTTGTCGTTGGCGGTCGCGTCGGGCACGACCAGCTTGGTCACGCCGCGATATTCGATCTCGCGGCTGTTCGGCGAGAATGCGGCCCATACGCCGCCAATCACCGTCATGGCGATCATGAGGCTGAGCGCACCCAGCCAAATTATCGAAAATGATAGACGATTTGCGCGCCGCACGGCCGCTGCTCCCACCACTATTCAGCGGGACATTAACAAAGATAAATGGGTGGTCAATATTTATAAGTCTCGGGAATTCCTCAAATTATTCCTAAATTCTGAATCGATTTTCGACGAAGACTCGCATGCGGCACAGAGTACCGCCGACATGCGTCCGGGCGGTTTTGCGCCGCCGAGACGGCTGCGCAGCAAGGCCCTTGCGCCGCAACAGGCCGGGGGCGATAGTACGGCCTCAATAAAGTCCTTCAGGGTGGAGGTACGCCCCTTTGGCTGAACCCAACGAAAAGCCGCGGGAAGCGGCGCCGCAGGCCGAGCCGATCACGATCAAGAAATATGCCAACCGGCGGCTCTACAATACGGCGACCTCTTCCTACGTCACCCTGGACCACCTGTGCCAGATGGTGAAGGACGGCAAGGAATTCGTCGTCTACGACGCCAAGACCGGCGACGACATCACCCGCACGGTGCTGACCCAGATCATCTTCGAGGAAGAATCGAAGGGCCAGAACCTGCTGCCGATCTCGTTCCTGCGCAACCTGATCTCGTTCTACGGCGACAGCCTGCAATCGCTGGTGCCCGGATATCTCGACGTGTCGATGTCGTCGTTTTCCAAGAACCAGGAGCAGATGCGCAGCTACATGACCGAGGCGCTGAACGGGATGTTCCCCTTCGCCCGCTTCGAGGACATGGGCCGGCACAACATGGCGATGTTCCAGCGCGCCATGTCGATGTTCAACCCGTTCGCCGCCGGCGCCCAGGGCAATCCCGCCGCATCCGGGGCGAAACCCGCCGATGCGCCGAAGCCCGCCCAGGCGGCGGAGACCGAGCTGTCGGAGCTGCGCGCCCAGGTGGACCTGATGCGCGAGCAGCTCGACAACCTCGCGCGCAAGAAGGACTGAGCCACCGCGAGACGATGCCATGCCCGGGAAACCGGGCCGTCGCCGGATGCGGCTGCCGACGATCGCGCTCGTTCTCGGGCTCGGTTTCGGCGGCGTCGTGCTGCTGGCGGCGGCAGCCCTCTATTTCACGCTCGCTTCGAGCCTGGACGGCGCGGCACTGCTGTTGCGCGACCGCAACGAGCGCATCGTTGCCGGGCTGGTCGACCATGTCGAATCCTACCTGCGGCCGGTCGAACGCCAGGCGGCCTTCGTCGCCGCCCAGATCAGCGCGGGCCGCGTCGGCCCGCGTGATTCCGCCCGGCTGATCGAGCTCTTGACCGGGGCGCTGGCCGCGGCGCCGCAGGTCGATTCCATCTCCTACGTCGCCGAGGATCTACGCACCTGGCATGTCGACCAGCGCGGGGCCCAGACCGGCGACGTCCAGGTCTATTTCGAGGATCTCGGCCGCTTCACCGTCGCCCGCGATCGCCTGTCGCAGACCATGGCGCGCGGCGAGGCCCATTGGGGCGAGATGATCTGGCACCCGACGCTGGCCCAGCCGATGGTGAATTACCGCGAACTGGTCAGCCGCCAGGGCCAGCCGTTCGGCGTCGTCACCTCGCTGGTCTCGATCGGCCGGCTGTCGCGATTCCTCGCCGCCGCGCCGCGCAGCTTCGTGCTCTACGGCCGCGACCGGGTCCTGGCCCATGCCGAACTGGTCGACGGCCGCTACGCCGCCACCTCGGACAATCCCCTGCCCCGCCTCGATGCGATCGACGACCCGGTGCTGCGCCATATCTGGGACCGGCCGGTGGCCGAGCGCTTCTTCGCCCGGCTGTTCGACCGCGACGGCGGCCATGTCGTCGAGATCGACGGCAAGCCCTGGGTCTTCGTCTATCGCCAGCTGACCGGTTACGGCGCCGAACCCTGGCTGGTCGGCTACTACTTCCCGCTCGGCGATCTGCGCGAATTGTTCGGCAACCTGCGCGAAACCGGCATCGTCGCCTTCGGCCTGCTCGCCATCGCCATCCTGCTCGGCCTCGTCTTCTCCCGGCTGCTGATCGGCCCGCCGATCCGCACGCTGGCCATCGAGGCCGGCCGCGTGCGCGACCTCGATTTCGAGGGCGAGGCGGTTGCCCGGCCGCGGGTGCGCGAACTGGCCGAGGCCTGGGAAGCCTTCGAGGCGATGCGGCGCGCCCTGCGCCTGTTTGCCGCCTACGTGCCGCGCAACCTGGTCAAGCGGCTGCTGGCCGAGGGGCCCCAGGCGCTCGAAAGCCGCGAGCGCGAGGCGACGATCATGTTCACCGACATCGTCGGCTTCACCACGCTGGCCGAGACGATGACGCCGCCCGAGGTCGCGGCCTTCCTCAACCACCATTTCGCCCTGATCGCGCAGGCGGTCGAGCCCGAGGGCGGCGTGATCGACAAATATATCGGCGACTGCGCAATGGTCGGCTGGGGCATCGTGCGCGGCGCGCCCGACCATGCGATCCGGGCATTGGCCGCCGGCCGGCGGCTGACCGGCCTGCTGGCCGCCGACAACGCGGACCGCCGGACCCGGGGGCTGGAACCGATCCGCGTCCGGGTCGGCATCCATTCCGGCCGGGTGATCGCCGGCAATATCGGCGCGCCGGGCCGCATCAACTATACCGTGGTCGGCGACACCGTGAACATTGCCCAGCGCCTCGAGCAGCTGGGCAAGACCCGGACGCCGGAGGACGTGGTCATCCTGGTATCGGGCACCACCGCCGAGGCCGCCGGCGCGGCGGAGGCCGGCGATCTCGAGCCGATCGGGCCGCACCGGCTGCGCGGCCGCAAAGCGCCGCTCGACCTCTACCGGCTGAGGCTTCGTTAACCATTGGGCCTTAAAGTCGGTAGTCGGGCCGCCGTCAGAGCGGCCATCGAGGATCGATACGAAGAGCCGGCGTGGTGGTCAGTCTGGACCCGTCACTTTCCATCGGCTCGGCCGCCGCCGAGGCCGAACGGCTGCGCCGCAGCCGCAGCGACGCGCTGGCCCTCGAGGCCGAGCGCCGCCGGCGCAGCCTTACCAACGACCAGCCGGACCAACAGGACCAGGCCGCCCCGTCGGTCGACCGGCGCGGCCGCGACCGCGGCGGCAACCAGGCCTTCGGCGTCGCCGCGCCGCCACGTTTCCTGGCCGAACCCGAGCTGGTTTCCGCCGCGAAATTCGCCGCCCAGCTCGCCTCCCAGGATGAAGAAGCCGCCACCAGCACCGACGCCCCCCGCCGCGCCGCGGCCGATGCCGCCTACCGCTCGGCCCAGGGCCGCGGCGTCAGCTTCGTCGCACAAGGGCCATCGCTCGACCTGACGGTCTGACCGGCCGCCGGGCGAGTTCGATGCGGCTTGCATCGTAATGTTATTACATTTCATTTAGTTGTCGGATTTCAAAATCCTGCAACACGCACGCAGCCGCCACGTCATTCCGCGTCCCTAGCATCCCCGGCCGTCGCGCCTTTGCGACGGCTGAAGGGGGTATGGTTCATGAACTGGCGTCTGCTTTGCGGGGCTGCGGCCCTGGCTCTCGGGATCGCCGCGGCGCCCGCCACGGCACAGACGATCTATCCGATCGACCGCGCCTCGATCCTCGCCGGGTCTAAGTTCGACGTGAAGGTCGAATTCCCCGCCATGATCATCAATGCCGTTGGCATGCGCGTCACGCTCAACGGCCAGGACATCCTGCAGACCGGCAACGGCAACCCGACCTTCATCCAGGCCGAGGACGGCAAGCTGGTCTCCAGCCTGATCGTGCGCGACGTCTCGATCCCGACCCCCGGCAGCTACACCCTGCAGGCCAGCGACGGGACCAATACCAAATCGGTGACCTGGGAAGTCTACGGCACCCCGGCCAACCCGGTCGCCAAGAACGTCATCCTGTTCATCGGCGACGGCATGTCGGTCGCCCATGTCACCGCGGCGCGCATCCTGTCGCGCCAGGTCGTCGAAGGTAAGTACAAGTCGAAGCTGACCATCGACACCTTCCCCGCGATGGCCACGATCGGCACCTCGGGCGTCGATTCGGTGATCACCGATTCGGCCAATTCGGCCCATGCCTACACCACCGGCCACAAGTCGACGACCAACGCGCTGGGCGTCTATGTCAGCCGCGCCGCGGTCAATACCGCCCATCCGCGGGTCGAGACGCTGGCCGAGATCGTCAAGCGCAAGACCGCGAAGTCGGTCGGCGTCGTCACCAACACCGAGATCGAGGACGCCACCCCGGCCTCGATGACCTCGCATACCCGCAGCCGCTCGGATTACGACATCATCGTCGAGCAGCAGTACAATGTCCGCCCCGACGTCATCCTGGGCGGCGGCGCCGCGAACTTCCTGCCGAAATCGGCGCCGGGCTCGCGCCGGGCCGACGACCAGGACTTCATCGCCAGGTATCGCGCCGCCGGCTACCCGGTCGCGACCACCCTGGGCGAGATGAAGGCCGCGGCGGCCAACACCGCCAATACCAGGATGCTCGGCCTGTTCCACCTGTCGAACATGGACGGCGTGCTGGACCGCAAGTTCCTCAAGGCCAACACCGTCGGCACCTACCCGCAGCAGCCGGACCTGACCGACCAGGTCCGGGCCGCGATCGACGTACTGTCGCGCAACCCGAACGGCTTCGTGCTGATGGTCGAATCGGGCCTGATCGACAAGTTCTCCCATCCCCTGGACTGGGAGCGCGCGGTCTATGACACCATCATGCTCGACAACGCGGTCAAGGTGGCGGTCGACTATGCCGGCAGCCGCAACGACACGCTGATCATGGTGATGCCCGACCACACCCACGGCATCAACATCGTCGGCACCGTCGACGACAGCCGCACCGGCGACCAGATGCGCGACAAGATCGGCGTCTACCAGGATGCCGGCTATCCGAACTATCCGGCGCCGAATGCCGAGAACTATCCGGAGAAGGTCGACGTGACCAAGCGTCTCGCGGTCTTCTTCAACAACTTCCCCGACTACTACGAAACCTTCCGGCCGAAGCTGGATGCAACGTTCAATCCCGCGGTGCAGGATCCGGCCTCGAAGATCTACGTCGCCAACCAGAAGTACAAGGACGTGCCGGGCGCCATGCTGCGCACCGGCAACCTGCCGCGCGCGACCGGCTCGACGGGCGTGCATACCGCCGATGACGGCATCGCCCGCGGCTTCGGTCCGGGTTCCGACCAGCTCAAGGGCTTCGTCGAGAACACCGAGATCTTCCGCATCATGGCGACCGCCCTTGCGCTCGGCCGCTAAGCGCGTGGGGCTGAGGGTCGCGCAGGTCGCGGCCCTCATCCTCGCCCTGACCGTGACGGCGCAGGCCTTGCCCGCCCCGCTCGGCTTCGGCGAACTCTATGTCGTGCAGAGCGTGCTGGACGTCCGCTTCACCGACAAGGTCCGCGAGCTCGACGGCGAGACGGTGCGGGTGAGGGGCTTCATGGCCCCGCCGTTGAAGGTCGAATCGGATTTCTTCGTGCTGTCGAAGGATCCGATGATGGTCTGCCCGTTCTGCTCGTCGGCGGCGAGCTGGCCGCTCGACATCATCGTCGTCCATCTCGACCGGCCGGCCGAGCCGGTCGATCCGGCGATGCCGATCCTGGTCGAGGGCCGGCTCGAAGTCGGGCATTGGGTCGACCCCAAGACCGGCTTCGTCAGCCAGCTGCGCCTGCGCGAGGCGACGTTCCGCGAACTGTGATCGCCCGATCCGCCTTTAGGCCGTTGCCGCCCCGGCGGCGGCGGCCTAAAGCTTCGGCATGACGGTCGGGCTGGCTGAACAATCGAAATGGCGTCTGCCGCGCATCGGCGCCGGGGTCTGGGGCACCGCGCTGGTCGCGGGTGTCGTCGCCCTGCCGATCATCGCGGTCCTGATGGAAAGCCTGCAGCTCGATCCCGCGCTGTGGCGGCATCTGGCCGATACCGTGCTGGCCGACTATGTCGCGACGACCGCGGCCCTGCTGCTCGGCGTCGGCCTCGCGGTGGCCTTCGGCGGGGTCGCCACCGCCTGGCTCGTCACCATGCACCGCTTTCCCGGCCGCGACCTGTTCGAATGGGCGCTGCTGTTGCCGCTGGCGATGCCGGCCTATGTGCTGGCCTATACCTATACCGATCTGCTGCAGTTCGCCGGTCCGGTGCAGACGGCGCTGCGCCAGGCCTTCGGCTGGAGCAGAGGCGATTACTGGTTTCCGCCCGTTCATTCGGTCGGGGCGGCGATCGTGCTGTTCTCGGCCGTGCTCTACCCCTATGTCTACGCCCTGGCCCGCGCCGCCTTCATCGAGCAATCGGTCTGCGTGCTCGAGGTCAGCCGCACGCTGGGCCGCGGGCCCTGGGCCACGTTCTTCCGCGTCGCCCTGCCGCTGGCGCGCCCGGCGATCGCCGCGGGCGTCGCCTTCGCGCTGATGGAGACGCTGGCCGATTTCGGGGCGGTACAGTATTTCGGCCTCTCGACCTTCGTCGCCGGCATCTATCGGGCCTGGTATGCGCTGTCCAGCCCGCCGGTCGCCGCCCAGCTCGCCTCCGCCCTGCTCGGCTTCGTGCTGATGGTCATCCTGCTGGAGCGGCTGTCCCGCGGGGCCGGCCTGCGGGCCCATTCGACCAATGTCTACCGCGCCATCGACGGGCGGCGGCTCGGGCCGGCCGGCAGCACCTTGGCGATCGCGGTCTGCGCCGCGCCGATCCTGGTCGGCTTCGTCATTCCGGCGCTGGTGCTGGTGCGGCTCAGCCTGTCCGACGATCTCGACATCGATGCGGCCCGCTTCGGCGTCGTGGTCGCCCATTCCTTCCTGCTCGCGGCCGGCGCCGCGATCGTCGTGGCCGCGGTCGCGGTCGCGGCCGGCTTCTGGGTCCGGGCCGACGTCCAGGGCATCGCGCGCGGCCTCGCCCGCGTCGCGGCGCTGGGCTACGCGACCCCCGGCGCCGTCATCGCCATCGGCATCCTGATCGCGGTCGGCTGGATCGATCGCGGCCTCGGCCGGGCGGTCGAGGCGTTGACCGGGCAGAATGCCGGCCTCCTGGTCGGCGGCACGACGATCGCCTTGCTCTACGGCTATCTGGCGCGCTTCTTCTCGGTCGCCTACGGGCCGGTCGAAAGCGGGCTGAACAAGATCCGGCCGAGCCTGGAAGCGGCGGCACGCACCCTGGGCTGCCGCCCGGCCATGGTGCTGTGGCGGGTGCATCTGCCGCTGATGCGGCCCAGCGTGCTGTCGGCGCTGGTGCTGGTCTTCGTCGACGTGATGAAGGAATTGCCGGCGACGATGATCTTGCGGCCCTTCAACCTCGACACCCTGGCGGTGGAGGCGTTCCGCATGGCCACGACCGAGCGCCTGGCCGAGGCGGGGCTGTTCTCGCTGGTGATCGTGGCGACCGGCCTGGTGCCGGTGATCATCCTGTCCCGCACGATCACCCGGTCGCGGCCGGGCGCGGAGGGATGAAGGCGGCGAACCCGGTTAGCCGCCCCCCAAAAACCAGTCAGATCAATCGAACGACGCCGAGGTGGTGTCGGTCGACTTGTTGTACTTGATCGTGATCTTGGAGACTTCGCAGAGGTCGATGTTCGACCAGACCGCCTTCGAGTTGTCGATCTTGTAGACGACCTTCAGGTCCCACTTGCAGGTCTTGGTGCCGCGCTCGAAATGAATCGGCACCGCGACGCCCTCGTCCAGCAGGCCCGAACCGAGGATGTCGTTCTCCCAATCGTCCGAGCTGCTCGGCGCGACGTAGACTTCGCTGATCACGTAGCCGGTCGCGTTGACCAGGGTAAAGTCCTGCTTGCCCTGAGCCTGAGCGCCGGCGGCGACGAACAGCGACGCGGCACAGAGCAGCGCCCCAAACTTACCGATCATGAAATCCCCCAAACATGGATCAGAACCGAGGGCGCGGCACCGGAATCAGCCCGATGCGCTCGACCGCCTTCAGGATAAGGGATGTATACCAATGGCTGGGCTGGTCGGTAGAACTTTTGTGTAATTTTTCGCAAAATGCAAAAAGCCCGATGGCTACATCAGGGCTCGAGTTCGGTGTCCCAATAAAGGTAGTCGCGCCAGGAGCTGTGCAAATAATTGGGCGGGAAAGCCCGCCCATTATGTTGCAGATCGACGACGGTCGGCATCACCGGTTTACTCTTCGGATGCATGCGGCATTCATGCGGCAGTCGCCCGCCCTTGGCGAGGTTGCAGGGCGCGCAGGCGGTGACGATGTTCTCCCAACTGGTCACCCCGCCGCGCGAGCGCGGGATGATGTGGTCGAAGGTCAATTCGTCGCGGTCGCCGCAATACTGGCAGGTGAAACGGTCGCGCAGGAAGACGTTGAACCGCGTGAACGCCGGGCGGCGCGCCGGGGCGATATACTTCTTCAGCGATACCACGCTCGGCAGCCGCATCTCGAACCCGGGCGAGCGGACGACCTTGTCGTATTCGGAAAGGATGTTGACGCGATCGAGGAACACGGCCTTGACCGCTTCCTGCCAGGGCCACAGCGACAGCGGGAAGTAGCTGAGCGGCCGATAGTCGGCGTTCAGAACCAAGGCCGGGCAGTTTTCAGGCGACAGACGCATACGCAATCCTCACCGAACCTGACTGGATGACATACTGGCAAGCCAAGACGGGCTTGGCCAGAGGATTTTACGGCATCCTACTACATGCGGTGTGACGCGCTCGTGACACTACAAGAGACCGTTCACCCCAGATTAATGGCGCCATCTCACCAAAATGCCGAAACGGCAATGGTGTGTGGGCATGATCGCCGATTCAATCAGGCCTTGAGCTAATGAATTAAATTCATTAACCTGCCCGCAAAGCTCGCAACGAAGCTGACTTGGGAGGATCAATCATGCGCCATGCCCTGGCCGCGTCCGTCTTGGCGGTCTGCGTCGCCGCCACCCCGCCCGCCTTCGCCCAGACGCTGCGTGGAGTCACCGACAAGGAAATCGTCATCGGCATGCATACCGACCTGTCGGGGCCGGCGGCGTTCTACGGCGTGTCGTCGCGCAATGCGGCGCAGATGCGCTACGACCTGGTCAACGCCCAGGGCGGCATTCACGGCCGCAAGATCAAGCTGGTGGTCGAGGATACCCAGTACCAGGTGCCGCGCGGGGTCGCCGCGGTGAACAAGCTGATCAACCGCGACAAGGTATTCGCGATCGTCTCCTCCTTCGGCACGCCGATCGTCAACGCCGCCTTCAGGGACCAGGAAGCGGCCCGCGTGCCGAACCTGTTCCCGCTGACTCTCGCCCGCTCGATGTCGCAGCCCCTGAACCGGCTGAAATTCGCGCTGGGCTCGAGCTATTACGACCAGATCCGCGCCGGCGTGAAGTACCTCGTCGCCGAGAAGCAGTCCCGCGTGCTGTGCGCCCTCTACGAGGATACCGATTTCGGCCAGGAGGTACTGGAAGGCATCCGCGACCAGGCCCGGGCGATGAACGTGGCGCTGGCCGACACCGCGCCCGTCAAACCGACCGACACCGATTTCAGCGCGCCGGTGACCAAGCTGCGCCAGGCCAATTGCGACCTGATCGCCATGGGCACGCTGCTGCGCACCACCATCCTGCCGCTCGGCACCGCCAAGCGGATGGGCTGGAACGAGGCGACCTGGTTCACCCAGTCGGGCGCCTACGAATACATGGTCGCGGCGGCGCCGGGCAAGGCGACGGAAGGACTTTATTCCGGATCCGGCTTCATCCTGCCCTATGCCGACACCGCCTCGCCCGACCTGCAGGCCTGGATCAAGGCCTATCAGGAACGCTTCAAGGCCGAGCTCAATATCGGCGCGATCTTCGCCTGGCAGGGCGCCGACCTCACCGTCACCGCACTGGACCGTGCCGGCCGCAACCTGACGACCGACGGCTTCATCGCCGCGCTGGAAGGCATCAAGGGCTATCGCGACATCTTCGGCGGGCCGGTGATGAATTTCTCCGAGACCAACCACCAGGGCTCGGCCACCTCCTACCTGTCGGTGGTCAGGGACGGCCGCTGGGTACCGGTCCTGAAGGACGGCATGACCTACTGAGCCTGCAACGCCCCTGTCGCCGCGACGAGATCGCGGCGATAGGCCGCGTAGTCGACGAAGAAGCCGCTTTCCCCCCGCTCCGCCGCCCGCGGCCGGCCGCAGGTCTCGGCCACCGCCCGGCGGAACCGGGCCACGGCCTCCGGCCCGGCCTTGAGATAGGCCGCGATCAACTCGGCCTGCAACGCCCGGCCGCCCCAGCCGATACCGGCGCCCTCGATCAGCCCGGCGACGAAGAGGCCGTTGTCTTCCGGCGGAAAGATGTTGAGGTGCAGATGCGGCACGCCCCCGACCTCGTTCAGCGGCCCAGGCGCGATGAACGGAAAGGTGGCGCGATAGCCGGTGGCGAAGAGGACGAGGTCGACCTGGTCGCGCCGGCCGTCGGCGAAGACCACCTCCTGCCCCTGGAATTCGCGGATCGGCCCGCGCACTGCCACATCGCCCTGGCCCAGATGCTGCAGCACCAGCGAATTGACGATCGGCGTACGATCGTAGAGGCCGTGGGCCGGCTTGGGCAGGCCGAACTGTTCGGGCCGGCCGACGACGAATCCCAGTACCGCGCCATGAATCCGGCCGCGCCAGCGGCGCGGCAGGCGATTGGCCAGGCCGCGCCGCCCGCCCTCGTCGGCCGGCCGGCCGCCGAGAAACTTGGGCACGAAGTGATTGCCGCCCCGCACCGACCACAGCACAGCCCGCGCATGGTGGACCGCATCGACGACGATGTCGCAGCCGGTATTGCCCATGCCGACGATCAGCACGCGCTTGGCCGTGAACAGATCGGGCGTGCGATAGGCTTTGGCATGCATGACCCGGCCGTCGAACTGCCCGGGGATTCGGGGCATCTCGGGGTCGGTCAGATGGCCGTTGGCGATGACGACGCCCCGGTAGCCGCACACCCGGCCGTCGTCGAACTCGGCCTGCCAACCGGCACCGGCGCGCGTCAGCCGGCGCACGCCCACCCCGCAGCGGATCGCCGGCATCAGGCCGAAATGCGCGGCGTAGTCGCGCAGATACTGCAGCGCCTGGGCATGATGCGGATAGGCCGGCCAGTCCGCCGGCATCGGAAAATCCTCATAGGCCGTCGGGCCCTTGGACGAGATCAGGTGGGTCGAGGCGTAGACCGCGCTGGCCTCACCGCCATAGAGCCACTGCCCGCCGATATCGGGCTGGCGGTCGACCGCCTCGACCGGCAGCCCGGCCTGCCGGAACGCCTTGAC
>JAEYTW010000295.1 GCA_023433835.1 Pseudomonadota bacterium | reverse complement strand
CCTGCCGACACCCCACTGGGTGACGACAGGGAATGCCCGCGGCTCAGTTCTTTTCGTTCAGCAGGATCAGCTGCAGCGGGCTGCCCGGCTGGACCGAGACCAGCGGGCTGCCCAGCGTGGTGAAGTGATCGGAATACTGGAAGCCGTAGACCTGGTTCTGGAACTGGGCATAGACCGCCGCCGCCCAGGGATTGTAGAGCGGCGCGGCCGCCGTCGAGCCCGGCTGCAGCCCGCCGAAGATGGTCGACGATCCCCACCAGGCGCTGGACGGCTGGCTGCCATAGGCGGGCGAGCCGACATAGCCGACCGAGAAGCCGGCCAGGATGTCGCGGATCACCACCGAGAAGACGTCGTTGGCGCCGTTGTTCTCGGTCTTGGCGGTCGTCGCGCAGATCGACGACGTCACGGTGTAGTCCATCTCGCCCATGTAGATCGCCGACGAGAAGGCCTCGTGGGTCAGCGTCGCCGTGGTCTGCACCGACGACTGGGCCGAGGCGACGATGGTGAACGGTACCGGGGCCTGGCCGGCGACGGTCGTATTGCCCCGGATCGTCAGGCTGGCGCCGTCATAGCCGATCGAGGTGGTGGCATAGGCCTGGCCGGCATAGGCGGTCGCCGAACAGGCAGCGTTCGGCGGCAGCTTGTCGGGCGCCACGCCGTTGTAGGAATCGCTGATCGTCAGATTGGCGAAGTTCGTGTTGGCGACATAGGTGCCGAGCGACGGGTAGGACGCGACGATGGCCGATTCCGCCGGGCTGACGATGCGCACGAAACTGCCCCCATTGGTCTGGACCGCCGGATTGGGCTTGGCGATCAGCCCCGACAGCGTCGAGACGAACGAGGACAGCTGGGCCGACGTCGCCGCACCGTAGGTCAGCGAACCCTGGTTGAAGGCCATCGGGATCGAATAGAGATCGACGAAGGAAAGGTCGTAATCGCCGCCGACCTCGAGGAATTGCCAGCGGAAGCCGTAATTGGGATCCGAGGTATTGGTCGGGCTGGGCAGGGCGCCTTTGGGGAACGACATCGCCTGGGCCGAGACGAAGACGCGGCCGCCGATGCCAGTGGCGTTGATGAAGAAGCTGCCGTTGGCGACGCGCGACAGCTGATAGGAGGTCAGCGGCTGGACCGTGACGAAGGCATTGGTCTGATTGTCGACGAACGACACCAGCCCGCCCGGGCTGTTGAACGAGATCCACGGGTTGGGCAGCGCAATGCCGTTGTTGTTGACGATCTGCAGCCAGTTGCCGGCAGTCGCGCCGAAGCCGGTATAGGGCTGCAGCGTGATCGCCAGGCTGTTCCACAGGGTCAGGGTATTGGTGGTCGGCCCCAGATTGCCGATGATGGTACCGAGCGACGTGGCCGTCGGCACCACGGGGGTCGAGGTCAGCGGTGCGCCGCCCGAATAGCTGTAGAGTGGCGTGTTGACCTGCCAGCCGCCCGATGTCGCGACGGCCGCGGCATTGCCCGTCGTGCTCCAGGTCGGGGCGCCGCTGTTGTCATAGCTGTAGATGCCGATATTGGCCTTCGACCCCTGCATCTCCAGGAAATAGCCGCTGCCGAACTGGGGGCCCTCGTACCAGCCGGTCGTCGGCGCGTTGGCCGGGGGCTGCTGGATCGGCGTGCCGTTGATCGGGAAGCGTTGCAGCGCCTTGGTCGTCACGGTGGCCGGACCGCCGCCGGCCGGCCGTGAGGTCCAGGTCAGCGTGCCGGCCGTGCCCGAGGTGAAGGCGAGCTGGACATTGGCGACGATCGACTTCAGCCGGGCGGCGCCCGGCGTGCCGCCGGCCAGCGTGCCGCCGCCGACGAATTCGGAAGCCGTGCCCATGAAGACGTTGGAGGCGTTGGCCATCGCGTTGACCGCATACCAGATCGGGCTGCCGTCGGTGCGATAGGTGAAGACGACGCCGTAGAGATACTGGCTGGTCTTATCGAGCTGGAAGGCATAGCCGTTGCCGCTGGCGTCGTTCGAGTACCACCAGCCGTTCTGCGGCTGGGTCACGCTGTTCAGCCCGCAGGTCCAGCCGCCGCCGGCCGACAGCGCCGCCAGCTGGAAGGTGGTGCCGCTGACGCCGTTGCAGAGGCCGGTGCCGCCGCTGGCGCCATAATTGGCATTGACGCCCAGCACGAAGTAGGGCTTGTCGCCGGCGCTGAGACCCGCGACCGAGCAGTTCGGCGCGCTGGGCGTCGGCGTGCAGGTGGCCAGCGGCGAGCCGATCGGCGCGCCGGAAGCATAGCCCTTGTAGACCTGGATCGAGGCGATGCCGGCCGGGTTCAGCGAAGTCACCGACAGGATGTTGGTGGCGCTGTTCAGGGTGCAGGCATAGACGCCGTTGGCGGCGACGTTGACCGTGAAGGGCGAGCCGCCGACGGCCGCGCAGAGCTGCGTGCCGCCGGTGATGCCGTAGCCGATGGTCGAATCAACGACGAAATATGGATTGTCGCCCGCGGCAAGGCCGCCGGTCATCACGCAGGTCGGCTGGGCCACGGTGGGGGCGCAGCTGCCGACCAGCGGGCCGGTCTGCTGGGTGGTCGCGTTGAAGCTCTTGTAGACGTTGATCGCGGTAATGGCCGCCGGGTTGGCGGCGGTGACGTTCAGCACCACCGGGGCGTTCGAGACCTGGATGCCGCAGACCGCGTTGCCCGATGGCACGGTGGCCGAGAAGGTCGGGCCCGAGATGCCGGCGCACATGCCGCTGCCGCCGATCACGTTGTAGCCGGCATTGGTGCCGACGACGAAATAGGGGGTCTGCCCGTCTGATAGCCCCGGCACCGGGCAATTCGGTGACGCCGTCGTCGGGTTGCAGGTGAAGAACGCCGGCTGGTTCTGGTCGTGGGCCGCCTTGCTGGTCCAGATCGAGATCGCGGCGATGCCCGCCGGCGTCGACGTGGTCACCATCAGGATGTTGGCGCCGGCCAGGGCCTGGCCGGTGGCGGCGAGAAGCAGGAGGAAGACGAGCGTGACGCAGCGGCGGAACATCGGATCCTCCCTCAGAACGACCAGCGCAGGCCGAGCACGGCTTCCTGGCCGCGCAGATTGCCTTCGACACCGCCGGTCGACACGGTGACCGATGACGCGCCGACGGTGAATTGCGAATTCCCGGCCGAGGTGCGGAGCTTGCCGAGATCGACGTAGCGATAGGCCAGTTCGGCCGTCAGGTTCGCGGTGATCGGCCAGGCCAGGCCGGCCGTCGCCTGCCAGGCAAAGCCGGTGTTGGAACCGCCGGGGTCGTTCTCGGAAACCGGCACGCCGCTTAAGGTGGCGCTCTGGCTGATGCGACCCATGCTGTTGTGGGCGACGCCGATGCCGGCGCCCGCGAACGGCTGCAGGGGGCCGAGGCGCCAGGGCGAATCGACCAGCAGGCTGACGATGCCGGCGGTCGAGTTGATGTCGGATCGGTAGGAATAGCCGGAGCCGTCGCCGTCCTTCAGCTGCATCCCGCCGCGATAGGTGACGGTGGCTTCGGCGCGCAGCCAGTCGTTGAAGCGCCAGCCGAGCCCGCCGCCGATCGTGCCGCCGTTCCCGACGTCGTCGAGGCTGCCGCCGGTGCAGATGACGCAGTTGGGGCCATTCCAGGCGGCGCGATCGCCGATATCGGCCGGGCGCGACCAGAAATAGCCGACCTCGCCGCGGATATAGAGCCCGGGGGCGGGTTTGACCGCCTCCTGCGCCATGCCGATGCCGGCCGGCAGCAACGCCGCCAGCCCGATGCCGATGATTGTCGCGCGCATGCCAAATCCCCCCGGGGCGGTCCGATGCCCGCCAGGATGGCGCAATTGGCCGCGCTAGAAAAGTAAAAGGCTTGTTAAACTTTCAGGAGATGCGGCAGCAGCCGGTCGATGGTGATCGGATAGTCCCGCAGCCGGACGCCGCTGGCGTTATGGACCGCGTTGGCGATCGCCGCCGCGGCGCCGCAGATGCCAAGCTCGCCCACGCCCTTCGCCCCCATCGGGTTGGCATGCTCGTCGACTTCCGGCAGGAAGACGGCATCGAGGTCCGGGATGTCGGCATGGACCGGCAGGTGGTAGTTGGCCAGGTCCTGGTTGATGAACGACCCGAAGCGCGGATCGACCGCGTTTTCCTCGTGCAGGGCCGTGCCGACGCCCCAGATCATCCCGCCGATCGCCTGCGACCGCGCCGTCTTCTCGTTGAGCAGCCGCCCGGCCGCGAAGACGCCGAGCATCCGGCGCAACCGCACCTCGCCGGTGTCGACATCGACGCCGACCTCGGCGAAATGGGCGCCGTAGGCATACTGCGAAAAGCGCTCGTAGTCCGCGCCCGGCGCGATCCTGCCCTCGGCCTCGACCCCCTGGGGCGCGACGCGCGCCACGAGGGCATCGAGCCGTTCGCCCCTGTCGTCGCTCATGATGGCCTGGTCGGCAAAGACCAGGCGATCGGGGCTGGCGCCGTGCAGCGGCGCCCGCAGGTCGCCGATGGCGAGCGCCGCCCGCCGCGC
>JAEYTW010000255.1 GCA_023433835.1 Pseudomonadota bacterium | reverse complement strand
GCGTCACCATTGCCGCGCGCGACGAAGCGCGGCTGGCGGCTGCCCGCGACCGCATCGGCGGGCCGGCCCGGGCCGTCGTGCTCGATACCGGCGACGAGGCTGCGGTCGAAGCCTTCTTCGCCGGCGGCGAGCCCTGGGACCACATCGCGGTCTCGGCGGCGCGCACGCCCACCGGTCCGATCCGCGGGCTGACGCTCGACCAGGCGCGGTCGGCGGTCGAGTCGAAGTTCTGGGGGGCCTACCGGGTGGCCCGTGCCGCCCGGATCGTCGACGGCGGCAGCCTGACCTTCGTCACCGGCTTCCTCGCCGTGCGGCCCTCGGCCACCTCGGTGGTGCAGGGCGCGATCAATGCCGGGCTGGAGGGGCTGGCGCGCGGCCTCGCCCTTGAACTGGCGCCGGTGCGGGTCAACGCCGTCTCGCCGGGACTGATCGACACACCGCTGTGGGACGGCATGGCGGCCGAGAAGCGCCAGGCGCTGTTCGACGGCGCCGCCCAGCGCCTGCCGGCCCGTCGCGTCGGGCAATCGACCGACGTCGCCAATGCGATATTGTTCCTGGCCACCACCCCGTTCGCCACCGGCACGACCGTGCGGGTCGACGGCGGCGGGGCCATTGCCTGAAGGAGGCAGCAATGCACATCGATCTCAGCGGCAAGATTGCCGTCGTTACCGGTTCGACCGACGGCATCGGTCATGCCGCGGCCCTCGGCCTGGCGCGGGCCGGCGCCCATGTCGTGGTCAACGGCCGCAATGCGGAGAAGGTTGCCGCGGCTGTGGACGCGATCAAGGCCGCGGTTCCCGGCGCCAGCCTGCAGGGCGTGGCCGGCGACCTGTCGGATGCCGCGGGCTGCGACCGGTTCGTTGCCGCGGTGCCCAAGGCCGACATCCTGGTCAACAATCTCGGCATCTTCGAACTGAAGCCGTTCTTCGAGATCCCCGACGGCGACTGGGAACGCTTCTTCCAGGTCAACGTGATGTCGGGCGTGCGGATGGCGCGCGCCTATCTCCAGGACATGATGGCGAAGGGCTGGGGCCGGGTCGTCTTCATCTCGTCGGAATCGGGGGTCAACATCCCGGTCGAGATGGTGCACTACGGTTTCAGCAAGACGGCGCAGCTGGCCGTGATGCGCGGCCTGGCCAAGGTTGCCGCCGGCAGCGGCGTGACGGTCAACGCGGTGCTGCCGGGGCCGACGCGTACCCCGGGCGTCGAGGCGATGCTGAAGCCGCAGGTGGTGAAGACCGGCAAGTCGATCGAGGAATTGGGCGCCGCCTTCGTCGCCAGTGCCCGGCCGTCGTCGATGATCCGGCGGCTGGCCTCGACCGAGGAAGTCGCCAACATGATCGTCTATGCCTGCTCGCCCCAGGCCTCGGCCACCACGGGCGCGGCGCTGCGGGTCGAGGGCGGTATCGTCGAGACGCCGGTCTGAGTCTGGGAATTTCGTCACCGCCGGGTCCGCCCCGGCGGTGACCATGTGTCGGCTATTCCGCCGCCAGCCGGCTTGGACGCAGCAGGCCGGCGGCCTCGAGCCGCGGCTGGACGGTGGCCGCGATATGGGCCTCGATGCGCTTCAGGTCGCGGGCGAGGTCGAGATGCAGCCCCGAGGTCTCGACGCTTTCCGGCCGGCCTTCGCGCAGCCGGGCGAAATGCGCCGAGGTCGCCTCGCGCTCCAGCGCGCGGAAGCGTTCCTTCTCGGCCACGAGCCTGGCGGCCGCGCCGAGATCGCCTTCCATCAGCACGGCGACGGCAATGCGCAGATGCTCGACCAGCCGGCCGTGCATCTCGATGATCTCGGCCTGGCCTTCGGGCGAAAAATTGAGCTGCAGCTCCAGCTTGCGGCGCAAGAGCTTGACCAGCCCCTTGTCGATGATGTCGCCGATATGCTCGAGGTTGATGGCGAAGGCCATGATCTCGGTCAGCCGGCGCTGCTCGGCCTCGGTCAGGTCCTCGCGGCTCAGTTCGGTCAGGAACAGTTTCAGCGCGAGATGCAGCCGGTCGAGCACGGTGTCCATCTGCGCGATCTCGCGCAGGCGCTTGCGGTCCTGGTCGACCAGCGCCGCCAGCGCGCCGCGCAGCATCGATTCGACGATGTCGGCCAGCCGCAGCGCCTCGCGCGCGCCCGAGGCCAGCGCCACGGCCGGCTCGGCGAAGGTATGGCGATCGAGATAGAGCGGCATGCCCGGATCGGCCGCGGCCGGCGCGTCGGGCAGCCAGCGCTGCAGCAGGCGGCCGAGCGGGCCCAGCAGCGGCAGGAAGATCGCGGCCAGCAGCACGTTGAAGCCGAGATGCAGGGCGACGATCCGAGGTGCCGCCCCCGGCACGAACTGGGCGATCTCGGCCATCAGCCAGGGCAGCAGAGGCAACAGGACGACGGCACCCAGCAGGCGGGCGCCGAGATTGGCCAGCGGCAGGCGCAAGGACGCCCGGTCCTTGCCCAGCGCGTCGATCAGCGGGTTGAGGCTGGTGCCGAGATTGGCGCCGAGGACCATGGCGGCCGCCGCCGCCGGGCTGATCACGCCGGCGCCGGCCAGCGAGACGATCGCCAGGACCATCGCGACGGAGGAATGGGCCGCCCAGGTCAGGATCATGGCGAGCGCCAGGTTGACCAGCGGCTCGCCGGTCAGGGCGCGCAGCAGCTCGACCGTCGTTGCCGACTGCGCCGCCGGGGTGACGGTCTGGGTCAGGAGATGCAGGGAGAGCAGCATCAGCCCGAGGCCGATGGCGACGCGGCCGAGGTCGCGCACGCGGGTCTGGGCGCCGCGGCGGAAGGCGACGAGGCCCACGAAGATCAGCACCGGATAGACCAGGCCGATATCGAAGGAGAGCAGCTGGACGATCAGGGCCGTCCCGATATTGGCACCCAGCATGATGGCGAGGGCGGGGGTCAGGGCCACCACGCCCGCCGCGACGAACGAGGTCGCCATCATCGCCGTGGCCGTCGAACTCTGCAGCACCGCGGTCACGCCGATCCCGGCCAGCATCGCCCGCACCCGGCTTTTCAGCGATCGCCCCAGCCAGCGTCGCAACTGCATGCCGAAGGCCCGGACCATGCCGCTGTGAACCATATGGATGCCCCAGAGGAGCAAGGCGATTTCGCCGATCAACTGGATGACGGCGTGGGTGACGGTCACTGGCGGATACCTCCATTCGCCGGCGGCGATACCGGCTTTGTATTGTTACAGAAATTTGACGTTTAAATGACATTGCTCCCGATAGCACGCCACCGCAAGCCCCTTGGACTTTAGGCGCGGGCCAGAGCGAGGCTGACGGCGAGGCCGCCCGCGGGCTGGTTGGCGGCGACGATGGTGCCGCCGCAGGCTTCCAGGTTGCGCTTGGCTATCCACAGCCCCAGCCCGTAATGCTGGCCCGGCGCCGCGTCGGGGCGATGGGACAGGTGGCGCTCGAACAGCCGCGGCAGCATCGCGTCGGGCGCGCCCGGGCCCTGGTCCTGGACCGTCACGGTCATCTCGGTTCCGGTCGCCGCCGCGGCAATGCGCACCCGCCCGCCTTCCGGTGAGAAGGACAGGGCATTCTCGATCACCTGGCCCAGCGCCTCGACCACCAGCTCGCGGTCGGCCAGCACCTTCTGGGCGGGCAGGGCGTCGGTCTCGATCAGGATGCGCCTGGCCGCGGCGGCGGCGGCATGCCTGGCGATGGCGAGCCGTACCCAATCGGCGAGTTCGAGAGACGCGATGCGCGGATCGAGCCGGGCGGCGGTGGCCTGGTCGAGGCGGCGGGCGGTCTGGATCAGTTCCTCCAGACGGTCGAGCGCCCCGTCGGCCGCAGTCAGGGCGCGCCTGCCGCGCTCGTCGTCGGCCGGTACGCGCCGGCGCAGCGGTTCGACCGCCTGGCGCAGCGTGCCGATCGGCGCCTTCAGCGCATGGGCGGTTTCCTCGGCGGCATCGCGCAATTCCGCGGCGGCGGCGCGAAGCGAGTCCACCATGCTGTCGAAGGCGCGGGCGGCGGGGGTCAGCTCGGGCACGTCGGTGGCGGCGGCAAAACGCCCGGTCTCGCGGCGGGCGGCGATGGCGCCGGCAAGCCGCACGAAGCGGCGCAAGGCACGCCCGACATCGAACACGATCGCCACCACCAATGCGACGAAGGCGAGGTAGAGCAGGGCGGCGGTGCGAACTTCCGGCGTCTGCCAGTAGGGCAGGCCCAGCTGGTGCCCGGCCTCGCTGTCGAGCGAGCGGGAGACGGCCAGCGCGAAGCAGCCCTGCGGCGTGCGGGTGGCGACGATCGCCGAGATCAGCTCGGTCGCGCCGTCCGAGCGGTCGAGGCGCAGGGCGATCGGTGCCTCCGACAGGCAGCTCGACGGCAGCGAGGCGAGCACGCCGGCCTGATCGAGCCGGGTCTTGGCCGCCTCCATGTCCGATGGCGCCAGCGGGGGCGCGGCTGCCACGACCAGGAAGCCCGATCCCGCCGGGCTGTTCGGGCGCAGGAACAGGCGCAGCGAGGTGCCCTCGGTCTGGTAGCGGGCCAGCAGTTCGGAAAGGCGGTAGAGCGGCAGGTCGCCGGTGGCGGCGAGCCGTTCCTGCAGCGCGCGGCCGACGACGAGGCCTTGTGCCTGGATCGCGGCGCGCAACAGATCCTGGCGATGGGCATCGGACAGCCGGAACAGATCGTAGAGGACCAGCGGCAGGGTGATCAGCAGCACCGCCAGGATGGCGGCCCGGAGGGACAGCGAGCGCCACAGCCGGGCGAGGCGCAGGCCAAGCGTCATGTCGCCGGCGGCTGCAGCGGCCAGCGATAGCCGAAGCCCGAATAGTTCTCGATCGCCTCGAAGCTGTCGTCGACCTGGCGGAATTTCTGGCGGATGCGCTTGATCATCGCCCGCACGTTGGTGCGATAGCCCTGGTCGCCCTGGCCGGCGACGAACCCCTCGCCCCGCATCAGGTCGTAGATTTCGCGATAGCTGACGTTCTGGCCGCAGGCATCGATCAGTCGGGCGCAGACCCGGAATTCGCCGAGCGTCAGTTCGACCGGCCTGCCCGCCCAGCTCAATGTCGCGCTGGCCCGATCGAGGGCCACGGGGCCGTGCGCATCCTCGGCCACCACCTCGGGCTTGGCCGGCGGGCGCGCATAGGCGATGGCGTTACGCACGCGATGCAGGATGATCGCGGCACTCTTGGCCTTGTCGACGAAATCGACGGCGCCGAGCGCCAGGCCGGTCTCCTCGAGCAGCGGCAGGGCGTGGCCGGTGAGGAACAGGGCCGGCACCTCGATATCAGCCTGGCGCATCGCCTTCAGGACGTCCGGGCCGGGCGGCGTCATCTGCCAGTCCAGCACGACGACGTCGGCCTGGTTGCCGGCGGAGAACCAGGCGAGAGCGGCGTGGCCGTCGGGAAAGCCCGCGACCTCGTAACCCTCGTCGGCGAGGTTGTCGGCCAGCAGCTGGCGGAAGGTCGCGTCGTCGTCGACCAGGACGATGGTGGCGGACTCAGTTGTTGTCATCGCGGCGCAGGTGAATGAGGCAGGCATCGGCGGCGGGGCCGCGGGCGGGACTGCCGTCGACTTCGTATTGCAGGGCGACGAAGTCGGCACGGCCGGTGTCGTAGTAAAGATAGACGGTCAGGACGCAG
>JAEYTW010000206.1 GCA_023433835.1 Pseudomonadota bacterium | reverse complement strand
GCCTCAAGGGGATCGGCCGGCCGGCGGCCCAGCCGTCGAGCCAGGCGGCCTGGGAGGGACGGAGTTCGGGATCGGGCAGGCCGATCACCGCCGCGACCTCGCGCGAGGCGCCGTAGACGGCGTGGGCCAGGCGGGCGAGCCGGCGGGCGGTGAGATCGCCGTCTTCGGGCAGGCGGCGCATGCGCAAGGCCACGTCGGCCTCGCGGCGGGCGAGGTTGGCGCGCTCGCGGCTGGCCAGGATGGTCACGGCGATGCCCCCGGTGCCGGCCGCCAGTTCGGCCTGATGCAGCGTCAGGAAATAGGCGAGCGACCCGGTGGCCGAGATCCGCAGCGGCCCGGGCTCGGCCTGCGCCAGCGCCCTTGCCGCCTGGTCGAGGCCGGCGGCAGCATCGGCCATGCGCGCGGCCTCGGCCGCGATCGCCCGGCCGGCAGCGGTCAGCACGATGCGGTTGGCGTGACGTTCATGCAGGGTCAGGCCGAGATCACGCTCCAGCGCCTTCAGCCGCCGGCCGATGGTCGGCTGGCTGCAGCCGAGGGTCGCGGCCGCGGCACTCAAGCTGCCCGCCTCGGCCACGGCCAGGAACAGCCTGACATCATCCCACCCCGCGCTCACAACAGACGGCTGAGCCTGGCGTGCTGCAGCAGGATCACGGTCTTGCCGTCGACGATCTCGCCCCGGCCGATGGCGGCGAGGGCGGCATCGAGCGTCATTTCGACCACCTCGATATCCTCGCCCTCGCCGGCGGCACCCCCGCCCTCGCTCAGCCGGTCGGCCGGGCTGTAGCGGGCGGCGAAGAAGGCAAGGCGTTCGGTGACGCTGCCGGGGCTCATGTAGAGCGTGAAGAGTTCGGCGACGTCGTCGAGGCGATAGCCCAGCTCCTCCTCGGTCTCGCGGCGGATGCAGTCGGCAGGCTGATCCTGGTCAAGCAGCCCGGCGCAGGCTTCGAGCAACGCCTGGCGCCCGCCGTTGAGGTAGGCCGGCAGGCGGAACTGGCGCACCAGCAGCACGGTGCCGCGCCGGGGGTCGTAGGGCAGGATGACCGCGCCGTCGCCGCGGTCGTAGATCTCGCGGGTCTGCTGCGTCCACTGCCCGTCGCGGCGGCGATAGTCGAGGCTGACCCGCGACAGCCTGCCCCAGTTGTGGCAGAGCAGCTCGGTCCCGTTGATCCTGACGCGGTCTTCCATGCGATGAACCCCTGTACGAATGGCGGATCCCAGGATGGCGCAGGCCGCCGCCTGCGGCAGCCCGACAAGAATGAACAGATTGTCTGCAGTTTTGTCGAGCGTTGCCGCGGCGGTCCAATTCGGGTAACGGAAAGGACATGGGGACGGGACAGCGCAAGGCGGCCAGGCCAGGGCCCGCGGCACCGGCAGGGTTGAGCTGCGAGGTGGTGCTCGATGCCGCGCTCGGCCTGATCGACGAGGCGGGGCCCGACGGGTTCACCATGCGCGCGCTGGCCCGCCGGCTCGGCGTCTATCCGACGGCGATCTACTGGTATTTCCCGCGCAAGAACGACCTGCTTGCCGCCCTGGTGGCCCATGCGCTGCGCGATCTGTTGCCGCAGGCCGATCCCCGCGACTGGCAGGCTTTCATCGCCGAGCTGTTCGGGCGCTATCGCGCCGCCATGCGGCGCCATCCGCACGTCGCCGGGCTGACCGGGGCAAGCCTCGTTTCCAACGCCGCCGTCGACCTCGGGCTGATCGACCGCATCATCGCCGCGCTCGGCCATGCCGGCTGCCCCGACGACCGGCTGCTGGCCGCCTTCGACGTCGTCGTCTCGTCGATGGCCGGTTTCGCCACGATGGAATTCGCGAGCCTGCCGGCCGAGGACCAGGCCGATTGGGCCGAAGGCATGCGCGCGGCGGTGGCCGGGATCGATGCCGTGCGCCATCCGCATCTGCATCGCTTTCGCGCACAGATGGCCAACCGCCATTTCATGCTGCGCTGGGAAAACGGCACGACCGCGCCGCTCGATGCGGGTTTCGCCGCCCATGTCGCGATCGTCATCGCCGGGCTGCACGCTTTCATCCATCGATCGGAGATCTAGGAATGCCGAGTGCCCTGGTCCTCGGCGCCGGCATGGCCGGCGTCGGCATCGCCCTGCAGTTGCAGCGCCGCGGCTGGTCCGTGACCTTGGTCGACCGCAAGCTGCCGGGGCTGGAGACCAGCTACGGCAATGCCGGCATCATCCAGGCCGAGCAGGTCGAACCCTCGCCGATGCCGCGCGATCTGGCCGCGCTGTCGGCGATCGCCTTCGGCCGCACCAACGACGTGCAGTATGAATGGCGGGCACTGCTCGGCCAGGGCCGCGCCCTGTTCGGCTATTGGCGGCATTCGGCACCCCGGGGGCATGGCCGCATCGCCCCGGCCTATGCCGCGCTGATCCGCCAGGCCACGGCCGAGCATCAGCAGTTCATCACCCTGGCCGGGGCCGATGCGCTGATCCGCCGCCAGGGCTTTCGCATCCTGCACCGGACCCGGGCCGCACTGGACAAGGACATCGCCCATGCCGAGCGGCTGAAGGCAGTCTACGGCGTCCCCTTCCGCGCCGTGACGCCCGAAGAGCTGAAGGCCGCCGAGCCGGCGCTGACCGAGGCCGGTGTCGGGGCGGTGCACTGGCTGGAACCCTGGACGGTGTCCGACCCCGGCGCGCTGGTCACGGCCTATGCCGATTATTTCCGCCGTGCCGGCGGCCGCTTCGCCTCGGGTGATGCCGAATCCCTGCGGCCGGCGGGCA
Organism: Pseudomonadota bacterium; assembly: GCA_023433835.1. GTDB lineage: Bacteria > Pseudomonadota > Alphaproteobacteria > Ferrovibrionales > Ferrovibrionaceae > JAFKFH01. Next base: position 11,569 of record JAEYTW010000206.1, on the reverse strand, counting down.
GCGGCTGGCGCGTCGATGCCGATGGCGGCCAGGTCGAGGCCGAGCATGCGGTGGTGGCGCTGGGGCCGTGGGCGCCGGAAGCGCTGCGGCCGCTGGGCTATCGCATCCCGATGGTGAAGAAGCGCGGCTATCACCGCCACTACCAGGCCCCGCGGCCGCTCGAACTGCCGCTGATGGATGCCGCGCATGGCTACGTGCTGGCGCCGATGGCGCGCGGCATGCGCATCACCACCGGCGCGCATCTCGCCCGCACCGATCTGCCGTCGGGCCAGCTTGCCGTGGCCGAGACCGCCGCGCGCGGGCTGTTCGAGCTGGGCAAGCCCGTCGAGGCCAATCCGTGGCGCGGCACGCGGCCCTGCATGCCCGACATGCTGCCGGTGATCGGCCCGGCACCGAAGCACCGCGGCCTGTGGTTGCATTTCGGCCACGGCCATCAGGGCTTCACGCTCGGCCCCGCGACAGGGCGGCTGCTGGCCGAACTGATGACCGGCGCCGCGCCGTTCACCGACCCGGCGCCGTATTCAGCAACACGGTTCTAGCGCCAATCGTGGACTTCACCCCCATGTCGGCGACTTTTCAACTCAGCCAAAGCGGAAAACCCCTAACACCCAGGGGTTTTCCGCACTCTGCTAACGGAGGTAATCCGGCATATTAACCGGCATATTAACCGGCTGATTATCACATTATATCCAGCAAATTCAGGCTATTCAGCCGGCATTAATACCGGCATAGTGAACGGCATGGATATTACTTCGATGGAACCAATGCTTCCCGGGGAAGCCGTGCGCGACCTTGAGGACAGCACGGCGACGCTGCTCAGTGAGGCAAGTGGCTTGGCGCGGCGTATCCATCCAATCCTGCGCGAGTCTATCGGCACGCTCGTGCGCTCGATGAACTGCTATTATTCCAATTTGATCGAAGGTCATGACACGCATCCCCGCGATATCGACCGCGCGCTGGCCAATGACTTCTCGAATGAACCGCGACAGCGCGAGCTGCAGCAGGAGGCGGTCGCCCATATCCATGTCCAGCAGTTGATAGACGAAGGCAGAGACCCAGAAGTCTGGCCTGCGACCGCGACTTATGCGCGCTGGCTGCATCAGGAATTCTGCAGTCGTCTGCCCCCAGAAATGCTCTGGGTCGAGAACCCCGATACTGGCGAGCGGGTTGAGGTCATTCCCGGCGCACTGCGCACGCGCGATGTGCGCGTCGGGCGACACATCCCTCCGCTCCATGGCACACTGCCGCGGTTTCTCGCCCGGTTCGACATAGCTTACAGCATCCCTTCCTTGTCGCGGCTCCGCCAGATCCAGGCGGTCGGCGCGGTGCATCACCGTTTTCTGTGGATTCACCCCTTCCTCGACGGGAACGGGCGGGTTGCACGGCTGATGTCGCATGCACTGTTAAAACGGCTCGGCATTGGCACTAGCCTGTGGTCGGTGGCACGCGGGCTGGCGCGGGAGGAAACGCGCTACAAGCAGTTGCTCATGGCCGCAGATGCGCCACGCGAGGGCGATCGCGACGGCCGGGGCAACCTCACTCAGCGCGGTCTCGTGGCATTCTGCGAGTTCTTCCTCGAGCGCGCGATCGATCAGATTGCCTTCATGGACGACCTGCTTGAGCCCGAAGTCCTGCTTCGCCGGATCGAGCAGCATGTTGAGGAAGAGGTTCGGGCAAAGCGGTTGCCCCGTGGCAGTTTCATGGTTCTGCGTGAAGCCGCTCTCGCCGGCGAAGTCGAGCGCGGCCGTGTGCCGTCGTTGACCGGCTATGAAGAGCGCGCGGCCCGCATGGTGACGGCCGCCTTGGTCGACCGCGGCATGCTGGTTTCGGCGAGCAGCCGCGCCCCACTTCGGCTTGGGTTCCCGGCCGATGTCGCCGAACGCTGGTTTCCCAGGCTCTATCCAGTCGATGCAGGCGCGCTCAGGTGAACCGTCCGGTCCCTCTGATTAGGCGATTCACGCCGATCTCACGCGCCTATCAGGAGCATGATGTCGAGCTTGATCAGACTTGGTCCTTGCTGGACCGCGACGAACGGCGAAACTGGAGTCAACTGCGCACGGACTATCGCGCGGTGATCCTGGCCGATGCGGGCGCCGGCAAGACCTATGAACTCAAGGCCGAAGCGGAGCGTTTGATCGCCCGGGCTCAGGCCGCCTTCTTCATCCGCATCGAGGATATCGACGAAAGTTTCGGGAGCGCGTTCGAAATCGGTTCAGTCGATGCATTCGAGCACTGGCTGGCCGGAACCAAGGAAGCCTGGTTCTTCCTCGATTCAGTCGACGAGGTCCGACTAGAAACACCACGCGCTTTCGAGACGGCACTGCGGGCCTTTGCCATCCGTATTCATGACGCGCGGCATCGTGCCCATGTCTATGTCTCTAGTCGCCCCTATGCCTGGCGGCCCAAGCTCGACCGCGACCTGATCAAGGCGTTGCTGCCCTACGATCCGCCGCGCCACGAGACGAGCGAGGAGGGCAGGACAACATCCAACCCGAGTGCGGATGCCGGCGAAGATGCGGATGACGGGCTGCAACTGTACCACCTTGCGCCACTCGATCGCGACGACATCCGCATCTTCGCCGGTCATCGCGGGGTCATCGATGTTGCCGCCTTGCTGGAGGCGATCGACCGCGCCGCGCTGTTCAGCCTCGCCCGCCTGCCGTTTGATCTCGAAGATATCGTTGCGATCTGGCAGGAGACAGGTTCGCTCGACAGTCGTCTGGCAGTGCTCGAGCACGGCATTCACCGCCGCCTCTCTCCTCCACCCACGGCTGCCGCTGCACTCTCACTCGAGCGTGCGATCGGTGGGGCACAGAGGCTTGCCCTGGCCGCCACGCTCACCGGCAACACCAATATCCGCCTGCCCGGAAGCAGCAGCAGTACCGGACTCGATGCAGCTGCGCTGCTTACCGAATGGAGCGAAGCGGAGATCCGGGAGCTGCTCGGTCGCGGTGTGTTCAGCGATGCGATCTATGGCATGGTCCGGTTCCGGCATCGCGAAACCCGCGAGTTGCTGTCGGCGCATAGCCTCAAGGGCGTGCTCGCCGGCGCGAATGGCCGGCCTGCCGTCGAAGGGCTGATTTTCCATACTGTCTATGACGAAGCCGTGATCGTGCCACGGCTGCGCCCACTGCTGCCATGGCTCATCCTGTTCGACGACGCGATCCGGGACCGTGCGCTCGCATTGCTACCGGGGGTCGCGACTGAGGGCGGCGATCCGGCCCGGCTGCCGCTCGCCGTGCGCCGGCAAATCCTTCACGGCATTGTCGCGAACATTGTCCGACGCGAGGCGCGCGGTGGTGACAATAGCGAGATTGCACGGATCGCCCAGGCTGACCTGTCGGACGATACACTTGCGCTGATCCAGGCCCATGGTGAGGACGACGAGGCGATCTTCTTCCTCGGCCGCCTGGTCTGGCAGGGCATGATGCCCGAGCCGGCAGAGCGCCTCGAACCCATCGCACGCGATCCGGGGCGCGACATCTATGCGCGCCTCGTCTCGGCACGAGCGGTCGCGCTCGTTCTGGGTGCGGACGCCGCCTATGACCTGTGGGCCAGGCTCATCGCTTCGGGCGAACGCTTGCCACAACGCTTGCTCGCAGAGCTGATAGATGCGGTTCCGGCCAACGCGCGCTTCGTCGAACTCCTTCTGCGGTCGCTCGACAATCTCGAACCCTATGAGCGGTTCCAGACGACCGGTCTCAGCCAAGCAATCCACGGCATGATCGATCGTCTTCCACTGGTGAGAGACCACGCGCCTGAGCAGGCTCTTGCCCGGTTGGTCGAAGGGCTTGCCGGCTATCTCAAGCGAGAACCCTATATCGAACGGCGCGAATGTAGGATCTCGGAGGAGCATCGCTGGCTGATGGCGCCGGCGATGCATGCGGTCGAGCGTCTCATTGTCGGCGGGTCATCGGCGAGCTTGGGGCCAGCCGCCATGGATGTGTTGAGCCAAGTGCCGGCGCTGCGTAGCTTTGGCAGCGAAGGTGTATCCGATCACAAAAGCAAGCTGGACGCGCTGATTCCGCGCTGGACCGATCTCAACGATGCCTTGTTCTGGCATACAGTAGCTGTAGCGCGCGCTGCGCTCAAACCCGATGACGAGCCGCTTGTCGACGATTGGTCCGTCAGCTGGATGGGGCATTTTTGGTCATTCGACGCATCGAGTTTCCCGCGCACGCTCGAATGGATCACCGCGCGTGGCCATCCTGAGGATCGTTCGGTCGCCTTATCGCGAAGTTTCCGCACCTATGCTCAGAGCGGCCGGCCCCGCGCCTGGCGGCTGCAATTGTGGCGTGCCGTTAGGGGCGACCCGGCTCTTGAGGCCAAGCTTGGCCTGCTGATGCGTCCACCTGCTTCGCTAACGCGCGGGCGCTGGCGAGCGAACGAGCGCAAATGGGAGCAGCGCCGGCGCCGGCACGACGAAAATGAAGCGCGGTGGCACACCGACTTCGTTGCGCGGCTGAAGGCGAATCCCGACCTCGTCCGCGCACCGCCTGGCCTGAAACCCGGCGAGATGAGCCATGATCAGGCGGGCCTACTGCGAAGCATCGAGGGTGGCAGCTTGCGGTTCAGCCGACATGCCGGCGCGAAATGGCAGACGCTCATCCCGGAATTCGGCGAGGCCGTCGCCGAGGCGTTCCGCGATGGTGCCTGCCGCCACTGGCGCACCTACCGCCCCACTCTCCGATCTGAGAATGGCGGTAGCGAGACCATTCCTTATGCGCTCATCTTCGCCATGGTCGGGCTGGAGATCGAAGCCGGCGACGACGGGCAAGGGATCACCCGACTCGACAGGGACGAGGCGCGCCATGCACTGCGCTATGTCCCGCATGAGCTGAACGGGTTTCCGAGCTGGTTCGAGACGCTCTACCGCGCCCATCCCGACCTTGGCCAGGCACTTGTCCGGGGCGAAGTGCAGTGGGAGCTGGCCAACAGCGCCGCCGACGGGCCGATGCACTATATGCTGCGCGATCTTGTGTATCACGCGCCTTGGCTTCACGCCGAGCTGGCTGGATTGATATGCGACTGGTTCAGCGAACATGGCGCGGTCAACGACGATTGTCTGCGGCACGGCCGGACCATCATGGTAAGCGGCGGTCTCGGCGCGGACAGGCTGGGCGCCCTAGCGCGGACCCGAGTTGAAGATCCGGCGACCCCGCCCGGGCAGCTTCCCGTCTGGTTTGCGCTTTGGGTAGATGTCGAACCGGATATGGCGCTTGCCGCACTCGAAGCCAGGCTGTCGAGCCTTCCCCAGCCGGAGGATGCTCGCTTTGCCGAACGCTTCGTCGTTGCACTGGTTGGCGGTCGTCGCGAGACCAGCCCTTCGATTGGCGTATGGCGCACGCCAACCCATTTGAAAGCGCTCTATGTCTTGATGCATCGGCACATCCGCACTGCCGAGGATATCAATCGGGCGAACAGTGGCGTTTATTCTCCAACACTTCGCGACGATGCTCAGGATGCTCGTAGCCGCCTTTTTTCCCTGCTCGCGGAGATTCCGGGTGAGGCTACTTATCGAGAGATATTTCGGCTGGCTGCAGATCATCCCGACCCCGACTATCGCACTCATATGCGCCGTAAGGCGCGTGCAAGGGCCATCGAGGATAGCGACGGCACCATGACTATCGAGCAGGTCAGGTGCTTGCTCGCCGGGCGAACATAGCTGTTTCTCGGTTGCCGCCCTCGGCGATGATCAGATCGTCAGGTTGCCCGCTGTCGCCACCTGATCATTCCGGCCCAACCCTGCCGGAGAGCTTCGCGAATGACGCGCTGCTACACGTCCAGGGACACGATCTCAGCGAGTTCGCGTGGCCTCAGTTGCAGCTCATCCGAAGATCCCGAGCGCATCAGCGAAGGCAATGATGGCTTGCGTGTCGACACGCTCGGGAATGAAGCGGTCATCCTACCGCACAGGACTCCAACCTTTCTGCTGCCTGGGACAGAATGCCGTTCAGCGCAACGAGGCGTTGAGCTTGTCGAGCACCGCCGAACCCGGGCAGAGCGCGGCGTCGTCGAGCTGGTTCAGCGGCGTCGCCACGGTGTTGAGGTTGGCGTGCATGTCGTCGGCATCGGGCTCGACATAGAGCAGCCCGGTGACGATCTCGCCAGCCGCGCGCCGTTCCATCATATGCGCCATTGCGCCGAGCCGGTCGTGCACGTCGTAATCGGCGCCAAGCTTCCGCAGGTTCAGCACCGAGCCGTCATGCTGGGTCACCTGGGTCACGCTGCCCGGTTCATAGTCGGTCGTGATCTCCTCGCGCGGGATCATCACGTCGAGATGGTTGACCGCCTCGTTATGCGCCCGCACGTAATCGAAGCTCTTGGTCGAGCCCGGGTGGTTGTTGAAGGCGACGCAGGGCGAGAGGCAATCGATGAAGGCAGGGCCCTTGTGCAGCAGCGCCGCCTCGATCAGCGGCACGAGCTGCGTCTTGTCGCCGGAGAACGAGCGCGCGACAAAGGTGGCGCCAAGCTGCAAAGCGAGGCCGGCGAGGTCGATCGCCTCGTCGCGGTTGACCACGCCCTTCTTGCTTTTGGAGCCGCGGTCCGACGTCGCCGAGAACTGGCCCTTGGTCAGGCCATAGACGCCGTTGTTCTCGACGATATAGACCATGTTGACCCCACGGCGCAGCGCGTGGGCGAACTGGCCCAGCCCGATCGAGGCGGAATCGCCGTCGCCCGACACGCCGAGATAGATCAGGTCGCGGTTGGCCATGTTGGCCCCGGTCAGCACCGAGGGCATGCGGCCATGCACCGAGTTGAAGCCGTGGCTGTTGCCGAGGAAGTAGGTCGGCGTCTTCGACGAGCAGCCGATGCCCGACAGCTTGGCCAGGCGATGGGGCTGCAGATCGATCTGGTAGCAGGCCTGGATGATCGCGGCCGAGATCGAGTCATGGCCGCAGCCGGCGCAGAGGGTGGAGATCGCGCCCTCGTAGTCGCGGCGGGTGAAGCCGAGGCGGTTGGGGGTCAGCGCCGGATGATGCAGCTTGGGTTTGGCGAGATAGGTCATCAGACCGCCTCCTTGACGCGGGGCTGGGCCGGGATCAGGCGCGCGGCGATATCGCCGGCGATGAAGCGCGCCGATATCGGCGTGCCGTCGTAATGCAGCACCGGCACCAGCCGCACCGGATCGGCCTGCAGCTCGGTGGTCAGCAGCGTGCGCAGCTGGGCGTCGCGGTTCTGTTCGACCACGAACACGGTATCGTGGCTGGAGAGGAATTCGGCCACCGCATCGGCGAACGGGAAGGCACGGATACGCAGGGCATCGACATGGATGCCGCGCTCGGCCAGGATTTCCAGCGCCTCGCTCATCGCCGGACTGGTCGAGCCGTAATAGATCACGCCGAGGCGGGTCGCCTGCGCCGCCTCATGCAGACGCGGGGCCGGCACGATCGAGCGGGCATGGTCGAACTTGCGCAGCAGCCGCTCCATGTTGTCGCGATAGACCGCGGCATCCTCGGAATAGCGCGCATAACGATCGCGCGTCGTGCCGCGGGTGAAGAACGATCCCTTGCTGGGATGGGTGCCGGGATAGGTGCGGTAGGGAATGCCGTCGCCGTCGACATCGAGATAGCGGCCGAAATCCTTGCCGGCGGACAGCTCCTCGGCCGTCATCACCTTGCCGCGATCCATCCGCCGCGTGTCGTCCCAGGTCAGCGGCGCGGTCAGCCGCTCGTTCATGCCGATGTCGAGGTCGAGCATGACGAAGACCGGCGTCTGCAGCCGGTCGGCCAGGTCGAGCGCGTCGGCCGTCATCTGGAAGGCTTCGTGCGGATCCTCGGGGAACAGCAGCACATGCTTGGTGTCGCCGTGGCTGGCATAGGCCGCGATCAGCACGTCCGATTGCTGGGTGCGGGTCGGCATGCCGGTCGACGGGCCGCCGCGCTGCACGTCGATGATGACGGCCGGGATCTCGGCGAAATAGGCCAGCCCCAGGAATTCCTGCATCAGCGAGATGCCGGGGCCGGACGTGGCGGTAAAGGCACGCGCGCCGTTCCAGCCGGCGCCGATCACCATGCCGATCGAGGCCAGCTCGTCCTCGGCCTGGACGATGGCGAACTTGTTCTGCCTGGTGTCGGGATCGACGCGATAGCGGCCGCAATAGCGGATGAAGGCTTCGGCCACCGACGACGACGGCGTGATCGGATACCAGGCGCAGACCGTGGCGCCGCCATAGATCGCGCCGAGCGCCGCGGCGGCATTGCCGTCGATCGAGATGCGATCGCCGACCGCATCGGCCCGCCGCACCTGCAATCCCATGGCGCCGCCCAATTCGTTCAGCGCATGGTCGCGGCCGAGATGCAGCGCATGGATGTTGGGGGCGATCAGCTTGTCCTTGCCCTTGAACTGTTCCGCGATCAGCTGCTCGACCACCGCGATCTCGATGCCGAGCAGCGCCGCCAATGCGCCGACATAGATGATGTTCTTGAACAGCTGGCGCTGGCGCGGGTCGGAATATTCGGCGTTGCAGATCTCGGTCAGCCGCATGCCGATGACGTTGACGTCGTCGCGGAAGTGGCTGGCCGGCCGCGGCTTGGAGGAATCGTAGAACAGATAGCCGCCGGGCTCGATCGCGGCGATGTCCTGGGCCCAGGTCTGCGGGTTCATCTGCACCATCAGGTCGACGCCGCCGCCGCGGGCACCGAGATGACCGGCTTCCGAGACGCGGATCTCGTACCAGGTGGGCAGGCCCTGGATATTGGACGGGAAGATGTTGCGCGGCGCCACCGGCACGCCCATGCGCAGGATCGACTTGGCGAACAGCTGGTTGGCCGAGGCCGAGCCCGAGCCGTTGACGTTGGCCAGCTTGATGACGAAGTCGTTGACGCGTTCGATCCGCTTAACCATGGCGTGCACACCCGGCCTTGGCCGTCTCCAGTTGGAATTTCTGCATGTCCCAGGCGCCTGTCGGGCAGCGCTCGGCGCACATGCCGCAATGGAGGCAGACATCCTCGTCCTTGACCATCAGCCGGCCGGTTTTGAGCCCATCGGATATGTAGAGGGCCTGGTGGACGTTGGTCGCCGGCGCGGTCAGCCGCGTGCGCAGCTCGCCCTCCTCCTCGGCCGGCGGGGTGAAGGTCAGGCAGTCGACCGGGCAGATGTCGACGCAGGCGTCGCATTCGATGCAGGCCGGGGCTGAGAATACCGTCTGCACGTCGCAGTTCAGGCAGCGCTGCGCTTCATGGAAGGCCAACTTGAAGTCGTAGCCGAGCTCGACCTCGACCCGGATGTCCTTCAGCGCGATTTCCTTCTCGCGCAGCGGCACGGCGTGGCGGTGATCGAGCGTGATGTCGTTGTCATAACTCCATTCGTGGATGCCCATCTTCTGGCTGGCGAGATTGACCAGCGGTGCAGGCCGGATGCCGACATCCTCGCCCCGGCAATGCTGGTCGATCGAGATCGCCGCCTCGTGGCCATGCGCCACCGCCCAGATGATGTTCTTCGGGCCGAAGGCGGCATCGCCGCCGAAGAACACCGTCGGGTTGGTCGACTGGAACGTGGTCTGGTCCAGCACCGGCATGCCCCAGCGGTCGAACTCGATGCCGACATCGCGCTCGATCCAGGGGAAGGCATTCTCCTGGCCGATGGCGATCAGGACGTCGTCGCAGGGGATCAGCACGTCGGGCTCGCCCGTCGACACCAGGTTCCTGCGGCCCTTGTCGTCGTATTCCGGTTTCACCTTCTCGAAGGTCATCCCGGTCAGCCGGCCGTTCTCGTGGACGAAGGCCTTGGGTACGTGGAAGTTGAGGATCGGGATATCCTCGTGGATCGCATCCTCCTTCTCCCAGGGCGAAGCCTTCATCTCGTCGAAGCCGGAGCGGACGACGACCTTGACCTCCTCGCCGCCGAGGCGCCGCGACGACCGGCAGCAATCCATCGCCGTGTTGCCGCCGCCCAGCACCAGCACGCGGCGGCCGATCTTGTCGATATGTCCGAACGAGACCGAGGACAGCCAGTCGATGCCGATATGGATGTTGGCGGCCGCCTCCCTTCGGCCGGGAATGTCGAGATCGCGGCCGCGCGGCGCGCCGCAGCCGACGAAGACGGCGTCGTAGCCTTCGGCCAGCAGGCCTTTCAGGCTCTCGACCCGCTCGCCGAAGCGCGGGGTGGCGCCGAGGTCGAGAATGTAGCCGACCTCCTCGTCGATCACTTCCTCAGGCAGGCGAAAGCGCGGGATCTGGCTGCGGATCATGCCGCCGCCGCGCTTCTCGCCATCGTAGACGACGACGTCGTAGCCGAGCGGCAGCAGGTCGCGCGCCACCGTCAGCGAGGCCGGGCCGGCGCCGACGAGGGCCACACGCTTGCCGTTCTTCGTCGCGGCGGGCTTAGGCAGGCGGGCGCGGATGTCGTCCTTGTAGTCGGCGGCGACGCGCTTCAGCCGGCAGATGGCGACCGGCTGTTCCTCGACCCGGCCGCGGCGGCAGGCCGGCTCGCACGGGCGGTCGCAGGTGCGGCCGAGGATGCCGGGGAAGACGTTCGATTGCCAGTTGATCATGTAGGCGTCGGAGAAGCGGCCCTCCGCGATCAGCCTGATATATTCAGGGACCGGGGTATGGGCCGGACAGGCCCACTGGCAATCGACGACCTTGTGAAAATATTCAGGCTTGCTGATATCGGTAGTGGTGATCACGGAAACGCATTCCTCTCGTCGCTCGAGTGGGGATGCCTGCCCGGATCGACTGCACCGGGCGGCTGCCTGCCGTCGCGTCTTCTGAGGAACCGTTCAGCCGGTCAAGGTGACCGGCGGTCTCGACCAAAGGCACCAAGGCGTACTACCGATACAAAACCGTACTGCCACGCTGGTTGTCATCGCTCCTCCCAACAACCCGGGGCCCACCGTCAACGGCGCGCATTATTCTTGCTTGTTGAAGCGAATCTTGCCCCAAGCCCGCCCCGGGCGCAACCCCGGGGGTTACCGGTGGGTCAAGCCCGGAACGACGATCGGCGCTTTCAGCCGCAGGGCCGGGCGTCGACGTCCGGGTTGATGCCGGCGCGGGCCAGGAAGGCAACGAGCGCGGCGGTCGCCTGGGCGTAGGAGACGCGGCCGGATTGCTCGGTATCGACCGCGATGAACGTGTTGACGCCGGTGACCCGGCCGCAGGCATCGACCAGCGGCCCGCCGGAATTGCCCTGCAGGATCGAGGCGGTGTGGACCAGCACCGGGATACCCTGCGGCGAGGTGGTCTGCGACTGCACCACCCCTTGTGTCAAATTCAGGTCCGGCGCCGCCTTGGCGTCGCCGTCGATCAGCCGGCGGAAGCCGGCATCGTTGAACAGGGTCAGGCCGGGATAGCCGGCGGCGACGATCGGCGACAGTTTCGGCGCCTGCGACGTCAGGGGCAGCACGCCCGGCGCCCGGCCCGCGGCGAGCCGCACCACGGCGAAATCCTGCGCGCCTTCCTTGCCCGGGGCCGAGGTGGTGACGACCTTGCCCGGGCGGACGGAGGCCAGGCTGCGGCTGACGATCAGCACCGTACCGTCCTTGGCATCCTCGACCGCGTGGCGGTTGGTGACCAGCGTGTCGGCCCCGATGAAGAAGCCGGTGGCGACCGAGCCGTCGGTCAGCACG
>JAEYTW010000192.1 GCA_023433835.1 Pseudomonadota bacterium | reverse complement strand
GATATTAAAAATCTATTAAATTAAAAATTGATTATTAAAATTATTGTATTATCTTTAATCTTATCATATTATTAAAAATTAATAATTAATAATTAATAATTATGAGAAGATCTTTATTATATAAATTACCATATATATTTTGTAATCTTGATAAATTAAGTTCTATAGCCTATAAACTCCAAAATCCATATAAAAATATTTTTAAGAATAATTTTATATTCGGTTCTTATCTCGGAAGAATACATAAATTGACTAGCCATTATAACTATCCTTGTTATACTTTTGGTAATTTAATACATGTTAATAATAATAAAATCAGAGATTATATTTTAAATCAAAATTCTAATCCAAATAATACATTAGATCAATCAAAATCAATATCATTCGGTTTTATAGCAGGATTTTTTTCAGATGATATACAAAATTTAAATTCAACTTATCAACATGATTTTATTATTAGATTTATGAATGATATAGATAATAGTTATAATATAATTAAAACAATTAATACGAACGATATAAATGATATAGATAATATAATTACTAATAGAATACAACTTTTTGAAAAAATTAATGAATTATGGAAAGATTATGAATTATCCAAAAATTATAAATTATGGTGTAAACCAATGTATAATATATTAGATAATAACGAGTTTTCATCACATGATTTATGGAATATTATTATGACAATTTATCTGAAGAATATTGAATATCACTATATATTCCAAACACCATTAATTGATCGTAATATGGATACAACATATGAACATATCATTAAACTTGATAAAAATATTTATAAATCAAATTTATGGTATAATGATTTAGAACAATGGAGAAATTTTCATAATATTTCAAAAGATGCTAATTCATTAAAATGTAAACTTCCAATATATAAACCTATTGATAATATAATTAATTTAACATCTCATAATAAAATGTTAGATGCACGTGATTGGACAAATATTTATGGTGAAATAAAACGAGCAAATAAAAAATTTGTATCTGATGTTTCCAGATCATTTACAGAATTATAATTAATATAAAATCAAATCAAATTTCATTTTTTGTTTTATTTTTAAATTACGTTGAATAGAAATTAATAACAGTACATCTTATTTAATAAATTTTATATCCTATAATATTAAGATATTTATCATATATTTATAATTATATTTTAAATTTAATATATCGCATATCATGTTCCGATATATTTTTAATATATTCGAAATTCAAAAATTTAATAAGTTATATGACATAAATTATCATCGAAATTTTCTTTTGGTTCAATAATTAGTAACGATATGAACATAAGAATTGATACTATTTATAATGTGAAACATAAATAAAAATAATATATAAACTTGTTTTTTATTTAACTCGAGATTAAATTTCCGGTAAGATCATACTCCAAAATTTTACGATCTGGACCTATATTTTTATAAATTTTATAACCTATGATATTAAGATATTTATCGTATACATATGATTTGCATATATATTTCTTTTTATTATCTTGATCATAGACTGCTATAGATAATTCATAATATTTGTCATTAATATATTTAAAATATTTTGATTCAGATATTCTAAATATATTAGTAAATATTTTTCCTGATGATAATGGATATTTAACATTAAGAAATACACAGATAAATTCAACATCACAATACATGAAAATTTTCATAATATCTAACGGCGAATTTTCGATCAATTTTTTTAAAAATATAATCCATTCATTAATTGTAGAAATTTTATACATTTCTTTGAGATATTTTACTATTTTATTATCATCTAATAAATCTATTTCATCATCGTAATTATTATTATAAATATTATACGAAAGAATAATTGTATCAAAAGTTTGTTTGAATAGAACTTTCTGGATTGGTAATGCCATATATTTCATACAATCTATTATATAATCATTTGGTATTTTCATCATATCTTCAAATAAATCGATCCAAGCTTTTAATCGTTGTTTTAGATCGATTTCTTTGATTAAAGATTCAATATTCAATAATTCATCAATATTTTTATTATCGAAGAAATTATATGTCGGGTTATATAATTTATTAAATTTATCTGCTAAATTTTGCAAACATATATTTTTTAAATTTTCTGCATCAATTAATAATTTATCTTCATTTATGTAAATTAAATATAATGCTATATATCCAACTTTACCATATAACTTTATTGTTTGATTACCTGCTATTGAATGCATCAATATATCATCTAGATTATCTTCACTATAATCATTGTCATAATCTACTATTTTTACAATATCAGGTTCATTATGAAGATCAATAAGTGTATATTCTATTCCACTAGGTGAAGATAAATAGTTACCATCATAAAAAGTAAAATCAATTACATTTCCACTCAAAATTTCTTCACTAGAATTATTAATATATGCTGTTATCCTTTTATAAAGCTTTTCAAAAGTATCATCCATTTTATCTGCTTTAAATTGAACGCCTGATAAATAGAATTTGGTAAAACTTGTAAAATATGTAATTTTTTCTCGAATTTGTTCTCTTAATTTTTTATCATTATATGCTTCTAATATTAATTGGAATACAAATTCGTTACTACATTCAATTATATTATTTGTTTCTTTGATAGTTTTATTTAAATAATTAGATAATTTTAATAATTTTGTTTTAATAAATTTCTC
>JAEYTW010000075.1 GCA_023433835.1 Pseudomonadota bacterium | reverse complement strand
CCAGGGGCAGGGGGGTGGGTGGGCGGCGGGGTCGGGCCGATGGTACGCTTCTTCTTGACCTCGACGGTCACAGTCTTGGAGCGGCCATGGCTGAAGCTCTGGCGCACCTGCCCCGTCTCGACCGTCTTACGCAACTCAAGCGGTCGACGGGCGCGCCCCTGCTCCTGCTTGTCCTGGTCCTGCTCGTTCACGTCCGTCATCCTTGCACCGACACCTGGCCCCCGACCGTCTCAGGCCGGACTGCGTTCAGTCCGTCTGGCAGCGATTGCCGGAAGCCGCGCAGGCGCGCGATCTCCACGACAAAACGATCCGCCAGTCCACCGGGAGCGAGGGCTGCATGTATGACATTTTCCCGGCCGAAAGCCAAACTCAATTCAGTACTGCTCAAATCCGCGACGACCGGCCGTCCGGCAGCGAGCCGGGCCAGTTTCGTCCGCCCGTCCAGCGCCCCGTCGGCCGCCTGGACCAGCACCGCGACGCGGCCGCCCTGCAGCCACTCGCGCACCTTCTCGTAACCCGCGACGGCCTCGCCGGCACGCCGGGCGAAGGCGATGAGATCGACGGTACGGCGGGCCAGCAACTTCTCGATCAGGTCGGACAGGCCGTCGGGCGCCGTCACCCGGCGCTTGGCCGCGCGCGAGAACAGGCCCTTGGCGGCCGCGCGGTCGACCGCTTCGCGGCTGGCGGTCACCCACATGCCCCGACCAGGCAGGCGGGCGGCGATGTCGGGCACGACCTGATCGCCGGGCCCGACCACGAAACGCAACCGCGTCGGGCGCGGTCCCGCCTCGCCGCTGACGATGCAGCGGCGCAGGCGGGTTTCCGGTAACGACGACGGTGGCGTGCTCAGCTTTGGTTGCCTCAGTTGCTCGGTTCTGCGTCCGGCGCGGCGCCGTCCTCCTGGTCGCCTTCCTCGGCAAACCAGTGCTCGCGCGCCGCCATGATGATCGCGTTGGCATCGTCGAGGTCGAGGGCGCCCTGGACGATGTCCTTGAGCTCGTCGCCGGCGAGATCCGCCAGGTCGTCGAGCGTCTTGACGCCGTTCTCGCCCAGCTGGACCAGCATGACCAAGGTCAGGCCTTCGACGGACGCGAGTTCGTCGGTGACCCCGAGGGCCACGCGCTTCTCGGTCAGTTCCTGGTTGACCCGCTCGACATGCTCGACGGCGCGGCTGTGCAGCTCGGCTGCCACTTCCTCGTCGAAGCCCTGGATCGAGGCCAGTTCGTCGGCCGGGCTGTAGGCGATTTCCTCGACCGAGGTGAAGCCCTCGGTGACCAATAGCTGGGCAATGGTCTCGTCGACGTCAAGGGTGTCGATGAAATGCTGGCTGCGCTCGCGGAATTCCTTCTGGCGGCGCTCCGACTCCTCTTCCTCGGTCAGGATGTCGATATCCCACGAGGTCAGCTGCGAGGCCAGACGCACGTTCTGGCCGCGGCGGCCGATGGCCAGCGACAGCTGCTCGGTCGGCACGACGACCTCGACGCGATGGGCATCCTCGTCCATCACCACCTTGGCGACTTCGGCCGGAGCCAGCGCATTGACGATGAAGGTCGCGGGGTTGACCGACCAGGGGATGATGTCGATCTTCTCGCCCTGCAGTTCGCCGACCACCGCCTGGACGCGGCTGCCGCGCATGCCGACGCAGGCGCCGACCGGATCGATCGACGAGTCGTTCGACATCACCGCGATCTTGGCACGGCTGCCGGGATCGCGGGCCACGGCGCGGATCTCGATGATGCCGTCGTAGACTTCCGGCACTTCCTGCGCGAACAGCTTGGCCATGAACTGCGGATGGGTGCGCGACAGGAAGATCTGGGGCCCGCGGGCCTCGCGGCGAACGTCGTAGATATAGGCGCGGACACGATCGCCCTGGCGGAAGGTTTCGCGCGGCAGGAGTTCGTCGCGGCGGATCACGCCCTCGGCACGGCCGAGATCGACGGTCACGTTGCCGTATTCGACGCGCTTGACCAGGCCGTTGACGATTTCGCCGATGCGGTCCTTGTACTCGCTGTGCTGACGCTCACGCTCGGCCTCGCGCACTTTCTGCACGATGACCTGCTTGGCGGTCTGCGCGGCGATGCGGCCGAAATCGATCGGCGGCAGCGGCTCGGAGATGAAGTCGCCGACCTCGGCCTCCGGGTTGCGGCGCTTGGCTTCGCGCAGCGTGATCTGCTTGGCGTCGTCCTCGACGTCGTCGACCACCTGCAGCAGGCGCTGCAGCTTGATCTCACCCGACTTGCGGTCGATATCGGCCTTGATGTCGTTCTCGAAGCCGTAGCGCGAGCGCGCCGCCTTCTGGATCGCCTCCTCCATCGCCAGGAGCACGATGTCGCGGTCGATGACCTTCTCCCGCGCGACGGCATCGGCCACCTGCAGCAACTCCAAACGATTGAGGCTGGTTGCGCCTTCCATTGTCGTTCCTCGTGTCAAACCCGGGATGGTCAGTTCTGCAGTTGCTCGCCCGACGCGGCCTTGATCAGCTCGTCGGTCAGGATGAGCTTGGCGTCATGGACGTCGGCGAAGGCGAAACTCATTTCAGTGCCGTCGACCAGGATGCGGACATTGCCGCCGTCGGCGCCGAACAGGAGGCCGCGGAACCGCTTGCGGCCCTCCACGGTCGCCTTCAGCTCGACCTTGGCCTCGTGGCCGGCCCAGCGGACGAAATCCTTCAGCCGCGTCAGCGGCCGGTCGATGCCGGGCGACGAGACTTCGAGATTATAGGCCTGTTCGATCGGATCCTCGACGTCGAGGATCGCCGACACCGCGCGGCTCACCGCCTCGCAGTCGTCGATGTCCATCAGCCCGTCGGCCGCGCGCTCGGCCATGATCTGCAGCACCGCCGGCTTGCCGCCGAAGCGCACGCGCACGATCTCGTAGCCCATGTCGGCCAGGGTCGGCGCTATCAGCGCCTCGATGCGGGACACGGCGTCCATCGCGAAGGGAAACCTCTTTGCAGGCAGCGTGAAGACAAAAAAAAGTGGGCCGCCGGCCCACCGTTCAGCTCGAATTGTCTTCGATGCCCGGATCCTGACTACGAAACGATCAGGCCAGCAAACTGGCGCGCAATATAGCGATCGCGCAGGCCCTGTCAACGAAAACGAATCAGCCCCGCACCCGGCGCAGCAGATTGCGCGCGGCCGCGGCCAGCTCGACGCTGTCCACGGGCTTGACGAAGTAGAGATCGGCGCCGGCGCGCAGGGCCGACAGGCGCGAGGCGGTATCGCGCCGCCCGGTGAAGACGATGACGCCCATCGTCGTGCGTTCGGCGACGAACGAGGCGATGGCGATGCCGTCCTGGTCGGGCAGGCCCAGATCGATCATCGCCAGTTCGAAATCGGCGCCTTCGAGCTTGTGGTAGAATTCGTCGGCGGTCGCCACGCCGGTCACCGCGAAGCCGGCCAGACGCAGGTAATCGCAGACGGCTTCCCGCAGATCGACGTCGTCGTCGACCAGCAGAATGCCGGGTCGGCCGTCGGAAGGTCCGGCGGCGATCTGGCTGTCACTACCGATCGGTACCGGTTGCGACATCTGGGGCCCCTGCAAGCATCGTCACATCAGTTGTCCGCGGGCCGCCCGCACGGCGCCCGACATCCCAATCTCGGAAGGAACCGGCGACGCTTCAAGCCACGTATCGGAACAGCTTTGTTCCATAAGTGACGAAATGTAACTGACACCAGGGAAAGCTATTCGTGCGGATGGCCGCATTCTAGACTGGCGCGGTGCTGGTCTATCTCGCCGGGTGCAGGCTATTCCTGGTTTTTCTGCTGGTCGCGACCCTGGTTGCACCGGGGTCTAGTCTTGCGGCGCCGGCGTTAGTGTTTGACGATCGTCAAGAAGAAGCCAGCCTCGTCGACCATGTCGACCGCCTGCGCGATCCGACCGGCGCCCTGACGCTCGCCGACGTCGCCTTCGGGCCGGCGGGCGGGGAATTCCGGGCAGTCCAGGGCGATATCGGACTGGGCTACACCACCGATGCGGTCTGGCTGCGCTTTCAGCTCAGGCGCGCAGGGGCCGGGGATCGGGAACTCTACCTGCAGTTCGCGCCGAACTTCCTGTCGACCATCGACGTCTACGCGCCGTCCGGGCCGGCCCCCGCGGGACCCGGCGACTACCGCCGCCTGACTCTCGACGCCCCCGCCTTCTTCGCCCATCGCCCGTTCGTCTCGATCGAGCGCGTCTTCGCCCTGGAGGCACCCGCCGGCGAGCTCCGGACGTTCTACGTGCGCGTGCGCACCCTCGGCACCATGGCGCTGTCGCTGACCTTGCGTTCGGCCACCGCACAGGCGGCCCATGCCTTGCGCACCGCGCTGCTCGACGGCGCCTACCAGGGCATGATCGCGGTGCTGGTGCTGGCCAACCTGCTGTTCTTCATGGCGGTGCGCACGCCGCTCTACCTGAACTACGCGCTGTTCCTGGCCGCGATCGCCGGCTTTCATTTCGTCACCAACGGCCTCGCCCGCTTCTTCTTTCCCGGGCTGACCATCCATGACCTGCAATTCGCGATCTGGGCGACCTGGTGCGCGCAGAGCATCTTCGGGCCGCTGTTCTTCCGCGACGTGCTGGCCTTCAACGGCCGCCGCCCGTGGATCGACCGGACCTGCCTTGCCGTCGCCGGCCTCTCGACGGCCTGCCTGGGTCTCAACCTCGCCGGGCTGCTGCGGCCGTTCGCCGGCGCGCTGGTCCTGGTCCAGCTCGGCTTCCTGTTCTTCTGCCTGGCCACCGTCACCGTCAATCTGATCCGGCGGCCGTCGGCCTATGCGGCGTGGGTCTTCATCGCCTTCACCCCGCAATATTTCGGCGGGCCGCTGGCGCTGCTGCGCGCGATCGGCGTCATCCCGCAGACCGATCTGTCCGACATTGCCTATCAGGCGGCCACGCTTGCCCATGTCGTCCTGATGAACATCGTGCTGGGCGGCCGGGTGAAGCTGTCCCAGGCGGTGGCGATGGAGGCGGCGCGCGCCTCCGAGCAGCGCGCCCAGACGCTGGCCGAGGAACGCACCCGCGACCTTGCCGCCGCCAAGCGCCGCGCCGAAGCCGCGCTGGCGGCCGAGCAGGAGGCGCAGGCCGAGCAGGTCAGGCTGGTCGACATGATCTCGCACCAGTACCGCACGCCGCTGTCGACCATCCGCAATTCGGCCGACAGCATCGCGCTCGCGCTCAAGCCGGAAGATGCCGACAACCGGAGCCGGCTGGAGCGCATCGGCCGGGCCGTCGCGCGGCTGTCGGAAATCCTCGACGTCACCTTGCATCCCAGCCGGATCGAGCATGCGGCGGCCGACCTGAACCGCCAGCCTCTGGCCCTCGGGCCGTTCCTGGCCGCTGCCGCCCAGCGGGCGCGCGACGGCCATCCCGGCCGCCGGATCGACCTCGACGTCGCGCCCGCCGCCGCAACGGCGGTGGTGACGGCCGATGCCGCGCTCCTCGACATCGCGCTGGCCAACCTGATCGAGAATGCGCTGAAATTCTCGGGCGCCACCCAGGCCGTGACCTTGTCCGCCGAACGCGACGGCCCCGCCGTCCGGTTGACCGTGACCGACCATGGCATCGGCATACCGGTCTCCGACCTGAAGCTGATCTTCCGCAAATACTACCGCGCCGCCAATGCGACGAACCATGCCGGCATGGGCGTCGGGCTGCGCCTGGTCCGCCAGATCGTCGAGGCCCATGGCGGCCGCGTCGCCATCGACAGCCGTGAAGACCATGGTACCGCCGTGACAATAGAACTGGCGCTGGCCGCCTGATCCGGGGCGAAAACGTTCCCGTAGAGCACCGTATCGCCCGGATTGGCTATGATAAAGCCCGACATGACTGTATGTTGGGTGGCCGACTGCGGGTGCTACAAAATCGGGGGCATTAGGGAACTCTCGGCATGGCAACGTGGCTGATCACCGGCGGCGCCGGATTCATTGGATCTCATCTTAGCGAACGGCTGATCGCCCGCGGCGACAGGGTCCGGGTGGTTGACGACCTGTCCAGCGGCAAGCGCGAAAATCTGCCTGCGGCAGCCGAGCTGACGGTGGGCGACGCCGCCGACCTCGCTTTGGTCGAGCGGCTGATGGCTGGGGCGGACGGCTGTTTCCATCTCGCCGCCATCGCCTCGGTCCAGCGTTCGACCGAGGACTGGCTGGGCACCCATCGCGCCAACCTGACCGCGACGATCACGGTCTTCGAGGCGGCGCGGCGGACCCGGCCCGGCGATCCGCCGCCGGTGGTCTATGCCTCGTCGGCCGCGGTCTATGGCGACAATCCCGCCCTGCCGCTGGCCGAGACCGCAGGCCCCTCGCCGCTGACCGCCTACGGCGCCGACAAGCTCGGCTCCGAGCAGCATGCCCGCGTCGGCTGGCTGGTCCATCGCGTGCCGTCCACCGGTTTCCGCTTCTTCAACGTCTACGGCCCCCGCCAGGACCCGAAATCGCCCTATTCCGGCGTCATCGCGATCTTCGCCGGGCGGGTCGCGGCCGGCCAGCCGATCAACATCAACGGCGACGGCCAGCAAACCCGCGATTTCGTCTATGTCGGCGACGTCGTCGACCATCTGGTCGCGGCGATGGACCGCCCGGCGGCCGATGCCCGGGTGTTCAACGTCTGCACCGGCCGCACCACCACCGTCCTGCAGCTGGCCGAGATCATCGCCGGCATTGCCGGCCGGACCG
>JAEYTW010000060.1 GCA_023433835.1 Pseudomonadota bacterium | reverse complement strand
GGGCCGGGGGCGGGGCGGGGGGCCGGCCGCCCGGGCGGGCCGCCGGTTGCCATCGGCCGTTTCGGCGACTTCACCGCCTATACGGCAGGCAGCGGCGCGCGGCGGACCTGCTATCTCGAGGCAGCGCCGAGGCTTCCGACTGCCTTGCGGCCGACCGCCCGTCTGGTCGTGGCCAACAAGCCGGCCCAGGGTGTCGATGGCGAAATCCTGTTCGATCTCGGCCATGACTTCCAGCCGCCGCCCAAGGTGGTCGAGGCCAGCCTGAGCGAGCGCGCCTATGCCCTGGGCGTGGACGGCGCGCTTGCCTGGGCCGATCCGGTCGCGGAACGGGAGATCCGGAAAACCCTGCAGAAGGAGCGCCCGCTCAGCGCGCGGATCCGGCAGGGCAGCGGCGGTGAAGAGAATGATATCTATTGGTCGAATGGCTATCCGCAAGGCAAGGCCGCGATCGACGAGGCGTGCCGGTGAGGCCCAGGCCGGTCCCGCTGAGCCCGGGGCTTGCTTTTTCGGCCGATTCCGTGTTCTTTGACATGCCCGCAGCGGCAGGATGCCGCCTGATTGCGTGTGCCTGAACCTTTACGGATCGCTTCTGCCATGACCCTCGTGCCCGATATCGCGGTACGCCCTGCCGCCATGCCTGTCGTCGCTACCGCGGCCACTGACGCGCGCGTCGAGCTGGTCGGCCTGACCCGCGAGGAGATCGCCGAGGCGCTGGCCGCGTCGGGCGAGAAGCGCGGAACCACCAAGATGCGCGCCCGCCAGCTGTGGCACTGGATCTATCACCAGGGCGCCACCGACTTCGAGCGCATGACCAACATCGCCAAGGACATGCGCGCGCGCCTGGCCCAGAACTTCGTCATCGGCCGGGCGACCGAGTCGAGCTGCCAGAAGTCGGTCGACGGCACGCGCAAGTGGCTCTTGAAGTTCCGCGACGGCGAAGAGGCCGAGACGGTCCATATCCCGGAAGAGGACCGCGGCACCCTCTGCGTCTCCTCCCAGGTCGGCTGCATCCTGACCTGCCGCTTCTGCCATACCGGTACCCAGCGCTGGGTGCGCAATCTCGGGTCCGCCGAGATCGTCGGCCAGATCCTGACCGCGCGCGACACCATCGGCGAATGGCCGAGCCCCCAGGAAGGCCGCATGATCTCCAACATCGTGATGATGGGGATGGGCGAGCCGCTCTACAATTTCGACAACGTCGCCAAGGCGCTGAAGATCGCGATGGATCCGGAAGGGCTGTCCTTGTCGCGCCGGCGCATCACGCTGTCGACCGCCGGCGTCGTGCCGATGATCGAACGCTGCGGCTCGGAGATCGGCGTGGCGCTGGCCATCTCGCTGCACGCGGTGCGCGACGACCTGCGCGACGAGCTGGTGCCGATCAACAAGAAATACCCGATCGCCGAGCTGATGCAGGCCTGCCGCGACTATCCAGGCCTGTCGAATGCGCGGCGCATCACCTTCGAATACGTGATGCTGAAGGGCGTCAACGACAGCGTGGCCGACGCGCGCGAACTGATCCGGCTGATCAAGGGCATCCCGGCCAAGGTCAATCTGATCCCGTTCAACGCCTGGCCGGGCTCGCCCTACGAATGCTCGACCGACCAGCAGATCGCCAAGTTCTCGCAGATCGTGTTCGACGCCGGCTACGCCTCGCCGGTGCGCACGCCGCGCGGCCGCGACATCATGGCCGCCTGCGGCCAGCTGAAGTCGGAGTCGGTGCGCAAGCGCAAGTCGGAGCGGGACGCCGCTGTCGCGGCAGCCTGACCTCTGCCCGTTGCGCCGCCCCGCGGTTCACCCGGCTGAACCGCCGGCAGGGCTGATCGATACCGGGGGGTGCCGGCCGGCGCCGCCCCGATTTCCGTGCGGAGGGGATCAAGCATGGCAGAACCGGTTCGTGTCGTCGGCGTCGCATGGTACCGGCGCGAGGACTACGCCCGCATCCGGGCGATGATGGTCGACGGCGACACCCTGCCCGACGCCTGGGACAAGTGGTTCTACCGCGCCGAAAAGGTCGTGCGCGAAATCCACAAGCACGGCCTGACGTCGGAACGGGTGCATATCGATCCCGACAGCTTTCCCGACTGGTGCGCCGCCCGTGGCCTCGAACTCAATGCCGATGCCCGTTCGCAGTTCGCGCACCAGGCGATCAACGGCCCCGGCGTGCCGCAGCCGGTGGTACCGACCCCGGGCTAACCCGACCCGCCGGGCGGCCGGCGACTCAGCACCGTCCAGTGCTCGGTCTCCCGCCGGAACGGGAAATGCAAGGCGAGGTAATCGCCGTAGGCCGCGGTCATCCGCGCGCGCAGCGCCGCGCCGGCGGGGGTTTTCGGCAGCAGGGCGTGATCGGCATCGCCGAGCACCGCCTCGGCCGGCCGGGCCGGCATGGCCGGTTCCCACCAGAGGTCGCGGCCCCGCGGCGGCGGCGCGCCAAGCATGAAGGGCAGCGGGTTGATGCGGTCGAGTACCTGGATGCGGCCCGGCGGTCCGCCGGCCGCGGCGAACAGGTCGGCCGCCTCGATCATCATCGCGACATAATTGGGCTGCGCGCCCTCGTCGGCGGGCATCGCCAGGCCGCGCAGGTTGGTGCGGTCGACGATCTCGAGCTTGTCGGCCCGCGACGCGGCGACATGATAGCCGGCCAGCGCGATCGCCATGCTGCCGATCGTGATCAGCGGGGCCAGCAGCAGGGCCGCGTGCAGGCCGAGGGGCACGGTGAAGGCGCGGCCCGGCCGGGCCAGGGCGTCATAGAGCAGGAAGGCGATGGCGATGCCGAGCTGTGCGCCGTGGGCCTGGGTATTCTGCGACAGCAGCGCCAGGCCGCCGGCAAACAGCAGCGCCGCGGCGGCCGGCAGGCGCAGGGGAGCTAGCCCCCGGCGCCACAGTTGCAGCGCGACGATGACGCCGGCCCCGTAGAAGGCGCATTCGATGCCGTTGTTGAAGACGACGCGGACGAGGTTGGCGGCGTGGGTCTTGCCGAAGCCCGAGGTCGCGGCCAGCATGAAATCGGCCAGATAAGGGTGGCTGTAAGGTGCCGCGGCGTTGATCAGCAGCGCCATCAGCAGGCCGATCCAGCCGGCCCGCGCGGCCCTGACATGGCTTGAGACGAGCAGGGCGAGGATCAGGGCGGCGATGCCGACCACGAAATAGGTCAGCTTGATGTAGAACATCGCCGCCAGCAGGATGGCGGCGGCGGCGATGTCGAGGCGGCGCACCGTCGGGCCCAGCCTGGGGGGCACGAACAGGATCAGGGACAGCGCACCGATCGCGCCCCAGCCGTATCGATTATAGGACATGGCGAAGCCGTAGGCGTCGAGCGGGTCGCCGATATTGACCGGCATCACCGCCGGCAGCGCGTTGAACAGAACGAAGACGGCGGCGGCAACCAGCGGCAGGCGCGGTGCGGCGGCGATGCAGGCCAGGGTGAACAGCCCGGCCAGCATGACGATCTCGCCGACCAGGAAGGCCCGGACCGACGGCCCGGCGATCTGGAACCCCAGCGCCGTCAGCAGGAAGTTGAGCTGGCCCGCCGCATCGCGGAAACCGTCATGGGCCATCTGCCCATTGGCGATGTGCCAGCCGCCGGCGAGATTGTAGAGCAGATCGACGACCCCGAGCCGCGCCAGGATCAGGTCGGTCGACCACAATGTCCAGGCGGCGAGCAGGGCGGGGATGCCGGTAAGCAGCACCAGCAGCGCCGGCCGGGCCTCGATCTCCAGCATGGCGCCCAGCCACGGGCCGAGACGGGACAGCCCCAAGGGGCGGTCGAGCATCTCGGTCATCGCGCGGCAGTCCGATGATTACAGTCTTGCAAGTCACGCATCCCCCCAGACACCGGGCCGCACGATAGCGGGGCTGTGTCGATGCACAAGCCCTTGGTGCCGGCTTACCGGAATATTATCCTGTCACGGCAACGGTAACGCTACGCTCCGGGGTACGAAGCAACCTGCGGCCGGGCGGCCATGGCGCGGCGTCGCGAAACCGGCCTTCGGCACCGGTGTCGTCAGCTGCCGTCGGCCGACCATTCGACGACGCGATTGCGCCCCTGCGCCTTGGCGGCGTAGAGCGCCTGATCGCCACGCGCGAGCAGGGCGTAGATGTTCCGGTCCGCCGGGCCGGCCTGCGCCAGGCCGATCGAGGCCGAGATCGCCAGCCGCTCGCCGCCCGGAAAGGGCGGGAGGATCGTGGTCACGCGCTGGCGCAGGCGCTCGGCCGCTGCAGCGGCCGGGGTCTCGTCCAGCCCGGGCATGATCACCCCGAACTCCTCGCCGCCGAGCCGGCCGGCGAGATCGGTGCCGCGCAGCTCCGCGCCCAGCGCCTCGGCCACGGCCCGCAGCACCCAGTCGCCGCCGGCATGGCCGAGCGTATCGTTGATCGACTTGAAGTAGTCCAGGTCGATCATGACCAGCGCCAGGGCCGAGCCGTCTCGGCGCGCGGTGGCGAAGGCTTCGGCGGCGCGGTCGATGAAATGGCGTCGGTTGGCGAGGCCGGTCAGCTCGTCGGTCGAGGCCAGTGTCCACAGCTCCGCCTCCAGCCGCTGGCGCGACTGGATCTCGCGCTCCAGCGTTCGGTTCAGCCGATAAAAGCGATGGGCGATCAGCGAGACCGCGAGGATGACGAGGCCGGCCAGCGCGATCGTCGCCTGCAGGATGCGTTCGTCCGGCCCGGTCTCGACCTCGAACAGGAAGCCGTCGAGCGGCGGGGCCTGCGGCATCAGGCCCGCCGCGGCGAAGCCGTCGCCGATGCTGCGCCAGCGCGCGGCGCTCATGTACCCGATGTCGACGACCTCGGCAATCATCAGCCGGCGGATTTCCTCGGCCTCGAATTCGAGCTTCAGCCGCGGCACGCCGGCGGGATAGCGTTGCTGGATCAGGTCGATGATCGCGCCGGAATGATCGAGGGCGTAGCGCCAGCCGGCGATGGTTGCGTCGCGGAAGGCGCGCACCAGCTCGGGCTTCTCATGCGCCAGCTTGCCGGTGGTGAACAGCGTGTCGCCGTAGAAGTCGATGCCGTAGCGGCGCGGGTTCATGATCTGGTAGGGAATGCGCCCCTCGATCAGGTCGTAGGGCTCGGTGGTCGTATAGGCCGTCATCGCGTCGACCGTGCCGTCGCGCAAGCCCTGCACATTCCCCGCATGCGGCAGCAGCACGACCTGGTCGGCGCGCACGCCGGCGGCATGCAGATAGGCGAACAGTTCGGCCGAATGGCTTTCGACCATCAGCCGCCGGCCGATCAGGTCGCGCGGGCCCTCGATGCCCGGCACGCGTCGGGCGGCCAGCACGAACGGCGAATGCTGGAAGATCGCGGCGACCGCCACCAGGTTGCGGCCGGCCGCGCGGTCGATGATCAGCGCCGAGGTGCCGACGCCGAAATCGGCCTGGCCGCCGGCGACCACCGCCGCCGGGTCGATCTCGGGCCCGCCGGCGATCAGCCGGACATCGAGCCCGGCATCGCGGTAATAGCCCTGCTCGATCGCGGCATAGAAGCCGGCGAACTGGAACTGATGGAACCATTTCAGCTGCACGGTGACCGCCTGGCGGCCGCCCTGGGCCGACGGCGCGGCGAGGCCGGCACCCGACAGCGCCAGGAAGGCCACAACCCAGCCCGCCCAGCCCAGCCAATGCCCGATCCGTCCGATCCGCGTCATGTCCGACACTGCGCCCGACCAGACTTGGACAAACAAGTAAAAATTCCATGCAGGAAGGCCTTGACGGGCCGGTAACCCCTCGGCATCAATTGTACCCATAGCAAACATGTGTACGGCATGCGCACAGTTTGTCGGTATCCCGGGAGGAAACATGGCCGAGATCGTTTCGTTGCGCGAAGCGGTGGCGGGGCTGATCCATGACGGCGACCAGGTCGCGATGGAAGGCTTCACCCACCTCATCCCGTCGGCGGCAGGGCACGAGGTCGCGCGCCAGGGGCGCCGCGCCCTGACCCTGGTCCGCATGACGCCCGACCTGATCTACGACCAGCTGATCGGCATCGGCGCGGCGAAGAAGCTGATCTTTTCCTGGGGCGGCAATCCCGGCGTGGGCTCGCTGCACCGCCTGCGTGAGGCGGTCGAGGTCGGCTGGCCGCACCAGCTGGAAATCGAGGAACACAGCCACGCCGACCTGGCCAATGCCTATGTCGCCGGCGCGGCGAACCTGCCGTTCGCGGTGATGCGCGGCTATATCGGTTCGGACCTGCCCAAGGTCAATCCGCTGCTCAAGACCATCACCTGCCCGTTCACCGGCGAGGTGCTGGCCGCGGTGCCCTCGCTTCGGCCCGACGTCACGGTGATCCACGCCCAGAAGGCCGACCGGCGCGGCAACGTGCTGATGTGGGGCATCGTCGGCGTGCAGAAGGAGGCGGCGCTGGCCGCCAAGCGCACCATCGTCACCGTCGAGGAAATCGTCGACACCCTGGAGGCGCCGCCCAACGCCTGCATCCTGCCGCGCTGGGCGCTTTCCGCCGTGTGCGTGGAGCCGGGCGGGGCCTTCCCGTCCTATGCGCAAGGCTATTACGACCGCGACAACCGCTTCTATCCGGCCTGGGACAAGATCGCGCGCAACCGCGACACCTTCCTTGCCTGGATGAAGCGCCACGTGCTCGACACCGAGAACTTCGCCGACTTCCGCCGCGTGCTGGCCGAATCCGCGAAGGAGGGCTGATCATGACCGAGTTCACCACCAACGAGATGATGACGGTCGCGGCCGCCCGCCGGCTCAAGAACGGCGCGGTCTGCTTCGTCGGCATCGGCCTGCCCTCGACCGCGGCCAACCTTGCTCGCCTGACCCATGCCCCCGATGTCGTGCTGATCTACGAATCCGGCCCGATCGGGGCCAAGCCGCAGGTGCTGCCGCTGTCGATCGGCGACGGCGATCTGGCGCTGAACGCCGACACGGTGGTCGCGACCCCTGAGATCTTCCGCTACTGGCTGCAGGGCGGGCGCATCAATGTCGGCTTTCTCGGCGCCGCCCAGATCGATCGCCACGCCAACCTCAACACCACCGTCATCGGTCCCTACGACAAGCCGAAGACCAGGCTGCCCGGCGCCGGCGGCGCGCCCGAGATCGCCGGCTCGGCCGGCGAGATCCTGATCATCCTGCGCCAGTCCAAGCGCGCCTTCGTCGACAAGCTCGACTTCATCACCACCGTCGGCTTCCTCGACGGCGGCGACGCGCGCGAGCGGGCGGGGCTCAAGACCAAGGGGCCGGTCGCGGTCATCACCGATCTCGGCATCCTCGAACCCGACCCGGTGACGCGCGAGCTGGTGGTGACCCATATCCACCGGGGTGTGACACGCGAACAGCTGGTCGCCGCCACCGGTTGGCCGCTAAAGTTCGCCGACAACGTTGTCGAAACCGAACCGCCCACGGAAACCGAGCTTACGGCGCTGCGCGACCTCAACGCCCGCACCGCCGCCGCCCATGGGCAGGACCAAGGGAGTGAATGATCATGCGTGACGCCTTTGTCTGCGACGCCGTCCGGACCCCGATCGGCCGCTTCGGCGGCAGCCTTTCCAGCGTGCGGGCCGACGATCTCGCCGCCATCCCGCTGAAGGCGCTGATCGCCCGCAATACCGGGCTCGACCCGTCGGCGATCGACGATGTCATCTTCGGCTGCGCCAACCAGGCCGGCGAGGACAACCGCAATGTCGCGCGCATGGCGTTGCTGCTCGCTGGTATTCCCGATGTGGTGCCGGGCGTCACCGTCAACCGCCTCTGCGCCTCAGGGCTAGAGGCCGTGGGCCAGGCCGCCCGTGCCATCCGCCTGGGCGAGGCCGAGCTGATGCTGGCCGGCGGCGTCGAATCGATGTCGCGCGCGCCGTTCGTGATGGGCAAGGCCGAGACCGCCTTCTCGCGCAATGCCGAGATCTTCGACACCACCATCGGCTGGCGCTTCGTCAACAAGCTGATGAAGCAGCAATACGGCGTCGATTCGATGCCCGAGACGGCCGAGAACGTCGCCGCCGAGTTCGGCGTCAACCGCGCCGACCAGGATGCCTTCGCGCTGCGCAGCCAGCAGCGCGCGGTGGCGGCGCAGGCCTCGGGCCATCTGGGCGAGGAAATCGTTCCTGTCACCATCGCCGGCCGCAAGGGCGCGACGGAAGTGACGGCCGACGAGCATCCGCGCGCCGACACCACGCTCGAGGGCCTGGCCAAGCTCAAGGCATCGTTCCGCGATCCCGGCACCGTCACCGCGGGCAATGCGTCCGGCGTCAATGACGGCGCCGCGGCCCTGATCATCGCGTCCGAGGCCGCGGTCAAGGCCCATGGCCTGAAGCCGCGCGCCCGCATCCTCGGCATGGCCGCGGCCGGCGTGCCGCCGCGCATCATGGGCATCGGCCCGGTGCCGGCGACCCGCAAGCTGCTTGCCCGCCTCGACCTGCAGATCGGCGATTTCGACGTGATCGAGCTGAACGAGGCGTTCGCCGCGCAGGGCCTGGCCGTCACCCGCCAGCTCGGCCTGGCCGACGACAGCCCGGTGGTCAACCCGAACGGCGGCGCCATCGCGCTCGGCCATCCGCTCGGCATGTCCGGCGCGCGCCTGGTGCTTGCCGCCGTCCACCAGCTGGAGAAGACCGGGGGCAGGCGCGGCCTGTGCACCCTGTGCATCGGCGTCGGCCAGGGCCTGGCGCTGGCCGTCGAGCGGATCTGAGGGAGAGAAACATGGCTGATGTCATCGGTTACCGCCGTGAAGTGCCGGGCAGTCAACCCCCGCACCTGCACGCGCCTTACGCCTCGACCGTCAAGCGCGCGCCGACCAGGCCGCTGGTCCACATTCCCCATACGCTGTCGGAAGTGACCGGCCCGGTGTTCGGCCATGACCGCGTGCGGCCGGAAGATGCCGACCTGACCAGACAGTGCGCCGGCCAGCCGATCGGCGAGCGCATGATCCTGGCCGGCCGCGTCCTCGACGGCGACGGCCGGCCGGTGCCGCATACGCTGGTCGAGATCTGGCAGGCGAACTCGACCGGGCGCTATCATCACGAGCGCGACCAGCATGACGCGCCGCTCGACCCGAACTTCACCGGCACCGGCCGCTGCATCACCGATGCGGACGGCAACTACCGTTTCGTCACGATCAAGCCGGGCGCCTATCCCTGGCGCAACCATCACAACGCCTGGCGGCCCGAGCACATCCATTTCTCGCTGTTCGGCCCGTCCTTCATGACCCGGCTGGTCACCCAGATGTATTTCCCGGGCGACCCCCTGTTCCCCTACGACCCGATCTTCAACGGCATACCGGACGAGGCGGCGCGCCAGCGCGTGATCTGCCAGTTCGACCTCGGCCTGACCGAGCCGGAATGGGCATTGGGCTATCGCTGGGACATCGTGCTGCGCGGCCGTGAAGCCACGCCCATGGAGAAGTGAGGATGACCGAGCAACTGATCCCGACCGCCTCGTCGACCGTCGGGCCCTATTTCCATATCGGCCTGACCTGGCTGAACCATACCGAGATGGCGACGGCAGCGACCGCGGGCCGGCAGATCGTCATCACCGGCCGGGTGATCGACGGCAACGGCGAGGTCGTGCCCGACGCGATGATCGAGCTGTGGCAGGCCAATGCCGCCGGGCGCTACGACCATCCGGAAGATACCCGCGCGGACAAGGCGGTCGACCAGACCTTCCACGGCTATGGCCGCAGCCGCACCGACAACGACGGCGTCTTCCGCTTCGCCACCGTCAAGCCGGGCCCGGTGCCGGGCCCCGGCAACACGCTGCAGGCGCCGCATATCGTCGTCGCCCTGTTCATGCGCGGCCTCCTCAAGCATCTCTACACCCGCATCTACTTCGCCGACGAGACCGCGGCGAACGCCGCCGATCCGATCCTCGGCCTGGTCGACGACGAGGGGCGGCGGGCGACGCTGCTGGCCCAGCCCGGCGCCAACGGCGAATATCGCTGGGACATCGTCATGCAGGGCGACAGGGAGACGGTGTTCTTCGACGTCTGACTTCTCTGACGTTTCGTCATTCCCGCGAAAGCGGGCATCCAGGGCAAGGGTGTCGCAAGCTGCACCGCGCTTTCCCTGGATCCCGGCCTTCGCCGGGATGACGATGGCTTCTGTGGTCACGAGAAAGGGGGACGCCATGATGCTCAGCCTGGCCAACATATTGTTCAACGGCGTCGCCTACGGGATGCTGCTGTTCCTGATCGCCGTCGGGCTGTCGGTGACGATGGGCCTGATGGGCTTCGCCAATCTGGCGCATGGCGCCTTCGCCATGCTGGGCGGCTATGTCACCGCCACGCTGATGGCGAAGGCAGGCTGGCCGTTCTTCGCCACGCTGCCCGCTGCCTTCGTGCTGGTCGGGCTGGCCAGCCTGGTCCTCGAACGCACGCTCTATCGCCGGCTCTATCGCGCCGGCGAACTCGACCAGGTGCTGCTCACCATCGGCGTCGTCTTCATGGCGGTGGCCGGCGCCACCTATGTCTGGGGGCCGAGCCAGGCGCCGATCCGGGTGCCGTCCTACCTGACGGGCACGGTGGCCATCGGGCCGTTCGACTGGGGCGTCTACCGCCTGTTCCTGATCGCGATGGGTGCCGTCGTCACCCTGGCCCTGATCGTCGGGCTGGAGCGCACCCGCTTCGGCGCTATGATCCGCGCCGCCGTCGACAACCCCCGCATGGCCACCGGCCTCGGCATCAATGTCGACCGCGTCTTCTCGATCACCTTCATGCTGGGCTCGGGGCTCGCCGGCCTCGGCGGCGCGCTCGGCGTCAACCTGATCGGCCTCGATCCCTCGTTCCCGATCAAGTACATGGTCTATTTCCTGATCGTCGTCGCCGTCGGCGGGCTCGGCTCGATCAAGGGGTCGCTGATCGCGGCGATCGTGCTGGGCGTCTGCGACGTCGCCGGCAAGTACTATCTGCCCGATACCGGGGCCTTCATCATCTATGTCATCATGGTCTCGCTGCTGCTGTGGCGGCCGCTCGGCCTGTTCGGGCGCCGGTGACGGAAATGACGATGACCGCAACCACCGATCGCCCGCTCGCCGATACCGCGGACCGCCGCGCCGCCGCCCACGCCTTCATCGCCGGCCAGGCCCGTTGGCGCTGGCCCGAGGCGGTGTTCTGGCTCGTCGCCGCCTCGGCCCTCGTCGTCTTCCCGCACAGCCTGGTGCTGGCCGCCCAGATCCTGATCGCCGGGCTGTTCGCCCTGTCGCTCGACCTCATCCTCGGTCTCGGCGGCATCGTCAGCCTGGGCCATGCCGCCTTCTTCGGCCTTGGCGCCTATACCGCCGGCCTGCTTTCGGCCCATGGCTGGCGCGAACCGCTGACCGGCCTCGTGGCCGCCGGGATCGTTGCCGGCATCGTCGGCTTCGCCACCTCGTTCATCGTCGTGCGGCTGAAGGGCATCGCGCTGCTGATGGTGACGATGGGCGTGGCGCTGCTGCTGCACGAGGTGGCGCAGAAGGCGCATGGCATCACCGGCGGCGACGACGGGCTGCAGGGTATTTCGATGGCGCCGATCCTCGGCCTCTTCGCCTTCGACCTCTACGGCCGCACCGCGTTCGTCTACACCCTCGCCGTCGTCTTCGCCTGCTTCCTGGTCGCCCGCCGCCTCTATAATTCGCCGTTCGGGCTGGCGCTGAAGGGCATGCGCGAGAACGGCCGGCGCGTGCCGGCGATCGGCGGCTCGATCCGCCGCCATTCGGCGCTGATCTATACCATCGCCGCGGTCTTCGCCGGCATCAGTGGCGGCCTGCTCGCCCAGACCACCGAATTCGTCTCGGTCGAGGTCCTGGGCTTCCAGCGTTCGGCCGAGGTGCTGATCATGCTGGTGCTGGGCGGGGCCGGGCTGCTCTATGGCGGTTTCATCGGCGCGGCGGTGTTCCTGATCGCCCGCCAGATCCTGTCCGGCATCGACCAGACCTACTGGTTCTTCTGGCTCGGGCTGATGCTGGTGCTGGTCGTGCTGTTCGCGCGCAACGGCCTGCTCGGCGGTGCCAAGACCTTGCTGGTCAGGTGGCGGAGGGCATGACGATGACCGCGGCCCTGCAGACATCGGGCCTGTGCCGCAACTTCGGCGCGCTGGCCGTCACCCAGAATGTCGACTTCGTGCTGCCGCTGGGCGCCCGCCAGGCGCTGATCGGGCCGAACGGTGCCGGCAAGACCACCTTCATCAACCTGCTGACCGGCCTGCTGCAGCCCAATGCCGGCCGCATCCGCCTGGGCGAGGAAGACATCACCGGCCTGGGCCCCGATGCGCGGGTCAAGCGCGGCCTGGTCCGGACCTTCCAGATCAACACGCTGTTCCCCGCCCTCACCCCGCTCGAGGCGGTGACGCTGGCCCGGCTGGAGCAGCGCCGCGCCAGCCGGCGCTGGCTGAAGACCCTGTCGGGCCAGCGCGAGGCGATTGACGAAGCCTACGACCTGCTGGAGCGGATCGGCCTCGGCGCCGACGCGCTGCACGAGACGCGATCGCTGCCCTACGGCAAGCAGCGCCTGCTCGAGATCGCCCTGGCGCTGGCCTGCGACCCGCGCGTGCTGCTGCTCGACGAGCCGGCGGCCGGGGTGCCGGCGCGGGAATCGGCCGAGCTGTTCGAGGTCATCGCCCGGCTGCCGCGCGATCTCTCGATCCTGTTCATCGAGCACGACATGGAACTCGTCTTCCGCTTCGCCGAACGCATCACCGTGCTGGTTGCCGGCGCGGTGCTGACCGAGGGTACGCCGGCCGAGATCGCCGACGATGCGCAGGTGCGGCTGGTCTATCTCGGGAGTGCCGGTCATGGCTGAACCGCTGCTGGACGTCTCGGGCCTCAATGCCGGTTACGGCGAGGCCCTGGTGCTGGAAGACGTCGCCTTCACCATGGCCGAGGGCGAGGCGCTGGCCCTGCTCGGCCGCAACGGCGTCGGCAAGTCGACGCTGATCGCCACGCTGATGGGTCAGACTCAGCGCAGGTCGGGCACGATCAGGTTGCGCGGCCGCAATATCGAGGCGCTGCCGGCCCATCGCCGGCCCGCCACGGGGCTCGGCTGGGTGCCGCAGGAGCGCGATATCTTCGCCTCGCTGACCGTCGAGGAGAACCTGACCGTCGCCGCCCGTCCCGGCCCCTGGGATCTCGGACGCGTCTGGGCCCTGTTCCCGCGGCTGCAGGAGCGCCGCGCCAATCTCGGCAACCAGCTCTCGGGCGGCGAGCAGCAGATGCTGGCGATCGGCCGCGCGCTGATGCTGAACCCGGTCCTGATGCTGCTCGACGAGCCGCTGGAAGGCCTGGCGCCGGTCATCGTCGAGGAACTGGCCGCCGCGATCCGCCGCATGGTCGAGGCCGAGGGCCTCGCGCTGATCCTGGTCGAGCAGCATGCCCATGTGGCGCTCGAGCTGACCGCCCGGGCCCTGGTGCTGGAGCGCGGGCGGGTGGTGCATCGCGCGGCCTCGGCCGATCTGGCCCGGGACCATGCCGCGCTCGACCGCTATATCGGCATGCGCCAGGGCCGGCAGGCGGCATGACGATGGACCGCCTGCTCGATCCGCTGTTCGGCGTCGGCGCCGTCGATGCCGCCTTCGCCGATCTCGCCCGGCTGCAGGGCATGCTCGATTTCGAGGCGGCCTTGGCCCGCGCCGAGGCGCGGCTGGGGCTCATTCCCGACCGCGCCGTGGCCATCATCCAGGCCGCCTGCGACGCCCGCCGCTTCGATATCGACGCGCTGGGCCGCGAGGCGGCGGCGGCCGGCAACCCGGCGATCCCGATGGTCAAGGCGTTGACCGCGCGGGTGAAGGCCGCCGATCCGGACGCCGCGCGCTACGTCCATTGGGGCGCGACCAGCCAGGATGCGATGGACACGGGCCTGGTGCTGCAAGTGCGCGTGGCCGTCGAATACCTGCAGGGCGACCTCGCCCGTCTGGCCGAGGCCCTCGCCCTGCTCGCCCGCGACCATCGCCGCACCGCCCTGGCCGGCCGCACCTGGCTGCAGCAGGCGCTGCCGACCACGCTCGGCCGCAAGGGTGTCTCTGATACACATCTGACG
>JAEYTW010000023.1 GCA_023433835.1 Pseudomonadota bacterium | reverse complement strand
CGCCCCCCCCCCCGCGCCCCCCCCCCCCGCCCGCCGCCGGGCCGCGGCCCGGTGGCCGGCCGGGCCGCGATCGGCTTTGACGGCTTTTCCAGGGGAGGCCCGCTTGGGCGCAGGCGACATGCCGCAGGCCGGCCAGCATCCGGTGCTGGCGACCCGCGATCTGACCATCCGCTTCGGCGGCCATGTCGCGGTCAATGCCGTGAGCTGCGCCTTCGCCGCCGGCACGCTGACCGCGATCGTCGGGCCCAACGGGGCGGGCAAGACCACCTATTTCAACCTGATCTCGGGCCAGCTGAAGGCCAGCGCCGGCCAGGTCTTCCTCTATGGTGACGACGTTACCGACAAGCCCGCGGCCGAGCGCACGAAGCGCGGCATGGGCCGCGCCTTCCAGCTGACCAACCTGTTCCCCAACCTGACCGTGCACGAGAACGTGCGCCTGGCGGTACAGAGCCGCGCGCGTACCGGCGCCGATCTGTGGTCGCTGTGGAGCCGGCACCGCGACCTGATCGAGAAGGCCGACCACTATCTCGCCGAAGTGGCGCTGCATGACCGGCGCAACGCGGTCGCCGCCTCGCTCAGCCACGGCGACAAGCGCAAGCTCGAGGTCGGCATCATGATGGCGCTGGAACCCGAGGTGTTCATGTTCGACGAACCGACCGCGGGGATGAGCGTCGACGAGGTGCCGGTCATCCTCGACCTCGTGCAGCGGCTGAAGGCGCGCGGCGACAAGACCATCCTGCTGGTCGAACACAAGATGGACGTAGTGCGCAGCCTGGCGGATCGCATCATCGTCCTGCACAACGGCACGCTGGTCGCCGACGGCGAGCCCGCCGCGGTGATCGCCTCGCCGATCGTGCAGGAAGCCTATCTCGGGGTGCCGGCCCATGGCTGAGCAGATGGGGGCTGAACCGATCCTGCGCCTGGAGGGCGTGCACACCCATATCGGCCAGTACCATATCCTGCAGGGCGTCGACTTCGAGGTGCCCAGGGGCGAACTGACCGTGCTGCTCGGCCGCAACGGCGCGGGCAAGACCACGACCTTGCGCACCATCATGGGGCTGTGGAAGCCGAGCCAGGGCCGCGTCGTGTTCGACGGCCAGGAGATCGGCGGCCGGGATACGCCCGACATCGCGCAAGGCGGCATCGCCTACGTGCCGGAAGCCATGGGGATCTTCGCCGACCTGACGGTGCGCGAGAACATGATCCTGGCGGCGCGCAACGGGGCGCCGGACCAGGCGCGGCTCGACTGGATCTTCTCGTTCTTTCCCGCGCTGAGGAAATTCTGGTCGCTGGCCGCCGGCCATCTGTCGGGCGGCCAGAAGCAGATGCTGTCGATCGCCCGCGCGGTGATCGAGCCGCGCCGGCTGATCCTGATCGACGAGCCGACCAAGGGCATCGCCCCGGCGATCATCGAGAACATGATCCGCGCCTTCCAGGATCTGAAGCGCGCCGACACCACCATCCTGCTGGTCGAGCAGAATTTCCGCTTCGCCAGCATGCTGGGCGACGGCGTGGTGGTGATGGACGACGGGCGGATCGTGCATCGCGACCGCATGGCGGCACTGGCCGCCGACCCGGCGGCGCAGACCCGCCTGCTCGGCCTGTCGCTCGATGCGCATCAATAGGGGGAACAGGCCATGACCGCAGCCGCTGACGATACGGGCCTGCCGCGCGTCAAGCTCGACTACCTGCCGGCGCTGCTGGTGCCGGCCCTGATGGTCCTGGCCGCGCCGCTGATCGGCTCGTCCTCGACCTGGGCGACGCTGACGGTCGCGGGGCTGGCCATGGGCATGATGATCTTCATCATCGCCTCGGGCCTCACCCTCGTCTTCGGCCTGATGGACGTGCTCAATTTCGGCCACGGGGCCTTCATCTCGATCGGGGCCTATCTGGCGCTGATCGTGGTGGTGCCGCTGGCGCCCTGGTTTGCCGCGGACTCGCTGGGGCTCAATCTGGCCGGCCTGTTCCTCGCCATCACTGTCGCGATGGCCGGTTCAGGCGCGCTGGGCTATGCCTTCGAACGCGTGCTGATCATGCCGGTCTACGGCCAGCATCTGAAGCAGATCCTGATCACCATGGGCGGGCTGATCGTCGCCGAGCAGATGATCCACGTGATCTGGGGCGCCCAGCAGGTGGCGATGCCGCTGCCCACCGCCTTCCGCGGCGCGCTGACCTTCGGCGACATTGCGATCGAGAAATACCGGCTGGTCGCCGTCTGCATCGGCCTCGTGGTCTTCGGTGCCATGTTCCTGGTGCTCAACCGCACCAGGATCGGCCTGCTGATCCGTGCCGGCGTCGAGAACGGCGAGATGGTCGAGGCGCTGGGCTATCGCATCCGCCGGCTGTTCGTCGGCGTGTTCGTCGCGGGCTCCGCCCTGGCCGGGCTAGGCGGGGTGATGTGGGCGTTCTATCGCGAGACGTTGACGGCCAATATCGGCGGCGAGGTGATGATCATGGTGTTCATCGTCATCATCATCGGCGGCCTGGGCTCGGTCGGCGGCTGCTTCCTCGGCGCGCTGCTGGTCGCGCTGACCGCCAACTACACCGCCTTCCTGGCCCCCAAGGTCGCGCTCGGCTCCAACATCCTGCTGATGGTGCTGGTGCTGATGTGGCGGCCGATGGGCCTCTATCCCGTGGCCAAGCGCTGAAGGGCCTGCCGATGCTGAAGAGTCTGCTGTCGGACGATCTGCCCAAGAGCCGCGCGCTGTCGGCGCTGCTGATCGTCGTCTTCGCCGGGCTGGCGATTGCGCCGTTCGCCTTCCCCGGCGCCCAGGCGATCAATACCGCGGCCAAGATCTGCGTCTTCATCGTGCTGGTCGCCTCCTACGACCTGCTGCTCGGCTATACCGGCATCGTGTCGTTCGCGCATACGATGTTCTACGGCATCGGCGCCTACGGCGTCGGCCTCTCGCTGTTCGCGCTCGGCGGCGGCTGGGGCGCGATCCTGCTGGGGGTGGTCGTGGCGCTGGTCGTCGGCGTGGTGCTGGCCTTCGCCATCGGCCTGTTCTCGCTGCGCGTCCGCGCGATCTTCTATGCGATGATCACGCTGGCGGTGGCCTCGGCCTTCGCCATCCTGGCCTCGCAGCTGTCGGAATTCACCGGCGGTGAGGATGGCCGTACCTTCCGCGTGCCGGAAAGCTTGCGCCCCGGCTTCCGGCTGTTCGAGGACCCGGTGCTGGGCCTCGACATCTCGGGCCGGGTCATCACCTATTACCTGGTCTTCGCCTGCGCGGTCGCCCTGTTCCTGATGATGCTGCGGGTGGTCAACTCGCCGTTCGGCCGGGTGCTGCAGGCGATCCGTGAGAACGACTTCCGGGCCGAGGCGCTGGGCTATCGCACGGTCTATTATCGCACGTCGGCCAATTGCCTCGCCGCCGCCGTCGCGGTATTGGCCGGCTGCCTGAACGCCCTGTGGCTGCGCTATACCGGCCCGGCGGTGACGCTGTCGCTCGAGATCATGCTCGATATCCTGCTGATGGTGGTGATCGGCGGCATGGGCACGCTGTATGGCGCGGTGATCGGCGCGACCCTGTTCATCCTGGCGCAGAATTACCTGCAGAAGCTGATGGGGGCGGCCTCCGCCGCGACCGAGGGCATTCCGCTGCTGCCGCAATTGCTGCACCCCGACCGCTGGCTGCTCTGGCTCGGCATGCTGTTCATCCTGTCGGTCTATTTCTTCCCGACCGGCATCGTCGGGCGGTTGCGCCGCAAATCCTGAGGTCAGTCCAGCGTCGCCTTGATCACCAGGACGATCAGGAAACCGAGGAACAGCATCGCCGTGGTGACCGACGTGTCGGCCTCGCCCTCATGTGCCTCGCTCAGCAGTTCCTCGAACACGAGGTAGAGCAGGGCGGCGGTGGCAAAGGCCAGCACGGCGATCTGCAGCCAGCCAGGGGCCGCGCCGAACAGCGCGTAGCCGGCGAAGCCGCCGATCGGGATCAGCGCCGCCAGCCCGGCCAGCAGGCCGACCAGCCGGGCCGGCGCCATGCCGCGGTTGCGCAGCGACACCACCGTGGCGACACCGAGGAACAGGACTTCGAGCGCCAGCGCGCCCACCACCACCTCGCCGCCGCCCGATGACGCGGCCAGGGTGACGCCGCACAGCAGGCCGTCGACCGCGAGGTCGATGCCGATGGTGACGGCGAACGGGCCGACCGGGCCGGCGGCACCCTCTTCCCCGCCTTCCGCGCCGGCGAATTTCTTCACCGCGAGCATCGCGGCGACGCCGAGCAGGAAGCCGATCGCCATCGCCAGCGTCGACTGCCCGAGATGCAGCGAAGGCACCAGCTCGGCCGCGACGGCGGCGATGACGACGCCGGCGGTGAAATGCTGGATGCCCGATCGTGTGGCGCCGCCCGGATTCCAGCGCAGGGCCAGCCCGCCGCCGGCCAGCATCGCAGCCGCCGGGATCAGCACGGGCAGGGCGTCAGCGCTGGCCATAGAGCTCGTCATGCGATTTCAGCGGCCGGGCGATCTCGACCGGCTCGCCGCCGCGGATGGCGGTGTAGAAGCAACTGCGCCGGCCGGTATGGCAGGCCACGCCGTCCTGGTCGACCAGAAGCAGCAGCGTGTCGCCGTCGCAATCGACGCGAAAATCGACCAGCCGCTGGGTCTGGCCCGACGTCTCACCCTTGCGCCACAGCGCCTGCCGTGACCGCGACCAGTAGCAGACCCGCCCGGTCGCCAGCGTCTCGGCCACCGCCTCGGCATTCATCCAGGCCATCATCAGCACCTCGCCGGTATCGTGCTGCTGGGCGATGGCGGGGACGAGGCCTTGCGCATCGTACTGGATCGTGGGCAGCGGTTCGGTCATCGCGTGGTCATCGCTCTCTGGATGAATTCGGGCAGCATGCTCTCGCCGGTCTTGCTCTTTTCGCGGATCGTCCAGCCCATGACGACCAGCAGGACGATGACGATGGCGGCGAGAATGGCCGCCTGCAGGTTGGACAAGGACATTGGACCGCCTCCGTCGTTCCGCCAGTGGCAATAGCATGCTGTAATACTGTATCATCCCGCGTTCCGCCACCTTGGCGGGCGGCGTGGAGGTGTGTCAAATGGGCGCGAAGGCAGGATCGAAGGCAGCGGTGGCGGCACCGTTTCCGGCGCAGGAGCATGACCACGGCCATTGCGCGGCCTCGGCGATGGACCGGGCGGCGGCGATCTGCGCGGCGCGTGGCGCCCGGCTGACCGACCTGCGCCGGCGCGTGCTGGAACTGGTCTGGACCAGCCATCGGCCGGTCGGGGCCTATGACATCCTGGCCCAGTTGGGCGGGCCCGAGCGTCCCGCCGGGCCGCCCACCGTCTATCGTGCCCTCGATTTCCTGCAGGAAAACGGGCTGGTCCACCGCATCGCCTCGCTGAACGCCTATATCGGCTGCCCCGATCCGGGCCATGCCTTCGCCCCGGGGATCATGATCTGCGAGGAATGCGGCCGGGCGGCCGAGCTGCACGATACCGCCGCCGACAATGCGCTGTCGCGCGCCGCGGCCGCCGCAGGCTTCACCATCGCCCGCCGCACCATCGAAATGGTCGGCCGCTGCCGCGATTGCGCCGCCAAGGCCGCATAGACGGCCTGCATCGCATCCATAACAACTATCAACTTCCGCTGACTGGCCGGTCAGATAGACTCTCGCCAAATCATCCGCGGAGGAAACCATGGCCAGCGACCAGGTCGTCACGCTCGACCGCGCCGACGGCGTCGGCATCATCACCCTGAACCGGCCGGCGGCCTATAATGCCCTTGACCTCGACCTCGCCGACGGCCTGCTCGATGCCGTGATCCGGTGCGACGAGGACAGCGCCGTGCGCGCGGTGCTGATCACCGGCAACGGCGCGGCCTTTTGCGCCGGCGGCGATATCCGCCAGATGCGTGCCCATAGCGAGCCGGCCGGACACCCCGCCGCTTTCCTGAAGCTCTTGACCGCCCGGTTGCACGCCGCCATCGCGACGATGGCCCGGATGCCGAAGCCGGTGATTGCCGGCGTCAACGGCGCCGCAGCGGGCGCGGGGTTCAGCCTGGCCATTGCCTGCGACCTGACCATCGCCGCCGATACGGCCAAGTTTACCGTGGCCTATACGGCGATCGGGGTCTCGCCCGACGGCTCGTCCTC
Organism: Pseudomonadota bacterium; assembly: GCA_023433835.1. Classification (GTDB taxonomy): domain Bacteria; phylum Pseudomonadota; class Alphaproteobacteria; order Ferrovibrionales; family Ferrovibrionaceae; genus JAFKFH01. Next base: position 10,473 of record JAEYTW010000023.1, on the reverse strand, counting down.
CTACTACCTGCCGCGTCTGGTCGGGCCGAAGCGCGCCTATGAACTGATGGCGCTGAACCGGCCGCTGACCGCCGAGGAAGCGCGTGACGTGGGGCTGGTCAACCAGATCTTCCCGGCGGAAGGCTTCGCCGCCGCCGCCCGCGATTACGCCGCCCGGCTCGCCGCGGGCCCGACCGTGGCGTTGGGCGCGGCCAAGCGCCTCGTCGCCACCAGCCTGGAATCGACCCTGGAAACCCAGATGGAACATGAGCGGCAGGCGATCGCCGCCTGCGGCCGTACCGAGGATTTCCGCGCCGCCACGGAAGCCTTCGTCGCCAAGAAGCCGGTGGTGTTCGTCGGCCGCTAAGGCTTGTGCCTGATCGCCTCGACCATCCTTTCGGCCAGCGTGTGATAGAGCGGCTTCGGGCAGATCACGCCCGAAGCCGCGCGGGCGATCAGGGCGGTGGCGATGATCGGCATGATCATCGCGTGACCGCCGGTCATCTCCAGCACGATGATCGACGCGGTGAGCGGCGCCTGCACCACCCCGGTGAAATAGCCGACCATCCCGAGCAGGGCGAGCACCGCCAGCGACGTCGACGGCATGAAATCGGCGAGCGCGGCGCCGAAGCCGGCCCCGACCGCCAGTGACGGGGCGAAGATGCCGCCGGCGATGCCGGCAAGGCTCGACAGGAGCGAGGCGACCATCTTGACGATGCCGTAATTCTCAGGGGCCGGCACGCCCTGCAGCAGGCCGCGTGTGACCTCGTAGCCGGTACCGAAGGCCCCCTCGGTGACGAACACGCCGAGGATCGCCAGCGCCAGTCCGCAACCGGCGGCGAAGAGTTCGGGCCGTCGGGCGAACAGCCCGCCGCGCAGGCGGCCGACGAGCGGCGGCAGATCGAGCAGGAGGCGCGAGAACAGGCCGCCCATCAGCCCGCCGCCGATGCCGAGGATCGCCACGGCCGGCCAATCCCGCCAGGCCACGGTCTCGCTGGTATGGCCGAAGTAGGATTCGGAGCCCAGCAGGGCCTCGGCCACCATGCCGGCGATGAGCACGGCACCGAGCAGCAGGCCGTTGATCTTCTGCTCGTAATTCCGCCCCATCTCCTCGATGGCGAAGACCACGCCGGCCAGCGGTGCATTGAACGCCGCGGCGATCCCGGCGGCCGAGCCCGCCAGGATCAGGCCGCGCTGGCGTTCCAGCTCGAAGATGCGGCTGGCCTGCAGCACGATCGAGGCGCCGATCTGCACGGTCGGCCCCTCGCGCCCGATCGCGGCGCCGCAGCCGACCCCGACGATGGTCAGGACGAACTTGCCGACCGCGTGGCGCAGCGACAGCATGCGCCGCCGCTCCTCCGGCCGGGTCAGCATGCGCGCGGCCATCGCCTGCGGAATCCCTGACCCTTGAGTGCCGGCGAAGACGGTGCGCCCGACCCAGGACAGGATGAAGAAGCCGGCGGGCGTCAGGATCAGCGGCGCCCAGGGCCAGGCCCGCGTCGTGTTCTCGAACCACGCGCCGGCGCGGTCGGCCACCACGGCGAAGACCGCCGAAACCAGGCCGATGACCAGCGCGCAGGCCAGGAACATCAGATGCCGGCGCCAGCGGTGATAGCCGACGCGCAGGTAGCGTTCGACGCGCATGCCGGTCAGCCCGCGGCAAGCAGCCGGCCAAAGCCGGCGGCGAGATCGGCCTTGAGGTCTTCCGGTGATTCGAGCCCGGCATGGATGCGAACCAGCTGGCCTTCGGCCGCCCAGGGGACCGCGCTGCGCTCGCGCGCCGGCCAGGACGGCAGGAACAGGCTTTCATAGCCGCCCCAGGAATACCCCATGCCGAACAGGTCCAGGTGATCGGCCATCGCGGCGAGCTGGGCGGGGCTGCAGGGATGGAGGATGATCGAGAACAGGCCCGAGGCACCGCGGAAGTCGCGCCGCCAGATCGCGTGGCCGGGATCGTCGGGCAAAGCGGGGTGCAGCACGCGGGCGACGGCCGGCTGGCCCTTCAGCCATTCGGCCAGCTCGATGCCGGTCCGCTGGTGCTGGCGCAGCCTGGTCGCCATCGTGCGCAGGCCGCGCTGGGCGAGATAGACGTCGTCGGGCCCGGCGCACTGGCCGAGCGAGCGGGTCATGTCGCGCAGTTCGGGCCAGGCATCCCGGTTGGCCACGACCACGCCCAGCATCGCGTCCGAATGGCCGACGATGTACTTGGTGGCGGCATGGATCGAGATGTCGACGCCATGCTCGAACGGCTTGAAGTAGAGCGGCGTCGCCCAGGTGTTGTCCATCAGCACGCGGATGCCGCGCGCCTTTGCCGCGCCCGCGATCGCCGGCACGTCCTGCATCTCGAAGGTCAGCGAGCCCGGCGCCTCGAGATAGACCACGCGCGTGTTCGGGCGGAACAGGTCGGCGATGCCGGCCCCGATCAACGGGTCGTAATAGGTGGTCTCGACGCCGTTGCGGGCGAGGACGGCGTCGCAGACATGGCGCGACGGCGAATAGGCACTGTCGGTCATCAGTACATGGTCGCCGGCCCGGGTGACGGCGAGCAGGGCTGCGGCCACCGCGGCCAGGCCCGACGGATAGGTCAGCGCGCGATGACCGCCCTCGAGCTCGGCCACCGCATTCTCGAAGGCGAAGGTCGAGGGCGTGCCGCGGCGGCCGTAGAGCGTCGCCTGCTCGTCGCGGGCGATGCGGCGCGGCGCATCCTGCAGGGCGGCGACGGTGGGGAACAGGATGGTCGAGGCGTGATAGACCGGCGGGTTGACGGCGCCGCCCTGGGCTTCAGGATTGCGGCCGAGATGAATCACGCGGGTATCGTCGTGCATCGTATTCCCCGAAAGCTGCAGAGACGGAATCCAATTGGCCGGCAAAGCCTAAATGCATTAGGCCTGGATACACCAGAGTCAGGGGCATTTGGTCTTCCGTACTGCTAGCCTCCCGATCAATCTTGCCGTGGCCGCGAATTATGTTACGGTCACGCACGTTGGGGGCAGGGGGTGCGACCCGGCGGGGGCTTGCGGACAGCAACTCCGGCCGTAACGTCTTCCCGCCCTCGTCTGGACAGGGAAGGTACCTAGAAATGAAACTTCGTCTTCTGGCGGCTGCGGCCGCGACGGCCCTGATCGCCGCCGCCGGCTCGGCGCATGCCGGCCCGACGCTCGATGCGATCAAGAGCCGCGGCGTCGTCAACTGCGGCGTCAACACCGGCCTCGTCGGCTTTGCCCAGCCCGACGCGCAGGGCAAGTTCACCGGCCTCGACGTCGACGTCTGCAAGGCGGTTGCCGCCGCGGCGCTCGGCGATGCCGAAAAGATCAAGTTCGTTCCGACCAATGCCCAGCAGCGCTTCTCGGCCCTGCAGTCGGGTGAAATCGACATCCTGTCGCGCAACACCACCTGGACCCTGACCCGCGACACCGCGCTGGGCCTGGCCTTTGCCGGCGTCACCTATTACGACGGCCAGGGCTTCATGGTCGCCAAGAAGCTCGGCGTCAAGAGCGCGCGCGAGCTGAACGGCGCCACCGTCTGCGTGCAGCCCGGCACCACGACCGAGCTGAACCTCGCCGACTATTTCCGTTCGCAGAAGATCGACTTCAAGCCGGTCGTCATCCAGGAACTGACCGACATCGAGAAAGCCTTCTTCGAAGGCCGCTGCGATGCCTACACCACCGACGCCTCGGGCCTCGCCTCGACCCGCGCCGCGCGTGCCGGCAACGCCGCCGACTACGTGATCCTGCCGGAGATCATCTCCAAGGAGCCGCTGGGCCCGTCGGTCCGCCAGGGCGACTTCGAATGGTTCAACATCGTCAAGTGGACCACCTACGGCCTGATCGCGGCCGAGGAGAAGGGCATCACCCAGGCGAACGTCGACCAGATGAAGAATTCCGCCGACCCCGAGATCAAGCGCATGCTGGGCACCACCCCGGGCATGGGCAAGAACCTCGGCCTGTCGGAAGACTGGCTCTACAAGGCGGTCAAGGCGGTCGGCAACTATGGCGAGATCTTCGAGCGCAATGTCGGCGCCAAGACCTCGCTGAAGCTGGACCGCGGCCTGAACGCGCTGTGGACCGACGGCGGCCTGATGTACGCGATGCCGTTCCGTTGATCGGCTGATCGCGCCGCATGAAGTCATGGACGGCGCGTCGGGGGCAACCCTGGCGCGCCGTTCTCTATTTCAGGGGGCGCTGCCGCGACGGCGCGCCGGGCCGGGGGACGGAATCCTTGACGGCCCGCCCCCCTATAATATTGTTGCGAGATGGCCGATGGCCCGGGGATTAAGGGTTGCCGGCGGACGTCTGGGGTGATTGGGGGATCGATGACCGACATGCCGTTCCGTTAAAATAGCGGGGCTTGGCCCGCCTGGGACGGGTGAAGCCCCGATGCGCTGTCTCTGAAGACCTCGTTTCAACAAGAACAGGGAGGCAAGGGCAATGGCTGCAAGCCACGACAGCGCGAGCCTCACGGTCAAACCGACCGTGCCGTGGTATCGCGACCGCAACGCCCGCGCCATAGCGTTTCAGATCGTCGCCCTCAGTGCGGTGATCCTGCTGGGCTGGTATCTCGTGTCGAACACCATGCACAACATGGCGACACGCAACATCGCCACGGGCTGGAGCTTTCTCGGCCGCGAGGCCGGGTTCGGCATTTCCGAGCACATCATCGAATACTCGCCGGCCGATTCCTATGGCCGCGCGATCCTCGTGGGCTTCCTCAACACCATCAAGGTGGCGGTGATCGGCATCGTGCTGGCCACCATCATCGGCATCATCGTCGGCCTGGGCCGGCTGTCGCCGAACTGGCTGGTCGCCCGCATCGCGACGGTCTACGTCGAAGGCCTGCGCAACGTGCCGCTGCTGCTGCAGCTGATCATCTGGTACGGCCTGATCATCGCGATGCCCGGCCCCCGCCAGGCGGTGCAGATGATGCCCGGCGTGTTCCTCACCGGCCGCGGCGTCTACTACCCGTCGATCGAGACCGAGCCGGTGCACAGCTGGATGGGGATCCTGTTCGTCGTCGGCATCGTGCTGACCTGGGGGTATGCTCGCTGGGCCAAGCGCCGCCAGGACGAGACCGGCAAGGCCGCGCCGCTGCTGCTGCCCGCCATCGGTTTCGTCATCGGCCTGCCGGTGCTGGCCTGGCTGGTTTCCGGCGCGCCGATGGCCCTGTCGCTGCCTGAGCTGAAGGGTTTCAACTTCGCCGGCGGCAGCGTGCTGTCGCCCGAGTTCGCGGCGATGCTGGTCGGCCTGTCGACCTATACCGGCGCCTTCATCGCCGAGGTCGTGCGCTCCGGCATCCAGGCGGTCTCGCACGGCCAGACGGAGGCGGCCCGCGCGCTCGGCCTCAGGCCGATGCTGGTGACGCGGCTGGTGGTCTTCCCCCAGTCGCTGCGCGTCATCGTCCCGCCGCTGACCAGCCAGTACCTGAACCTGACCAAGAACTCGTCGCTGGCCGTGGCGATCGGCTATCCCGACCTGGTCTCGGCCGGTAATACGGCGCTGAACCAGACCGGCCAGGCCGTCGAGTGCATCGCCATCATCATGGGCGTGTATCTCGCGATCTCGCTGGCGATCTCGCTGTTCATGAACTGGTACAACAAGCACATCGCGTTGGTGGAGCGCTGAGATGACCGCTGCTGCAGACGCCGATCTGATTCCTGCACGCCGGCCGCCCTCCTCGGAGAGCGGTGCGGTCGGCTGGGCCCGGCACAACCTGTTTTCCGGCTGGGTCAGCACGATCGTCACGATCGTCGCGGCCTTCCTGGCCTTCAAGGTGATCTGGGGGGCCCTGTCCTACACCGTGTTCAATGCGGTCTGGACCGGCACGCCGCAGACCTGCCAGGACATGCTGGGCAAGGGGGCCTGCTGGCTGGCGATCGAGGATCGCTACCGCTTCATCCTGTTCGGGCCCTTCGACTACGACCAGCAATGGCGCGGGGCACTGGTCATCTTCCTGTTCGTCGGGATGGTGGGCATCTCGGCCATCCAGCGCTTCTGGGGCCGCAAGCTGATCTACGGCTGGATCGCGATGCTCGCGATCGTGCTGTGGCTGATGTATGGCGGGCTCGGTCTCAAATACGTCGAAACCTCGAAGTGGGGCGGCCTGCCGCTGACCCTGCTGCTGGCCTTCGCCGGCATCATCTTCGCGTTCCCGCTCGGCATCGTGCTGGCGCTGGGCCGGCGCTCGCACATGCCGGCGATCAAGGCCTTGTGCGTCGCCTATATCGAGCTGATCCGCGGCGTGCCGCTGATCTCGGTGCTGTTCATGGCCTCGGTCATGTTCCCGCTGTTCCTGCCGGAGAACATCACCATCGACAAGGTCCTGCGCGCCCAGGTCGGCATCATCCTGTTCACCGCGGCCTACACGGCCGAGGCGATCCGCGGCGGGCTGCAGGCGGTGCCGAAGGGTCAGTACGAGGCGGCCGACGCGCTGGGCCTCGGCTATTGGCGCAAGATGTCGCTGGTCGTGCTGCCCCAGGCCCTCAAGATCTCGATCCCGTCGATCGTCAACAACTTCATCTCGACGCTGAAGGACACGTCGCTCGTCACCATCATCGCGCTCTACGACCTGCTCAACACGTCGAAGATCGCGTTCAACGAGCCGCAGTGGCGTTCGTTCTTCTTCGACGGCTTCGTCGTCGCGGGCCTGATCTACTTCGTGTTCTGCTTCTCCATCTCGCGCATCAGCATCAAGATCGAACGGGTGCTGGATGTCGGCCATAAACGTCGCTGAGGCTCAAAGCATGTCGCAACCGATCATCACGATGAACAAGGTCAACAAGTGGTACGGCGAATTCCACGTGTTGCGCGATATCGAGCTCTCGGTGTCGAAGGGTGAGCGCATCGTCGTCTGCGGGCCGTCGGGCTCAGGCAAGTCGACCTTGATCCGCTGCATCAACCGGCTGGAGGAGCATCAGGCAGGCTCGATCAAGGTCGACGGCATCGAACTGACCGACGACGTCAAGAACATCGAGCAGATCCGCCGCGAAGTCGGCATGGTGTTCCAGCATTTCAACCTGTTCCCGCATCTGACGGTGCTGGAGAATTGCTGCCTCGGCCCGATCTGGGTGCGCAAGATGCCGCGCGCCGAGGCCGAGGAAATCGCCATGAAGTACCTGAAGCGGGTGCGCATCCCCGAACAGGCGAACAAGTACCCGGGCCAGTTGTCGGGCGGTCAGCAGCAGCGCGTGGCGATCGCCCGCTCGCTGTGCATGAACCCCAAGATCATGCTGTTCGACGAGCCGACCTCGGCGCTGGATCCGGAAATGGTCAAGGAAGTGCTCGACGTCATGATCGGTCTGGCCGAGGACGGCGGCATGACCATGCTGTGCGTGACCCACGAGATGGGCTTTGCCCGCTCGGTCGCCCATCGCGTGATCTTCATGGACCGCGGCCAGATCATCGAGCAGAACGATCCCGAGACCTTCTTCCACAACCCGCAGAACGAACGCACCAAGCTGTTCCTGAGCCAGATCCTGGCGCACTGAACACTGGCGGCGCGAAGACGGGCAGGGCGGCGCCTACGGGTGCCGCCCTTATTTTTTTGCGGCTGCTGCTCGTTCCCCGGCCTTCAGAAAGGTGCACGACTTGACCAAATCGAAGACCTCCCGACGCAAGCCTTCGACCAAGGCAGAACAACGCGAGGAGACGATCAGGCAGATCGTCGATGCCGCCGAGTTCCTGTTCTCCAAGCACGGCCTCTATGGCGTCACGCTCAAGGACGTCGCCATGCATGTCGGCGTGCATCATACGTTGATCAACTACTATTTCGCGGACAAGAAAGCGCTGTTCGATGCCGTCTTCGCACGCCGCGCTGTCGTGACGAGCGAACGGCGCATGCGCCAACTCGAGCAATATGAAGAAGCCTCCGGCGGCAGGCCCACCGTCGAGGGTGCGCTGCGGGCGTTCCTCGACACCGATCTCGATCTCTACATCGAGGGCGGCGAGGGCTGGCGGAACTACGGCGCGCTGGCATCGCAGGTCGCCAACACCGCCGAATGGGGCGCGCAGATGATGGATCAGCATTTCGATCCGGTCGTGCTCCGCCTGATCGGCCTGCTCAGGAAGGCGCTGCCCGACTGCGCCGACGAGGACATCTTCTGGGGCTATCATTTCGTCACCGGCGCGCTGATGCTGACGCTGGCGCGTACGGGGCGCATCGACAAACTGTCGGGCGGCATCTGCCGGTCCGACGACTACGCCGCGGTCAAGGAGCGCATGTCGACGTTCATGGCCGCTGGGTTCCTGGCGGTCTGCCGGAAGAAAGCTCCCCCTGCCGACTTGAACCGGGCCGCGTCCGGCAACGCCCACGCCGATTGAAGACCGGTTGAAAGCGAGGAACTTACTGCAAGACGTTGATTAATTATCTGGTGAGTGAATATAATCAGCCGACAAGCCCGGGGGGAGGGGTAAATGAGGCTGAGCGGCCGAGCAGGCACCAGCAGAAAGAACATGCTGGAGCGCGTGGTCGCGCTGGCGGCGCTCGCCCTGGTGATCGTCTTTTCGCTGACGATCGACGGGTTCGCCACGCTGGGCAATCTGCGGGTCATCCTGTCAAACACCGCCTCGCTGGCCATCCTCAGCTGCGGCATGGCGGTTGTCGTCATTTCGCGTGGACTGGACCTCTCGCTGATCGCCCAGATGATCGCCGGCGCCACCATCTTCGGCATGCTGATCGGCAACGGCGCGGCAGCGCCGGTGGCGCTGCTGGTCGCGGTCTGCGCCATGGTGCTCATCGGTTTCCTCAACGCCTGGCTGATCGCGTATGCCGAGATACCGGCGATGCTGGCGACGCTTGCCTTCTCGATGTTCCTGGTCGGCCTGCTGCGCTTCGCCATCCTGCGCGGCGAGTTCCTGCTTCTGCTGCCCAAGTCGAACCCGGCCGTGGCGTTTCTGGCCGGGGCGATAGCGCCCGGACTGTCGATGCCGGTCGTGCTGATGGCGGCGACACTGGTGGCAACCTGGCTGCTGCTCAATCGATCCTCGGCCGGCCGCGTCATCTACGCGATGGGCGACAATTTCCAGTCGGCGCGGCTGACCGGACTGCCCGTGCGCAGGACGATTATCGTCGTCTATGTGTTTGCCGGCCTCACCGCCCTCGTCGCCGGGCTGATCATGGCGGCGGCCAGCGGCGCCGTCGATTTCCGCACCGTGACCAACGGGACGCTGCTCTTCGACGTCATCCTCGTCGTCGTGCTGGGCGGCATTCCGCTGCGCGGCGGGCGCGGCAGATTGCGCAACGTCATCGTCGGCGTCGCGTTGATCGCCGTCCTGCGCAACGGCATGACGCTGATGGATTTCACCACGCAGGCACAGGACATGCTCAAGGGGCTGGTCCTGCTGACGGCGATCATCACCGACAATTACCTCAATCCCAGAGACGCCGAGACCGACGTGGCAGGCGATCTCTGACGATGCCGTAGAAACCAGGGAGGAAAGCATGGTCTACAGCTTGGGAAGCATGGTTCGGACGATGGCTGCGGTAGCGGTGGGCGCCTGCGTCCTCATCGGCACGGCCGCCGGCGCACGGGCCGATTCCAACATCGCGGGCAAGAAGGTGATCTTCGTGCCGATCGCGATGGGCATCTCGCTGACCGAGGGCTGGGCGCGCCGCATGAAGGAGCACGCGGCCCTGCACGGCTACTCGTTCGACATCCGCGACGCCGCCTTCAACACCGGCGCCATGGCGGAACTGGTGGCCAAGGCCATCAGCGACAAGCCGGACGTGCTCGTCGTCCACAATCCGACCGTCCAGCTGCTGGCGCGCCAGATCAAGCAGGCTGAGGCCGCCGGCATCAAGGTCCTGCAGATCAACCTGCAATCCAGCCAGCCCTCGACCGCCTTCGTCGGCGCCAACTGGACGCGCATCGGCACCGAGATCGCCGAGGACATCGTCAAGGAATGCGGCGCCGGCAGCGGCAAGTCGGGCAAGGTCGCCATCATCCCCGGCCAGCTCACCGCGGCCGACAGCGTGATGATGAACGACGCCGCCTTCAAGGTGTTCAAGCAGCACAAGGAGATCCAGGTCGTCTCCAACCAGGCGTCCGACTGGGAGCCGGAGAAGGCCCGGCAGATCACCGCCACCGTGCTGCAGCAGCATCCCGACCTGTGCGCGATCTTCGGCCACTGGGACGTCCACACGATGGGCGCGGGCAATGCGGTCAAGGATGCCGGCAAGGCCGACGCCGTCCTGGTCTATGCGACCGGCGGCGGCGACAGCGTCGCCTGCAAGGCGATCGAGGACGGCATCCTCGATCGCGAATGGAGCTATGACGCCGACGGCCAGGGTCGCGACGCCGGCACGATGATCGATCTGATCCTGCAGGGCGCCGCCGCCCGGGACGGCTCGATGCTCATCAACGAATCCCCGATGAAGGTCATCAAGGCCGGCAAAGGCTACGATCCGTCGATGTGCTGGAAGATGTGACGGCGCCGTCGTCCTGAACGCGACCGCGGTTCCCGGGGGGGGGGGGGTGATGGGGGCGGGCGGGCGTGGGGGGGG
>JAEYTW010000021.1 GCA_023433835.1 Pseudomonadota bacterium | reverse complement strand
CCGCGGCGTTTTCAGGAGCCCGTTCCATGCATGAAGCCTCGCGCGATCGCTGGACCCACGACCACGCTTTCGGTCAGGATCACGCCCGCCCGGCCGAGCGCGGGGTGCTGATCGTCACCGCGGTTACCGCGGCGACGATGGTCGCCGAACTGGTCGCCGGCCAGCTGTTCGGCTCGCTGGCGCTGTTCGCCGACGGCCTGCACATGGCCTCGCACGCCGCCGCGCTGGGCATTGCCCTGTTCGCCTATCGTTTCGCCCGCCGCCATGCCCGCAACCGGCGGTTTTCCTTCGGCACCGGCAAGGTCAATGCGCTGGCCGCCTTCGGCAGCGCGATCCTGCTGGCCTGCACCGCCGCGGCCATGGCCTGGGAAGCGGTCGGCCGGATCAATCACCCGATCGGCATCGCCTATGGCGAGGCGATGGTGGTTGCCGCCATCGGCCTTGCGGTCAACCTGGCCAGCGCGGTGCTGCTGCGCCACGACCACGGCCATCACCACCACCATGACGGCGACGACCACCACCACCACGATCACCATCACGATCACAACCTGCGCGCCGCCTACATGCATGTCGTCGCCGACGCGGCGACGTCGGTGCTGGCGATCGCCGCGCTGGCCGGCGCCTGGGCGACCGGTGCCACCTGGCTCGATCCGGCGATGGCGCTGGTCGGGGCCGTGATGGTCGCGCGCTGGGCGTGGGGCTTGATCCGCAGTTCGGCCGAGACGCTTCTGGACCATGAGGCACCGGCCGAGATGCGCGATGCCGTTCGCCGGGCGATCGAGGCCGATGGCGATACCCGGGTCACCGACCTGCATCTCTGGTCGGTCGGACCCGGTGTCCATACGCTGGTCCTGTCGGTCGTCGCCCACCGGCCGATGGAGCCGGACGACTACAAGGCGCTGCTGCCGCGCGAGTTCGACATCGATCATCCGATCATCGAGGTCCGCCGCTGCGCCGGCTCCCACTGATCCCTGACTGGTCTAATTGTCGCCAATTGCCCGGTGGATGTTTCGAAGGAAATTGCAGGGTGTGAGATAAGGGGCTGGCGAACGGTCCAGTTATACAATAAATTAGCCCCGGTTCGTGGAGGAACGTACAGGGGTTGAGATGTCGGCTTTGCATGATCTTCGTGGGCGGCTCGCGCGGTTGCGTCTGCCGGTGTTCGCCGCCCCGATGTTCCTGGTGTCAGGTCCCGATCTGCTGATCGCGTCGTGCAAGGCCGGGGTGGTGGGGTCGTTTCCCGCGCCGAACGTGCGCACGGCCGAGGAGCTTGAGGTCTGGCTGCGGCAGGTGACCGCGGCGCTCGACCCCGATTATGCCGAGGGCGGCAATCCGCTGACCGCGCCCTGGGCGCTGAACCTCGTCACCCACCGCACCAACGCGCGGCTGCCGAAAGACCTCGATCTCGTGGCGCGCTACAAGCCGCCGGTGGTCATCACCGCGCTGGGCAGCCCGGCCCCGGTGGTCGAGGTCGTGCATTCCTATGGGGGCCTGGTCTTTGCCGACGTCAATTCGATCGGCTACGCGCGCAAGGCCGCGGCGACCGGCGTCGACGGGCTGGTACTGGTCGCGGCCGGGGCCGGCGGCCATACCGGCCATCTCTGCAACTACGTCTTCGTCGAGGAAGTGCGGGCCTTCTTCGACGGCATGATCGCGCTGGCCGGCGGCATCTCGACGGGCCGCGCGATCCTCGCGGCCCAGGTCATGGGCGCCGATTTCGCCTATATCGGCACCAAGTTCATCGCCACTGATGAAAGCCTGGCCGAGGAAGGCTACCGCGACATGCTGATCCGTTGCGCGGCCGACGACCTCGTCGTCACCAAGGCCTTCACCGGTGCCAATGCCAGCATGATGAAGCCGTCGATCGAGGCGCAGGGGCTCGATATCGCCGATATCGTCTCGCGCCAGGCCAAGATGAATTTCACCGGCCTCGAAGGGGCCGAGGTCAAGCCGTGGAAGGGCATCTGGTCGGCCGGGCAGGGCGTCGGCTCGATCGATGCCGTGGTGCCGACCGCCGTGCTGGTCGAGCGGCTCGCCACCGAATACGCCGCGGCCCGGCGCCAGGCCCGGGCGCTGCTGGGCTGATGGTACCGTTCGACGCCGCCACGGTCGCGGCCTACCGCGCCCAGGGCCTGTGGCGCGACCAGACCCTGCACGATGTCTTCGCCGCCAATGCCGCCGCCAATCCCGGGCGGCTGGCCTTGGCCGATGCGCCGAACCGGGCCGGCTTCGCCCATGGCGAACCGCGGCGCTTCGACTATGCCGCGCTGTCGGCCCTGGTCGACCGGCTGGCCGCGCTGCTGCTGGGCCAGGGCCTCGGGCGCGACGACGTCATGCTCGTGCAGATGCCCAACATCCACGAGCTGATCGCGCTCTATCTCGCCGCCGCACGGATCGGCGTGGTGGTCAGCCCGGTGCCGGTGCAATACCGCCATGGCGAGCTCGGCCAGATCGTCGAGACCCTGGCGCCGAAGGCGTTCTGCACCACGGCGCGCTTCGCCAAACTGTTCCTCGACCATGTGCCGTTCGCCGGCCGGGTGCTGGTGTTCGGCCCCGACGTGCCGGCCGCCGCGATCGGCCTCGACCAGGCGGAGGCCGACCTGTCGCTGCTGGACGGCGCGCCGCGGCCCGGGCCTGACGATATCGTCACGATCTGCTGGACCTCCGGCACCGAAGGCCGGCCGAAGGGCGTGCCCAAGACCCACAACAACTGGATGTCGTCGGGCCGCGGCCTGCCGCGTGCCGCCCGGCTGGAGGCCGGCGACGTCATCCTGGTGCCGTTCCCGGTGATCAACGCCGCCTCGATCGGCGGGCTGTTCACCCCCTGGCTCGGCACCGGCGGCACCTTGGTGCTGCACCACCCGTTCGATATCGATGTCTATCTCGGCCAGATCCGGGACGAGGGCGTGCACTACACCATCGCCGCGCCCGCGCTGCTGACCGCCATCCTGCAGAAGGGCGGCGATGGCGGGCGGCTCGGCCGGCTGCGCGTGCTCGGCACCGGGTCGGCCCCGCCCGATCCCTGGATGATGCGGCGCTTCGAGGAACGCTTCCGGATTCCCGTCATCAATTTCTTCGGCTCGAACGAAGGCATCCTGCTCTGCGCCGATGCCGACATGATCCCGGATCCGGAAACCCGTGCCCGCCTGTTCCCGCGCGTCGGCGACGACAGCTGGCCGGGGCATGGCGAGACCGTCAACGGCGGTGCCATCCGCCTGGTCGATGCCGAAACCGGCGAGCGTGTCACCACCCCGGGCCGCACCGCCGAGATGCGCATCGCCGGCCCCTCGCTGCTGCCCGGTTATTATCGCCAGGGCGGTTTCGAGCGCTTGGGCTTCGACGACGACGGTTTCTTCCGCACCGGCGACCTGTTCGAGATCACCGAGGACGAGGCCCATATCCGTTTCGTCGGCCGCTCGAAGGACCTGATCGTGCGCGGCGGCATGAAGATCGCGCCGGCCGAGCTCGATGCGCTGCTGTCAGCGCACCCGAAGATGCGCGAGGCGGCGGTGGCCTCCTTCCCGGACGAGCGGCTGGGCGAGCGGGTCTGCGCCTTCGTCGTGCCCAGGCCGGGCGAGGCCGTCACCCTCGACGAGCTCTGCGCCTTCCTCGAGGAGAAGGGCCTGGCCCGGTTCAAATGGCCGGAGAAGCTGGTGGTGATGGAAGCGCTGCCGCGCAACGCGCTGGCCAAGCTCGTCCGCAGCCAGCTCAAGCCTTAGTCTAGCCGGCAGCGACGTCCCAGGCGCGGATGACGCCGCCGCAGGCCGAGCAGACGTAGCGGGCGTCGAGCAGGCTGCCGCAGGGTTGGTGGCGCACCAGCTGCGGCGGGCCGTCGGGGCCGGCGAGCCAGCGGTCGCCCCAGGTGATCAGCGTCTGGATCATCGGATAGACGTCGCGGCCCTGGTCGGTCAGCCGGTATTCGAGCTTGCGCTTGCCCGATGAGGCATCGAGGTCGATCAGCCCGAGCGTCGTCAGCTTCTTCAGCCGCGACGACAGGATGTTCGACGAGATCTTGAGCTCCTTCTGCAGGGCGAAGAAATTCCTCACCCCCAGATAGATCGCGAACAGGACGAGGTTCGACCAGCGGTCGCCGATCAGTGAGGTGGCGACCGGCAGCGGGTCGCTTTCCGCCACCGCCTTCTGCAGCGCGGCATCGTTCTGGCGCGACAGCCGGGCCGGAGGCCTGGGATCGAAGGCGCCGCCATCCTCGACGGTGATGTCGTCGAGCGTCACGGTGTCGCCGCAGGCCCGGCAGGACAGGCGCGGGTCCAACTGATGGCCACAGGGCCGGTGGCGCAATTGCGCCGGCAGGAAGGATTGTTCCGGGTTCCACTTCCGGTGCCAGCACCACACCGCCAGGATGAACGGGTAGAGATCGAGGCCTTTCGGTGTGAGATGGTACTCGAACACCAGGGTCCGATGCTGGGCCGGTTTCTTGTAGAGGATCTGCTGGGTGGTCAGCTCGGCCAGGCGCAGCATCAGCGTCTGGCGGGGAATCCCCAGGCGTTCCTGGAATTCCTGGAAACGGTGGCTGCCGAGGAAGGCTTCCTTGAGCAGCAGTACGGTCCAGACATCGCCGATCAGGTTCAGGGCGCGGGTGACCGAGGAAGCGCGGATGACATCGTCAACGGGTGCTTCGTCGCCGTCAGCCTGCACCCCGTCCATGCCGATCCTCGCGTTCAGATGACCTCGGCCTGCTTTAGGGCGGCAAGGTCGGCATCGTCAAGCCCGAGGCCGCGCAGAACCGCGTCGGTATCGGCGCCCAGCGCCGGCGCCAGGCGCTCTAAGCGGCCGGGCGTGTCGGACAGCCGCACCGGCGGCGCCATGATCGGCACCGGCCGGTTGACCCCCGGCACGTCACGCCATTGCCAGTAGCCCTGCGCGGCGATGTCGGGATCGTTCAAGGCCTGGCGGAAGGACAGCACCGGGGCCGCCGGCAACCCCGCCCGGGCGAAAGCGTCGAGGCAGGCTTCGGTGGTCTGCCCGGCGCACCAGGCGCCGACGCCCGCCGACAGTTCGGCGCCATGCTCGCCGCGCGACAGGTCGTCCTGCAGGCGCGGATCCTCGATCCATTCGGGGTGGCCGACGAGGCGCGCGCAGCGCCGGAACATGCTGGCCCCGACGACCTGCAGCAGCACCCAGCCGTCGGCCGTGCGATAGACGTCGGCCGGACCCGCCGTCTGGCCGAGATTGCCGGTGCCCCGGCGGTCGAGCGCCAGGGCCGCTTCCTCGGCCAGGCTGCTCATCGTCATCGACAGCGCGGTGCCGAGCAGGGCGGCCTCGACCTGCTGGCCGCGCCCGGTCGCCTCGCGGGCGCGCAAGGCGGCCATGACGCCGAAAGCCGAGAGCGCGGCGGTGGCGTGGTCGACATACATCGGGAAGGCGCGGCGCGGCCGGCCGTCATCTGCCGTCATGTGCATCGCGCCCGACATCGCCTGGCCGATGCCGTCGAAACCGGGCTTGCCGCGAAAGGCGCCGTCATGGCCGTAGGCCGCGCAGGTGCACAGGACGATGCGCGGGTTGATGCCCGAGATGCGGTCGTAGGCGAGGCCCATGTCGGCCAGGGTCTTCGGCGGGAAATTGGCGATCACCACGTCGGCCTGGGCGATCAGCCGGTCGATGACGGGGCGCGCCGCCGGCTTGAACGGATCCAGCGCCAGCGAGCGCTTGTTGCGGTTGACCTGCAGGTAGAGCGTGCCGCCGGGCGTGGCGGGATCGGCCGAGATCGGCCCGACGTCGCGGTCATTGCCGCCCTCGGGCCGCTCGATGCGGATCACCGCGGCACCGAAATCGCCGAGCAGGGCGCCGCATTGCGGGCCGGCGATGAAATGGCCGAAGTCGAGAACCGTGATTCCGTCCAGCGCCCCGGCCATGTCCTGCCCGCTTTATCCGTTGCCGACGACGAAGGATACCACGGTCGTGGCGCTGCCGCCGACGTTGAGGGTCTGGAAGCGGCGGGCGCCTTCGACCTGCATTGCCCCGGCCCGGCCGGTGACCTGGTTGTGGCAGTCGAGCACCATGCGCACGCCGGTGGCCCCCACCGGGTGGCCCAGGCCGATCAGACCGCCCGACGGGTTGATCGGGCAGCTTCCGCCCATGGCGATGGTGCCGTCCTCGATGGCCTGCCAGCTCTGCCCCGGTTCGGTCAGGCCGAAATGGTCGATCGCCATGTATTCGGTGGTGGTGAAGCAGTCATGCGTCTCGATGCCGTCGATCGCGTCGGTGCCGGCGCGGCGTTGCGCATCGAGGATCGCCTTGCGCAGATGCGGCATGACATAGGGGCTGTTGCCCGCGGCGGCGAGCTTTTCCTGATAGCCGATCGGCGCCGTGGTATGGCCCCAGCCCTGCAGGCGCGGGATATCGCTGAGCTTCAGGCCGTGGCGGGCGGCATGCTCGCGCGCTTTGGCTTCGGAGGCCAGGAAGATCACCGCGGCGCCGTCGGTCACCTGGCCGCAATCCTGCTTGCGCAACCGGCCGTCGATCGGCGGGTTGGCCTCGTCGTCCGCCGTGAAGCTCAGCCCGGTGAAGCGCCAGTTGCGGGTCTGGGCATTGGGATTGCGCTTGGCGTTCGTGAAGTTGATTTCGGCGATGCCCATCAGGTGTTCGTATTTCAGGCCGTAGCGGCGGTCGTATTCCTCGCCCAGCCGGTTGAACAGATGCGGCCAGGGATAACGCACGCCCTCGCATTCATGGCCGATCCAGGCAGCGGCCCCCAGATGGGCGGCGGCGGTGTCGCCGGGCACGTTGCGCATCTGCTCGATGCCGGCGACGCAGGCGAGGTCGTAGCGCCCGGCCTCGATCTCGGCGGCGGCGGCAAGGATCGCGATGGAACCCGACGCGCAGGCGGCCTCGTGCCGGCCCGCCGGCAAACCGACCCAGGCCGGGTCGATCATCGCGAAGAACCCGCCCAGCTGGCCCTGGCCGTTGAACAGGTCGCCGACGAAATTGCCGACATGGCCGGTATCGACCTCGGCCGGCTCAAGGCCGGTCGCTTCCAGCCCGCCGAGCACGGCGTCGCGGAAGGCCGCGTAGATATCCTTGCCCTGGCGCGCCCAGTTGTCGCTGAAATCGGTCTGGTGGCCGCCGAGGATGTAGACCGGTGCCGGCATCTGCCTGCCCCCCTTTATTCGAAGATCGTCTCGCCGGGCGCCCAGGTCGAGTGGAAGCCGGCGGAGATGCGGTGCGGAATGCGGACCCGGGCGATCGGCCCGCGCGAGATGTCGGCGGCCTCGAAGACCAGGCATTGCGACGACCAGTCGTTGGTGTCGGTCGTGAAGGTCACGACATAGGCGTCGCCCTCGTCGTCCTGGGGCGTCTTGCCCCGGCGCGGGGCCACCGGGGCCTCGTTGCCGTAGACGCCGGGGCCGTAGTCCCAGCGCTGGCGCGCACCGGTCTCGGTATCGTAGCGGATCAGCGCATCGAAGGTCTGGCACTGGCCGACCGTCGTGCCAGCCTCGGCCAGGGGGATCAGCTGGTTGAAGGACAGTTTCGACTTCAAGCCGAGATAGAGCGGGTTGACCATGGGGAATTCGGTGTTGAGGTCGTCGATCATCCGCTCGCGCACCTCACCGGTCTTCAGGTTGAACGACCATTGGTGCAGCTGGTGCAGGCGGCGGCGCTGGGCCAGCATCGAGGCGAGCGGACCATCCTTGGCATCGCGCACATAGTCCGGATCAGGCTGGCGGCAGCCGACCTGGTGGACCCAGTCGCCTTCCTCCCAGCAATTGACGATGTGCAGGATGTAGCAGGGCTCGGCCTCGAACCACTTGATCTCGTCGGGTTGGCCATAGCGCGGCAACACGCCGAAGCGGGCGGGGATGTCGCGGTGGAAACGCACGACGCGCCGCTTGTGCTGGGCCAGCAGGTCGACGTCGTGAAAGAATGGCAGGTCGTGCAGAATGACGTAGTTCGGCGTCAGCCCCATGTCGTGCGGCGAGCGCGGCCCCGGCAGCGGCACCGGCACGTCGTGGATCAGCTCGCCCTGCGGGTTGGCGACGCCATAGCGCATGTAGGGCGGCTGGTTGCCGTAGGTGAAGAAGAACAGTTCGCCGGTGCGCGGATCGATCTTGGAATGGGCCGACAGGTCGTAGCGCAGCTTGCCGCCGAACTGCTCCTTGCCGCGGGTCTCCAGCGTCAGCGGGTCGATGTCGTAGGGCTTGCCGGTCATGTAGAACAGCGACAGCAGCTTGCCGGCGTACTGGATGACGTCGGTGTTGGAGTTGTCCTTGATCGGCGAGCCGGGCAGCTGGAAATTGTAGGGGCCGGCCAGGCCCGGCCAGATGTTCTTGCCGGCGATGTCCTCGACCACGAAGGCTTCGTTGCGGATCCAGCGCTGGCGGAACGAGGCGCGGCCGTCGCGGAAGTAGATCGCGCGCAGCATCGCGTCGCCGTCATAGTAGTGATAGCGGTTGACCGGCGTGAAGCGCTGCGACGGGCCGTTCATCACGTAGGCGCCGTAGAGATCGGCCGGCAGCTCGCCCTCGACCTCGAGATCCTCGGCGCCGTATTCGCGCGACGTCGGCGCGAACAGGCCATGCAGATAGGGATGGTCGACCTGCCAGATCCAGTCCGGCGCATCGGGTGGGGGCGTGCCGTCGGGCGAATACAGCGGGATGTTGGCCGAGGCAATCGGCAGATCCGGCGCCGTGCCGGCGCGCTGGGCGGTCGCGGTCATCATTCCCTCCCGCAATCGGTTTCTTAACTAGACCGCTGACGAGTTTGGCGTGAGCGGTTCAGTTTGGCAAGCGTGATTCGTTGCCAATGATCTGGCCGATAACAATCATCCTTGGTGAAGCCTAGGAAATCTGCCGGTTGCCCGGCATAAACGATATCGCTGGGTTTCCAACCTTGCGTGGCCTTCGGCAATGGTCTAGTTTAGCAACAGAACGAAGAACGCATTGCCCTTGGGGAGGACATGATGACGCTTCACACCAATCGCCGCCGCTTCCTGGCCGGGACCTCGGCCGCGATCGGCGCCGCCGGGATCGGCGCGCCCGCCGTGCTGCGCGGCCAGGATGTGCCGCGCGTGCGCTACGTGACCTTCGCGACCGGCTACAATGTCGTGCTGAACGAATGGATGGCGGCCAAGCGCTACGACCTGAAGCGCGGCGTCAACATCGACGTGGTCAATTCCTACTCGTCGGTCTCCAACTACTACAACGACCTGACCGCCGGCACCTTCGACCTCGGCATCGGCTCGTGGGACACCTTTGCCCAGCGCTATCTCGCCGGCGTGCCGCTCAAGCTGGTCTGCACCATCAACAACTACGACATCCTGCGTGTGGTGGCGCTGGAAGGCGGCCCGGCCTCGCTGCCCGACCTGAAGGGCAAGACGCTCGGCGCGACGCTGTCCTCGGGCGCCTATCGCATCATGAAGCTCGCCGCCCGCGACTTCCACAAGATCGAGCTGGAGAAGGACGTCAAGGTCCAGAACGTCGAAAGCCCCGCGGCGGCCGTCACCATGGTGATGGGCGGCGCGATCGATGCGGGCCAGAGCTGGGAGCCCAACATCTCGGTTGGCGAATCCAAGGAACCCAAGCTGCGCTCGATCTACAATCTCGGCGAAGACTTCCTGAAGAACGCCGGGTTCGCGATGCCTTATTTCGGCTTTGCCCTGCGCAAGGAGGTGGCCGAGAAATACCCGGGCGTCGGCCAGAAGATCGCCGCCTCGATGACCGACTGCATCAACGGCGTCATGGCCAACCTGGACGAGGCGGTGAACCTCGCCGCGCCCAAGATGAAGCTCGAACCGGCCGTGCTGAAGAAGGCGTTCACTTCGGGCAGGCTCGTCTTCCGCCCGGGCTCGATGACCGATTCGACCTCGCGCAAGACGGTCAAGTCGGCGGCCGATTACCTGACCAAGAACCAGGTATTGAACAAGCCGCTCGACGACGGTTTCTTCATCTAAGCGACAAAGGGGGCGGGCATGAGCCAGGCAGCCGCAAGCGACAGCCTCACGGGTTTGCCGAAGACGCGGGTGACGATGTCGCCGGCCCGGCGCGACATGATCGCGCTGGGCATCGTCGTCGCGGCGCTGGTCGCGGTGATCCAGGTGGCCAGCTGGTACGTGCCCGCCTATATCATGCCGGCACCGGCGGCGATCCTGAAGGCGTTGTGGGTGCTGCTGACCGAGGACTGGACCCAGATCCTCATCACCATCGCGCGGCTGTTCGTCGCCGCGGGCTTCTCGATCCTGGTCGGCACGGCGATCGGCTGCCTGATGGGCATGTTCATGCCGATCCGGCCCTATCTGCGCTCGCTCGTCGTCATCGATTCCGGTATCCCGGCCCTGTCCTGGATGCTGATCGCGGTTTTCTGGTTCAAGGATCCGGAAGCCCGGATCTTCTTCATCCTCACCGTGATCCTGCTGCCGTTCTATGCCTTGAACGTGCATGACGGCATCCGGGCGCTGCCGAAGGAATGGTCGGAGGCGCTGGGCACTTTCCGGCCGTCGCGCTGGCAGATGTTCCGCCTGCTGATCCTGCCGCATGTGGTGCCCTACGTGCTGATGACCACCAAGTCGATCATCGGCTATGCCACCCGCATGGTGATCTTCGCCGAGCTGATCGGCTCGGCGGTCGGCATCGGCGCCAAGATGGGCCTGGCGCAAGGGTCGTTCGAGATGGCGACGGTGCTGGCCTGGACCGTATTCCTCGTGGTTTTCAACATCGTCATGCAGGCGCTGGTCGCCGCGGTCGAGGCGCATCTCTTGCGCTACCGCGCCGAAGCCCAGGCACGCTGAGGGAGGGCGGCAGCATGGAAGAAATCGTCCTCGACCGGGTCAGCCATCGTTTCGGCGACCACCAGGCGGTGCAGGACCTGTCGCTTGCCGTGCGGCGCGGCGAGATCGTCGCGATGGTCGGCAAGACCGGCGCGGGCAAGAGCACCGCGTTCAGCATGATCATGGGCAACCTGAAGCCGGACGAGGGCGAGGTGCGCGTCGCCGGCCTCGACCCCTATGCCCAGTTCCAGGCGCTGCGCGGCCGCATCGGCGTCTCGTTCCAGACCGACCGCCTGCTGCCCTGGCGGCGGGCGCGCGAGAATGTCGAGATCGGCATGCAGATCCTCGGCGTTTCCGCTGCCGAACGCCGCCGGCGGGCCGAGGAGTGGCTGGCCCGGGTCAAGCTCGCCGATGCCGGCAACAAGTATCCGCACGAACTCTCGGGCGGCATGCGCCAGCGCGTGTCGCTGGCCCGGGCGCTGGCCGTCGACCCCGCGATCATCCTGCTCGACGAAAGCTTCTCGCAGCTCGACGAGGTCACTTCGCGCGCGCTGCGCCGCGATTTCAGCCAGCTGATCCGCCAGCTCGGCAAGACCTGCCTGTTCATCACCCACCGCATCGACGACGCCATCGAGATGGCCGACCGGATCGTTGTGCTGGCGGCGCCGGCAAGGGTCGCGCTGGACATCGAGCCGCGCCGGCATGATCCGTCGACCGGCACCCTGCATGCCCTCGTCGAACGCGCGATGGCCGGCGAGGCCGAGGCGCCGAAGGCCGCCGCGGCCGGTGGGCGCTGATGACGCCGCTGGTCCTGTTGCCCGGGCTCTTGTGCACGCCCGCGGTCTGGTCCGATGTCGCCGATCTGCTGGACGGCAATACGCTGGTGCCGGATATCCCCGCGCTCGATGACATCGAGAACATCGCGGCGGCTCTGCTGGCCGGGCTGCCCGAACGTTTTGCGCTCGCCGGCCTTTCGATGGGCGGCTATGTCGCGCTGGCGATGATGGCGCGGGCGCCGGAGCGCATCGCCGCGCTGGCGCTGGTCGACACCTCGGCCCGCGCCGATACCGAGGCACAGGCCCAGCAGCGCCGCGAAGGCGTGGCCAGGGCGCGCGATGGCGGTTTCAGCGCGATGCTGCCCAAGCTCGCCACGTTCCTCTTGCATCCCCAGGCCGATCCGGCGGTGCAGGCCCGGGTGGTGGCGATGGGGACGGCCGTCGGTGTCGACACCTTCGCGCTGCACCAGGCGGCGATATCACGCCGGCCCGACCGCCGCGGCCTGTTGGGCGGCATCGGCTGCCCGGCGTCGGTCCTGGTGGGTGAGGCCGACCGGCTGACCACGCCGGAACTGGCCCGCGAAATGGCCGAGGCCATCCCCGGCGCCACGCTGGAAATCATCCCCGGTGCCGGCCACGTCACCCCGCTGGAACGCCCCGGCCTGGTCGCGGCGGCGTTGCAGCGCTGGCGCCACGCTTGAGAAGGACGGTGGCATCTATATAATGAGCATTATATAGATGGAGTTTCATCCATGCTCTCATTCAAGGTTACGACCGTCGGTGCATCGGCGGGCTTTATACTGACCAAGGAAGCGATGGCGCGCCTCAAGGTCCAGAAGGGCGACACGGTCTACCTGACCGAGGCACCCGATGGCAGTTACCGCCTCACCCCTTACAATCCGGATTTCGAACGGCAGATGAAACTGGCCGAGGAGATCATGCACGAGGATCGGGATATCCTTCGAGCCTTGGCCAAGTGAAGGACTGGCGCTGGGTCAGCGAGCCGCTGATCTTCGCTGTTCACGATCGGCAGATGGCCGAACATGGCGGGCCTGACGGAATACGCGACAGAGGGGCGATAGAGTCTGCCCTGGCGCGGCCTCGAAACCTTGTCTCACATGGCGAACCCGATGCTTTCGCTCTTGCCGCAGCCTATGCGTTCGGCTTGGCACGCAATCACGGCTTCGTGGATGGCAACAAGCGCACTGCCTGGGTGGCCGCGCGCTTGTTTCTGGCCGATAATGGAATCCGGGTGCAGTTCGACAAGGCGGAGGCGGAGGCGGTGGCGGTGATGCAGGCCGTGGCCGCTGGCGCTGTCTCGGAAGCCCAGCTTGCAGACTGGTTTCGGCGCCGCATCGTTCCCTGACGGCAAAGTGGGATCGGCTTGCCGATCGGTGGATAAGGCTTAATCTGCCGCCTCACATCTTTCTGTGAGGACTTGGGGTCATGGATCTGGGATTGCAGGGCAAGGTGGCGCTGGTTACCGGGGCCAGCCGGGGGATCGGGCGGGCGATCGCCGAAAGCCTGGCGGCCGAGGGCGTCAGGCTGGCGCTGGCGGCGCGCGACAGGGCCGCGCTGGAGGACGTCGCGGCCGCGGTCAAGGCGGCGGGCGGGCAAGCGTTCCTGCATCAGGCCGACCTGCGCGAGCCGGACGCGCCGCAGGCCTTCCGCGATGCGGCCATCGCGCATTACGGCCGCATCGATCTCGTGGTCGGCAATGCCGGGGCGACCAAGCGCGGCGATTTCTTCGCCTTGAGCGAGGCGGACTGGACCGATGGTTTCGCGCTGAAATTCCACGGCCATGTCCGCCTGACGCGGGCGGCCTGGCCCGACCTTGTCGCCGCGCAGGGCACGCTCCTGTTCGTCATCGGCGTCGGCGGCCGCACGCCGGGGGCCGAATTCACCATCGGCGGCTCGGTCAACGCCGCGCTGATGAACTTCACCAAGTCGATGGCCGATCGCGGCGTCGCCGACGGCGTGCGGGTCTGCGCGGTCAATCCCGGCTCGATCGCCACCGCCCGGCTGCAGACGCGCATCCGCGCTTACGCCGCCGAACACAAGCTCGACGAGGCGGCGGCGGCCGAGGGCATGGCCCGGGCGATGGGCATCAGCCGCTTCGGCACGCCGGCCGAGATCGCCGACGTCATCACTTTCCTGGCCTCGTCGAAGGCGGGTTACGCCCAGGGCGCGCTGATCGATGTCGACGGCGGGGTGACGCGGACGCTGTGATGTAATGGTCGGGTAATTACGGATTGAAAGGAAGTAATTCCTTTTCATTGCCGTCGACCTTTCTTGACTCTCCCGGCCGGCGGACGACCAAATATCGACCGTCCGTCGGGGGAGAGGGTCATGAGCCGTTTGTCGGTCTGGTGCGGAGTCGCGCTGGCGCTTCTTGTCGCGCTACCGGCCCAGGCAATCCAGATTGCCGGCACCTTCGTCGCCGGCCCGGCGCCGGTCGTCGAGTCCGTCGTCGCCGCCTATCTGATCAACGACGGCCAAGTCACCGCCCAGCCGATCTCGGTCTACGTCACCAAGAGCCAGGGGCAATTCGTCCTGACGGTGCCGGCGAATGCGCCGGTCCTGGTGGTCGGCAATTTCGTGCCCAACGGCCGCTATGCCGATCCGGTGCTGGGCCGGACCGAGCAGCTGACAACCATCATGCGGGCGCTGCTGGTCACCGGAACGGCGGACATCAGCCTGACCCTGTCGCCGATCAGCGAGGCCGCGGCCCAGGTGGCGCTGGGCGAGACATCGGCGCAGGCGCCTGCGCGCCTGACCGACGCGCTGATCCGCGCGGCCCAGGCCAAGGCGCAATCCTATCTGCTGAGTGTCGATCCGCTGGCGACCACGCCGCTCGATGCCACCAGCGTCGCGTCGATGACCGGCGCGTCGCCCGCCCAGCGCCTGCTGGCCGTGGCGCTGGCCGGGATTTCCTATCAGCGTTCGGCCAACGGCCAGACGCTGTCGGCGGTGATCCAGAACGTCGCCCAGCTGATCCAGGCCGGCTGGACGCTGCTTGATGCCGGCGGCGGGTTTTCCGCCGATCCGGAGAACGAGCCGATCGCGTCGATGTCCCCGGTGCAGAATGCCATCGGCAACTTCGTCAACGGCACGCAGAACCGGTCGGGCGTTGCCAGCCTCTATGATCTTGCCGCCATCCTGCTGGGCGGCGGCCCGCGCGGCGGCACGCCGGGCGCACCATGGACACAGGCCTGCATCGATTCGGTCACCGCCGATTTCGCGCTGCGCGACGCAATCGCCCAGAGCCCGCTGGCCCAGGCCCAATGGGGCACGATCTCGGCCTACGGCAACCTCGCCTGGGGCCCGTCGCCCACGGTCTACCCGGCGGTCGCGATTCCGGCCGGCTGCGATCCGGTGACCTGGCAGCAGCAGCGCCTGCTGGCCGCCGCCAACCACTTCATCCGGCAGCAGAACAATTATTGCCACCACTACATCCCCGGCTGGAACTCGGCCGGCTTGACCTTCCCGCAATCGAACGGGCCGAACGGCGGCACGGGCCCGTCCTACTGCTACAGCGGCACCGGCGCGGGGCTCGCGGCGAATGCGGCGACGCAGACCGGTCTCGACTGCTCGAACTATACCTCGTGGCTCTACAACTACGCACTGGGCGGCGTGCGGATGACCGGCGGGATCACCGCGCAGGGCGGTTCGCTGCCGACGGCGGACAAGGCCTACGACTACGGCAATGCCTGGGCGCCCGGCACGCTGTACGAGCGCCCGGCGCAATGGCAGACCTATATCGCCAAGGGCGAGGCGCGCTACCAGCAATACCCGTTCCAGCCCGGCGACCTGCTCTATGTCGGCCCGACCGCCGGCGAGGCCGGCAAGGGCAAGATCACCCATGTGGTGATGTGGACCGGCATCAGGGCGGCGGACGGTTCGGGCCGCTATCTCGTCACCGAAAGCTTCGGCGCGATCGACAACGACGGCATCAAGCCGCAGGCGGCCATCCCGAACCAGTTCCCGTTCGGCGGCCCGGCCGGCTTCACCGGTGCCGCCTATACCGGCTACCTCGACAATGCCGGGCCCAACCTGCGCTATTTCGAAGGCACGTTCCGCGCGACGAACCTGGTCCACTATCGGCGGATCATCAATGCGCCGGCCGGGTACTACACCATCCCCTATGCGGCCGGCACCGGCGTGGAGCAGGGGCGGCTCGCGGTCGAGGTCTCGATAGCCGGTTCGCCGGCCGGCCCGATCACCGCGTCGCTCGATACCGGGTCGCGCGGGTTCTGGATCACGCCGGACCTGGCCCCGGCCGCCAGCGCGACCTCGGCGCAGTCGGTGCCGGGTTATATCTTCTACTGGAGCAGCGGCAATGTCCGGGTCGGCTACTGGACGCCGCTGACGGTGACCTTCCCGCGCGCCGCGGCGCAGGGCGGGGCCACCGGGCCGGCGGCCGCGACGATCCCGGTACTGGTCGCGACCCTGCAGGGCTGCGTGGTCGGCAGCTGGCCGAACGGCAACTGCACCGACGGCACGCTGCATCCGCCGTCGGCGCAGGGGGCGATGATGGGCGTGGGCTTCGACCGCACCGGCCACGGCACCGGCTATGGCAGCGCGACGCCCGACCCGACAGGGCCCGGCACCACGGCCAACCTGCAGATCCTCAATCCCTTCCTCAATCTCGATCAGATGAAGGGCGCCACGATGCGCAGCGGCTATATCCTGGGCACCGCGGGCATCACGCTGGGCCTGACCGCGGCCAATACCGCGCAGACCTACAACGGTGCGCGCAGCGCCTATGCCTATGCCCAGCTCAAGCCGACCGGCCGGCCGCCGGTTCCCGGCGCGCCGACCGATTGGCTGCCGATGACCGGGGCGGTGACGCTGCAGGGCAAGACCTATGCGGCGGCCCAGGCGGTGCTGGACATCGGCATTCCGAACATGCTGGTCACGCTGGGCAATGCCACGCCCTTCGCCGGCCAGGTGACGTCGGGCAACACCACCTACCTGTCGGCCGCGTCGGGCACGATCGACATCGACCTGCAGAACGGTACCGGTCGGGTGGGCTACGGTTTCGCCATCCCCGATCCCGGCGTGGTGGTGCCGCCCAACGCGACCCTGCGGCCGGCCAACGTGGCGTTGTCACCCAGCCAGCCGGTGTGGTGGACGAACGAAAGCCGCGACACCCTCGTCAATACCGGCATCTACGCGCTGAACGCCTTCAACTATCTCTACGATGCCCAGGACGGCCTGATCGGCCTGCAGCTCAACGCGACGTCGGACGGCAAGGGCGCCCATCTCCGGACGAACTGATCACGGCGCGACCGCGACCCACGGGCAGGCATCCTCGTAGGCGCGGGCGAGCTGGAGGACGGCGAGGTCGGCCCGCGGCCGGCCGATCAGCTGCATGCCCATCGGCAGCCCGTCCGGGCCGAAGCCCACGGGCACGCTGATCGCCGGGCAGCCGGCCATGGTCGCGCCGACCACGACTTCCATCCAGCGGTGATAGCTGTCCATCTGCCGGCCGGCGACCACATTGGGCCAATGCTGGTCGATCGGGAAGGGGAAGACCTGCGCGGTCGGCAGGGCCAGGAAATCATGGTCCTCGAACAGCGCCAGCAGCGCATGGTACCAGGCCATGCGGGCATCGCCGGCGCGCTGCACGTCGCTGGCCGACAGGTTCAGGCCCCGCTCGACCTCCCACTGCGCCTCGGGCTTCAGCTTGGTCCGGCGGGCGGGGTCGTTGAACACGGGGCCGAGCTTGCCGATCAGCCCGAACTGGCGCAGCACGGTGAAGGCTTGCCACAGCCGTTCGAAATCGAAGCGGGGCAGGGCTTCCTCGACGTGGACGCCCAGGCCCGAGAGGATGTCGAGCGCGCCTCGGCAGAGATCGAGGATGCCCGGCTCGATCGCCAGATGGCCGCCGAGATCGCCGCCCCAGGCGATGCGCAGGCCCTTGGGCTCGCGCCGCAGCCGCTCCTCGTAACGGTAGCCCGGATCGTCGAGCGACAGCGGCGCCCGCGGATCGAACCCGGCCTGCACGGTCAGGAGCAGGGCGAGATCGTCGACCGAGCGGGCCATCGGCCCCTCGATGCCCATCTGGCCGAAGAAGCCGTCGAGCGTCGGGGCATAGGGCACCCGGCCCTGCGAGGGGCGGAAGCCGAAGACATTGTTGAAGGCCGCCGGGTTGCGCAGCGAGCCGCCCATGTCGCTGCCGTCGGCGACGGGCAGCAGGCGCAAGGCCAGCGCCACGGCCGAACCGCCGGAGGAACCGCCGGCGATGCGCCCGGGGTCGTAAGCGTTGCGGGTGGCGCCGTGGACCGGGTTGTAGGTGTTCGACCCCAGCCCGAATTCGGGCGTATTTGTCTTGCCAATGATGATGGCACCGGCGCGGCGCGCGCGCTCGACCACCACGGCATCGACCTCGGGTACGAAATCGGCAAACAGCGGCGAGCCGTAGGTGGTGCGCAGGCCCCGGGTATTGGCCAGGTCCTTGATCGCCTGCGGCACGCCGAACAGGGCGCCGTGCCCTTCGCCGCGGGCCAGGTCCTCGTCGGCTACCCGCGCCTCGGCCATCAGCGCGTCGCGCGGGCGCAGCGAGATGATGGCGTTGTAGGTCGGGTTGACCGCGGCGACATGGTCGAGATAGGCGCCCATCACCTCGGCCACCGAGACATGGCGGTGGCGGATCGCCTTGGCCAGCGCGCCCGCCCCGAGGCGGCAGATGTCGGGGGCGGCTGATGTGATCGATCCGGGGGGCATGAAACGGCCTTTCTGGTAACCGGGGGCGAGAACGATAGGACAGTCGCGCCCCCGAAACCAGTCAGGCCGCCGCCTCGCTCCGCTGCCGGCCGAACAGGGCGATCAGCAGCGCGGTCGCCACCGCGAAGCCGCCGCCCAGGATCATCGCCGAGGGCACCCCGGCATGGTCGACGGCCAAGCCGCCGACCAGTGCGCCCGAGGCCAGGGCCACCTGGGCGATGGCGACGAACAGGGCCGCCCCGCTTTCCAGCGCCTCGGGCGCGGCGCGGAACATCCAGCTCTGGATGCTGATCGGCAGCGCGCCGAAGGCCAGGCCCCAGAGGCCGACGATGATCGTCGCGGCCAGCTGGCTCTCGCCCCACAGCGGCAGGGCCAGCGTGGTCGCCCCGATCAGCCCGGCGGCGATGGTCACCGCCAGCCCGACATTGCGGTTGGCGATCCAGGCGCCGGTCGAATTGCCGATGAAGCCGGCGATGCCGTAGGCCAGCAGCAGGCTGGTGATCATGCCGGCGTTCATGCCGGTGACCTGGACCAGGAACGGCGTGACATAGGTATAGGCGGCGAACTGGCCGAGGAAGATGAAGAGGGTGGCGAGCAGGCCGATCCGCGCCTTCGGCACCGCGAACAGCGCGGGCAGGTGGCGCAGGCGGATGGCCTGGGCCGGGACCAGCCGCGGCAGCAGAGCGATCTGCGCGGCCAGCACCAGGATGGCGATGCCGCCTGCCGCGGCGAAGGCCATGCGCCAGCCGAACAGGTCGGCGATCAGCGCCCCGGCCGGCACGCCGGCGACGGTGCCGAGCGAGACGCCGGCAAAGATCAGCGAGGTCGCCTTGATCGCATAGGCCGGCGGCACCATCCGCGGCCCGACCGCAACGCCGATCGCCCAGAACCCGCCGACGCCGAAGCCGAGCAGCAGCCGGCCGATCAGCAGCGGCACGAAGCTCGGCGCCACCGCGACCAGCACGTTGGAGAGCAGCAGCAGGCCCATCAGTACCCAGAGCACGATGCGGCGGTCGAGCCGGCCGGTGGCGACCGTCAGGGCCGGGGCGGCGATCGCCGCCAGGATGCCCGGCATGGTGACGGTGAGCCCGGCCTGGCCCTCGGTGACGCCGAGGTCGCGGGCCATGGCGGGCAAGAGGCCGACCGGCAGGAATTCGGTGGTGACGAGGGCGAAGGCGCCGGTGCCGACCGAGAGGACGGCAAGCCAGGTGGCCAGCGCCGGCTTGGGATCGTCGGAAGAGGTCAGGGCAGCGGCGTCTATCGGCAGGGAAGGGGCGGACATGCCGGGCTACTCCGAAACATTGCGGGGAAATTCGGGCAAGGCGGGACCGTTCGCGGGGATTTGCCGCGTCGGGGATGTATTTCTGTAGTGATTGATCCAGATATTGCGACGAGAGGTAGAGCCGCACGGCCGCTACGTCAATGTCTTTCTGGAGCGTTCGTTATGAAATTTATCTGACGGTCGGCCGTCGTCCTTCCCACCGTCATCGCGGGCCTGACCCGGCGATCAGCGGTCACGCGAGGGAAGAGGCAGATGATCCTCTCGAGGACGGGCTGATAGTGACCGCCGGGTCGAGCCCGGCGGTGACGGCGGGGCTTTTAGTCCAGCTGCTCGCCGATCGAGCGGGCCGAGGTCTGGAGCTGATCCAGATAGAGCGGCTTGCCGCGCTGGTGCATCTGAGGGGTCAGGCCGGCAATCGACAGGGCGGCGGCGACCGAGCCGTCGCGGTTGAAGATCGGCACGGCCAGCGCGGTCAGGCCCAAGGCCACGTCGTCGATGGCCAGTTCCCAGCCACGCTTGCGGATCTGGGCGAAATGCGTCCGCAGCTCGGTCTTGTCGGTGACGCTTTTGGGGGTGAGCTGGACGAGGTCGCCAGCCAGCGCCGATTCTATCTCGGCTTCGTCCTGATAGGCCAGCAGCAATTTCGGCGCGCCGCCGCAATTGAGCGGCAGCATGCCGCCGATGCTCCACCAGCGCACCTCCATGCCCTTCACGTCGTGCATGCGCTCCAGGCACACCGCCCCGTGGTTCTGGTAGATCGACAGGAACGAGGTGACCGAGAGCAGGCTGGCCAGCCGGGTCAGCTCGGGATTGGCGATGCGGCGGATGTCGAGGTCCTCGGTCGCGGCCGCGATCCGCCTGATGGCGCTGCCGAGGCCATATTGCCGGGTCGCCTCGTCCTGGACGATGAAGCCTTCGCCCATCAAGGTGAGGAGAAGGCGCCGGGTGGTGCCCTTGTCGAGTCGGGCCGCCTCGGCGACTTCGGCCAGGCTCTGCCGCGGGCGGTCGGGGAAGGTCTTGAGGATCGCGATCGCCCGGTTGACCGCGCGGACGCCGCCGGATTCCTCAGCTGCGGCCCCATCCACCGCCGCCATTCTCGCTTTTGCCATTGCCCGTTCCCTGCCTTCGCCGGCGCACGCTTTGCCATGCCGCAATAGCATAATTCAAACGTTTCATGATACGAAACGAATTTTGTCAGTTGACGCCGCAGCGGAAATCCTGTTCCGATGCGCCCGGGTCATCAAGAGCCCGGGAGGAAGCCGCCATGGCGACGCATCGCGTCGGCCAGTTCGCCATAACCCGGATCGAGGAAATGCTGACGCCCGGATTCGTCCCGGGTTTCCTGTTTCCCGATTTCACCGACGATATCTTCGCCCAGGCGCCTCAGCTGAAGGAGGCGCGGTTCTGGGACGAGGCTTCGGCCAAGGTGATGTCGTCGATGCATTCCTGGGTGATCCGCGACGGGAAACGCACGATCCTGGTCGACACCGGCTGCGGCAATGCCAAGCGCCGCGCCTTGCCGATGTTCCAGCGCTTCCACATGCTGGATCTGCCCTATCTCGACCAGCTCGCCGCCGCCGGCATCGCCCGCGAGGATGTCGACCTCGTCATCTGCACCCATCTCCATGTCGACCATGTCGGCTGGAACACCATGCTGGTCGACGGCCGGTGGGTGCCGACCTTCCCCAACGCCCGCTACATCTTCGGCCGGGCCGAGTTCGCGCATTGGCGCTCGCCCACCGGCGGCATCACCAAGCTGCCGGAGAACGAGGAAGTCATCACCGACAGCGTGATGCCGATCGTCGAGGCGGGCCTGGCCGATTTCGTCGATCCCGGCGACCGGCTGTTCGCGGGGCTCGAGATCGCGGCCGCACCCGGCCACACCGCCGGCCAGTTCCAGGTACGGCTGACCGACGGGCGCGATGCCGCCGTGTTCTCCGGCGATTGCATCCACCAGCCGATGCAGGTCTACCGCCCGGACTGGAACAGCCGGTTCTGCGAGGAGCCGGAGGTGGCGCGCGCCACCCGCCGCGACCTGCTGGACTGGACGGCCGATCGCGGCGCGCTGCTGCTGCCGGCCCATTTCGGCGCGCCGCATGCCGGCCGTGTCCGGCGCATCGCCAATGATTTCACCTTCCAGCCCGCGGACGATCTATGACCGATCTTGCCCACGAACTCGTAGCTGCGCTGGGGCCCGAGCAGGTGCTGGCCGACGAGGCGAGCCGCGGCTTTTACGCCAACGACGTGTTCTGGCAGCCGGGCATCCTGCCCGCCGCCATCGTCCGGCCGCGCAGCGTCGCGGAAGTCCAGCGCGCCGTGCGGCTGGCTACCGGCGCCGACCATGCGGTGGTGCCGCGTGGCGGCGGCATGTCCTACACCAAGGGCTACCTGCCGCCGCATGAACGGTCGGTGGTGATCGACACGCGGCGGCTGGACCGCGTCACCGAGGTGCGGACCGACGATCTCTATGTCACGGCCGAGGCCGGCTGCACCTGGGCGTCGGTCAACGGCAGCCTTGAAGGCAGCGGCCTGCGCACCGGCTATTGGGGTCCGCTGTCCGGCCTCAACGCCACGGTCGGCGGGGCGCTGTCGCAGAATTCGGCCTTCTTCGGCTCCGGCCTCAACGGCACGGTGGCCGACAGCGTGCTGGGCGTCTCGGTGGTGCTGGCCGACGGCCAGCTGGTCACCACCGGCGCCGGGGGCCGGCGCGAGGCGCAGCCCTTCACCCGCTACGGCGGCCCCGATCTGACCGGCATGTTCCTCGGCGACAACGGCGCCTTCGGCATCAAGGTCGGCGCGACCCTCCGCCTGCGCCGGCGCCCGGCCGAGAGCGGCTATCTGTCCTTCGGCTTCGACAGCCTCGCCAACATGGCGGCAGCCCAGGTCGAGATGGCGCGGCTCGAAGTGATCGCCGAAAGCTTCGGCATCGATCGCGCCAAGGCCGACCATTCCGCCTCGGTCAACAAGCTGATGGACGGCGCGCGGACGCTGATGGACGTGGCCAAAGCGGGCAAGTCGACGCTTGCGGGCATCAAGGATGCGCTGGGCGTCGCCGCGGCCGGCACCGCCTTCCTCAAGGCCCATGCCTATACGCTGCATATCGTCACCGAAGGGCGCACGGCGGCCGAGCTCGACTGGAACATGGCGGCGCTGCGCCGCGTCGGCACCGCCTACGGCGTCGAGATCGAGAATACCGTGCCCAAGGTGATGCGCTCCAAGCCGTTCGGGCCGGTGCGCGGCATGCTGGGCGCCGACGGCGAGCGCTGGGTGCCGATCCATGCGGTGTTCCCGCTGAGCCGCGCGGCCGCGGCCGTCGCCGCCCACCAGACCTATTTCGCCGGTCATGCCGAGATGATGCGGCGCCATGGTATCGTCCTGTCCCAGATGACGATGACGGTGGGCAACGAATTCTTCCTCGAGCCGGCGTTCTACTGGCGCGACGAGATCACCGCGCTGCATGCCGCGGCGCTGGGCGAGGATGTCGTGCGGCCGTGGCGCGACCGCCCGGCCGACCCGGCCGCCCGCCAGGCGGTGATCGAGCTGCGCCGCGGCACGCAGGCGCTCTACGCAAGCCTCGGCGGCGCCTCCTGGCAGGTCGCCCGGGACTATCCCTACGCAGAGGTGCTGAAGCCTGAGACCTGGGCGCTGGCCCGGGCCCTGAAGCAGGCGGTCGACCCCCGCGGGCTGATGAATCCGGGTTCGCTCGGTCTCTAGAGGACAACATCAATGGGTTACACGATCACCGAGAAGATCCTCGCGCGCGCCGCCGGGCTGCCGGCGGTGAAGGCGGGCGACGAGGTCATGGCCAAGCCGGATTTCGTCATCGCCTATGATTTCCCCGGCTACACCGACGTCTACTTCAAGCAGATGAAGGAAGATTTCGGCATCGACAAGGTCGCCGAGCCCGACCGGTTCGCGATCTTCATCGACCATATGGTGCCGACCGCGACCCCGGCCGAGGAAGAGCTGCACATCATCACCCGCAAGTGGTGCGCCGAGCAGGGCGTGCCGCTGTTCGAGCGCAAGGGCATCGGCCACCAGGTCGCCTCCGAGGTCGGCTATGCCGTGCCCGGGGCCTTCGTCGTGCATTTCGACGGCCATATCAGCCAGCTCGGCACCTTCGGCACGCTGGCCATGGGCATCCGCCGCAACCTGCTCGAAGCCTTCGTGCGCGACAAGGTCTCGCTGCGCGTGCCGCAGACCACGCGGGTCAACCTGACCGGCACGCTGAAGAAGGGCGTCATGGCCCGCGACGTGTTCCACCATATCGTCCGCGTGCTGGGCCCGGCTTCCTGCCGCTTCCAGGTGCTCGAAGTCGGCGGCCCGGCGCTCGACGAGATCTCGACCGAGGGCCTGCAGACGATCACCGGGCTGGCCATGTTCACCGGCGCGGTCACCGCGATCGTCAACCCGAGCAAGCAGCGCCTCGATTACGCGCTGCCGCGGGCGCGCAAGCAGCTCGATCCGGTCTACAGCGACGACGACGCCGAATTCGCCGCGGTGCACGAGATCGATCTCTCCAACCTCGACCCCGTCGTCGTCATCCCGCCGAGCCCCGCCAACACCCGCGACCTCGCCGACTACCTCGGCATCGAGGTGCAGGCCGGCTATCTCGGCTCCTGCGCCTCGGGCCGGCTGGAGGACCTGCGCGCCGCCGTGCAGGTGCTGAAGGGCCGCAAGGTGGCGCCGGGTTTCGCGCTGCATATCGTGCCGACCAGCCAGCAGATCATGGCCGATGCGGCGCGCGAGGGGCTGATCGCCGACCTGGTCGAGGCCGGCGCCTTCGTCTCCTCGCCGTCCTGCGACTACTGCTTCGGCCGCATCGCCACGATGACGGCGGGCCAGAAGGCGGTCTCGACCGGCACGCTGAACGTGCGGGGCCGCATGGGCAGCCCGGATTCGGAAATCTACCTCGTCAACGCCGCGGCGGTGGCCGCCTCGGCGATCGAGGGGCGGATCGCCGATCCGCGCAACTATCTCTGAGAGAGGGCCAGCACCATGGCGCTGAAGAACCTGCGCGGCCGCGTCGCCTTCATCTTCGAGGAGATCGACTTCGACGTCGACCAGATCGTCGGGGTCAAGAACATCAAGATCCAGGACGTGGCCGAACTGGCCAAGGTCGCGATGCAGGCCTACGATCCCGACTTTGCCAAGGTGGTGAAGCCGGGCGATATCCTGGTCGGCAATCACAATTTCGGCTACGGCCATCCGCATTACCCGCCGATGCGGGCGATGCGGCATCTGGGCGTCACCGGCGTGATCGCCGAATCCTTCTCGCCCGGTTATTGGCGTGGTGAGATCAGCATGGGTTTTCCGCAAGTTTCCTGCCCCGGCATCCTGGGGCTGGTCAACCGTTGGGACGAGATCGAGATCGACTGGGCGGCGGGCAAGGTCCGCAACCTGACCCAGGGCCGCGATCTCGCCTTCGAACCGCTCGCCCGCGCCGACTACGAGATGCTCGATGCCGGCGGCCTTCTCCAGTACCTCAAGGCCGGCACGGCCGCCTGATCCAAGCGAAAGGACATCTGACCATGGCACCCAATCTCAAGGCGATGCAACGCGAGAAGGGCACGATCTGGGCGGCCGGCGCGTTCGACGCGCTGTCGGCCCGGCTGATCGAGGATGCCGGCTTCGACGCGCTGCTGACCTCAGGGTTCGGCATCTCGTCGTCGTTCCTGGGCGAGCCCGATGCCGAGCTCTACACCATGACCGAGAACCTGACGGTCGTGCGCAACGTCGTCAACGCGGTCAAGTTTCCGGTCATCGCCGACATCGACACCGCCTACGGCAACCCGATCAACGTGATGCGCACGATCCGCGAGTTCGAGAACGCCGGCGTCTCGGCCGTGATCATGGAAGACCAGGTGGCGCCCAAGCGCTGCCCGGCCGCCTCCAACATGATCGAGATCATTTCCGAGCGCGAAGCCGTCGCCAAGCTCGAGGCCGCGGTCAATGCCCGCCGCAACCCCGAGATGCTGATCTTCGGCCGCACCGATGCGATCGACGAGGCCGAGGCGATCAAGCGCGCCAAGGCCTATGTTGCCGCCGGCGCCGACGTGATCCAGCCGATCTCGAAATGCTTCAAGGATTACGACGGCCTGCGCCGGCTGCGCGATGCCTGCGGCGTGCCGCTGTCCCTGCAGATCCTGGGCTGGCTCGAGCGCGACCTGACCCGCGAGCAGATCGAGGAAGTGGCCGGTTTCGCGACCTATCCGCTGGTGCCGCTGATGACCGTCGCCCAGACCGTGACCGAGAACCTCAAGGTGCTGGCCCGCGAGAAATCTTCGAAGAACCTGCCGCATCCGGTCATGGACCACAACGTGTTCGGGGCCTTCATCGGCTTCCCGCGCATCGAGGAGCTGCAGAAGAAATACCTGCGCTACGGCGAAACCACCGCCGCCGAATAATCATCGAACGCGAACCTCAGGGAGGAAGAAACCATGTTCAACCGCAGGATCACGATGGCCGCGCTCGGCGCGGCCACCGCTATCGGCCTGGCCCTGTCGCCGGCCATGGCCCAGCAGAAGCCGCCGGTCAAGATCGCGGCCATCGCGCCGCTGTCGGGCGCCGGCGCCTTCGACGGCCAGCTCGCCGTCGAAGGCATGAAGGCGATGGCCGAGG
The DNA here is from genome assembly GCA_023433835.1 of Pseudomonadota bacterium. Taxonomy (GTDB): domain Bacteria; phylum Pseudomonadota; class Alphaproteobacteria; order Ferrovibrionales; family Ferrovibrionaceae; genus JAFKFH01. The sequence continues at coordinate 1,002 of JAEYTW010000021.1, read as the reverse complement.
TCATCAACCAGCGCGGCGGCATCCTGGGCGGCCGCAAGATCGAGCTGGTCACCTATGACGACAAGGGCACGCCCGAGGAAGGCGTCTCGGCTGCCAAGCGCGCGATGGAGCAGGACAACGTCGACATGATCGTCGGCGGCTGGTTCTCGGCCGTTGCCCTGGCGCAGAAGGAAGTGACCCGCGACAAGATCATCAACGTGATGACCTCGTCGCAGCATCCGAACGTGACCGAGCAGGGCCACAAGTACCTGTTCCGCCTCAACGCCACCTCGACGATGATGTCGGACACCTACTCGAAGTTCATCTGCAGCAAGATGAACGTCAAGTCGGTCGCCTTCATCACCATCAACGACGACTACGGCCGCCTCGAGGTCGACAACTACAAGAAGCTGCTCGCGGCCTGCAATATCGAGGTCAAGGGCAACGAGTTCTATAACCGCGACGATACCGACTTCACCACGGCGCTGACCAAGCTGAAGGCGCTGAACGCCGACGCGATCTACGTCTCGGCGATCAATACCAGCCAGGGCGCGACGATCTACCGCCAGATCCGCCAGACCGCCTACAAGGGCACGATCATCGCCTCGGCCGGCAACATGAACCCGAAGCTGATCGAGCTGTCGGGCCCGGCGCTGGAAGGCGTCTACTGCGTCTCGCTGTTCGCACCCGACAGCCAGAACAACAGCCTCAAGCAGTGGATGACCCAGTACAAGAAGGACTTCAAGAACGAGCCTTCGTTCATCGGCTCGCTCGGCGCCCAGGCCGTGCAGGTGCTGGCCGAGGCCGCCGACAAGGCGGGTTCGTCGAAGGACTACGAGAAGATCTCGCAGACGCTGAAGGCGCGGAAGTGGGATACGCTGCTCGGCCAGATCTCGTTCACCGACAAGGGCCAGGCGATCCAGAACATCTATCTGGTCCAGGTCAAGAACAAGCAGATCGTCTCGGTCGCGTCCGGATCGTAAAGCCTGTGGAGGGGGGGCGGCCCGGCCCCGCGCCCACCCA
>JAEYTW010000816.1 GCA_023433835.1 Pseudomonadota bacterium | reverse complement strand
GCCCCAAGCGCCGCAGCCGCAGCCGCAGCCGCAGGCCAGCGCGCCGAGCGGCTCGGGCGGCCAGAACCAGGCGCTGCCGCCGGGGGCCACCGGCTCGATCCCGCCGCCGCCCAAGGCCGAGCCGCTGACTCCGGCGCTGCTCGCCATCAAGCCGTCGTTCGACGTCGTTCGCATCGGGTCCGACTGCCGCGCCGTGATGGCCGGGCGCGCCGCGCCCCACGCCCTGGTCACCGTCTATTTCGGCGAGGATGAGCTTGGCCGCATCAACGCCGATCCGCGCGGCGAATGGACCCTCGTTCCCGATCTGCCGCTGCATACCGGCTCGCGCGAGCTCAAGCTGACTTCTGCGCTGCAGGGCCAGAACCCGCCGCAGGGTTCCGTCAACAATGTCGTGGTCTCGGTGCCGAACTGCGAACCCGGCAAGTCCGGCGGCGAGCAGGCGATCGCCGTGCTGACCGGCCCGACCGGCGGCAGCCGCGTGCTGCAGAAGCCCGTGGGCAAGACCGCCGTCGGCAAGGGCCTGTCGCTCGACACCGTCGATTACGACGACAAGGGCGAACTGGTGCTGTCGGGCCGCGCGCCCGCGCATGCCACCGTGCAGATCTACATCAACAACGAACCGGTCGCGGTGGCCCAGGCCGATCCGAAGGGCGTCTGGACCGTCCAGCCGACCAAGCAGATCTCGCCCGGCGTCTACACGTTGCGCATCGACCAGATGGCCGAGCCGGGCAAGCCCGGTGCCGTCGCATCGGCCGGCACCGGCACGACCGCGGCCGGGCCGGCCGCCAAGGTTGCCTCGCGCATCGAACTGCCGTTCAGCCGCGCCGCCCCCGGCTCGATCGACTTCGCCAAGGGCAATGTGGTGGTTCAGCCCGGCAACAGCCTGTGGCGCATCGCCCGCCAGCTCTACGGCGAAGGCACGCGCTACATGGTGATCTACGGGGCCAACAAGGAACAGATCCGCGATCCGGACATGATCTATCCGGGTCAGGTCTTCAGCTTGCCCAAGGACGCCGGCACCAAGCAGCCATGAGCGCGGAAGAGGCGCCGCGGCCCGAGCGCGGCGCGCTCGGTACTCTGGCCGGGCTGTTTCCATTCCTGTGGGACCCGCGGCGCGCCGACCTGCGCCGGCGGGTGGTCTATGCGCTGATCTTCCTGGCGCTGGCCAAGATCATCAACGTCTACATCCCCTTTCTCTACAAGGCCGCGGTCGACGCCCTCGGCGACAGGGCCGCGCTCACCCTCGCTTTGCCGCTCGGCGTCATCTTCGCCTATGGCGGGGCGCGCGTGATGGCCCAGGTCTTCGGCGAACTGCGCGACGCAGTCTTCGCCAAGGTCGCCCAGCACGCGGTGCGGCGCATCGCGCTGGACATCTTCCAGCATCTGCACGGCCTGTCGCTGCGCTTCCACCTCGACCGCCAGACCGGCGGGATGTCGCGGGTGATCGAGCGCGGCACCAAGGGCATCCAGTTCGTCCTGCAGTTCCTGACCTTCAACATCCTGCCGACGATCTTCGAGATCGCGCTGGTCTGCGCCGCGCTCTTGTGGAAGCAGGACGGCCGCTTCGCGCTGATCATCACGGTCACCATCGTCGGCTACATCGTCTACACGCTGGTACTGACCGAGTGGCGCACCAAGTACCGCCGCGACATGAACGAGCGCGACGCCGAGGCCAATACCAAGGCGATCGACAGCCTGATCAACTACGAGACGGTCAAGTATTTCGGGAACGAAGCCCACGAGGTGCGCCGCTTCGACAAGTCGCTGCAGCAGTACGAGCGCGCGGCGGTCAAGAGCACGACCAGCCTGTCGTTCCTCAACATCGGCCAGGGCGTGATCATCGCCGTCGGTCTGATCGCGGTGATGCTGCTCGCCGCCGACGGCGTGCGCGAGGGCACGATGACCGTCGGCGACTTCGTGCTGGTCAACACCTTCCTGATCCAGCTCTACCTGCCGCTCAACTTCCTCGGTTTCGCCTATCGCGAAATCAAGCAGGGGCTGATCGACATGGAGAAGATGCTGGCCCTGCTCAACGTGCCGGCCGAGGTGGCCGACAAGGCCGGCGCGCCCGAACTGGTGTCGGGGCCGGGCGAGGTATGCTTCGACCACGTCACCTTCGGCTACGATCCGCGCCGGCCGATCCTGCGCGATGTGTCCTTCACCGTGCCGGCCGGCAGGACCGTGGCGATCGTCGGGCCGTCGGGCGCCGGCAAGTCGACGATCTCGCGCATCCTGTTCCGCTTCTACGACGTCACCGAGGGGCGCGTGACGATCGACGGGCAGGATATCCGCGACGTCACCCAGGGCTCGGTCAGGGCGGCGATCGGGATCGTGCCGCAGGACACCGTGCTGTTCAACGACACCATCCGCTACAATATCGGCTACGGCCGCATCGGCGCCTCGGACGAAGAGGTCGTCGAGGCCGCCAGGCTTGCCCAGATCGCGCCGTTCATCGAGCGCTTGCCCGACGGCTTCGCCAGCATGGTCGGCGAACGTGGCCTGAAGCTCTCGGGCGGCGAAAAGCAGCGCGTGGCGATCGCGCGCGCCATCCTCAAGCGGCCGGCGATCCTGCTGTTCGACGAGGCGACCTCCGCGCTCGACAGCGACACCGAGCGCGAGATCCAGAACGCGCTCAAGGCGGTATCGCGCGACCGCACCACGCTGGTCATCGCCCATCGCCTGTCGACGATCGTCGATGCCGACGAAATCCTGGTGCTGGAAGCGGGCAAGGTGGCCGAGCGCGGCCGCCATGCCGATCTGGTGGCCCAGGGCGGCCTTTATGCCCGGATGTGGTCGCGCCAGCGCGAAGCGGCGGAGATGCGCGAACGCCTGCGCGAAGTCGAAAGCGACGGGCCGCCAGCCACTTAATGACCGTTCGATGAAACCCCGTGCGGTCCCCGGCGGTTTAGGCCCGGACGGTTTACCCATGGGCGGCGGTCGAGTTACAATACGGACTTACGCCTGAAGGAGGTAATTTCCGGCGATGGATACGCTGAAGTCGGTTCTGGTTCCCATCAATCGCGAGGGCTACAAGTTCATCGCGATCTTCGCCATCGCCACGCTGATCCTGTTCGCGATCTGGGTGCCGCTGGGCTGGATCGGCGTGATCCTGACCTTGTGGTGCGCCTATTTCTTCCGCGATCCGGAACGGCTGGTGCCGCAGGGCGAAGGCCTGGTCATCGCCCCGGCCGATGGCGTCATCCAGCTGGTGGGGCCGGCCGTGCCGCCCGCCGAGCTCGGCATGGGCGCCGATCCGCGGCCGCGCATCTGCATCTTCATGAACGTGTTCAACGTCCACGTGAACCGCAACCCGGTATCCGGCCGCGTCGTCGCGCTGGCCTATCGCCCGGGCAAGTTTCTCAACGCGGCGCTCGACAAGGCCTCGACCGACAACGAGCGTCAGTCGATCCGCCTGCGCACCGAGGACGGCCGGGAATTCGCCGTCGTCCAGATCGCCGGCCTCGTCGCCCGCCGCATCCTGTGCGAGCTGACCGAGGGCCAGGGCGTGCGGTCCGGCGACCGCTTCGGCCTGATCCGCTTCGGCAGCCGCGTCGACGTCTATCTCGAGCCCGGCATGATCCCGCTGGTCGCCCCCGGCCAGACCACGATCGCCGGCGAGACGGTGCTGGCCGATTACGGCCCGGCCCCGATCGCGGCCCGCCTGGCCGAGCGCAACTGACCGGAGGTATCCGATGGCGATGCTGCGACCCCGCGGCCCCCGACTGCGCAACCTGCCGCTCAACAGCCTGGCGCCCAACATCCTGACGACGCTGGCCTTGTGCTCGGGCCTGACCTCGATCCGCTTCTCGCTGGCCGAGCGTTGGCAGTTGGCGGTCGCGGCGATCCTGGTCGCGGCGATCTTCGACGCGCTGGACGGGCGGCTCGCCCGCCTGCTGAAGGGCACCAGCAAGTTCGGGGCCGAGCTCGATTCGCTGTCGGACTTTCTCTGCTTCGGGGTCGCGCCCGTCCTGTTGATGTATCTCTGGACGCTCGAGAGCCTGGGCAATTTCGGCTGGCTGGCGGTGCTGGCCTTCGCGGTTGCCTGCGCGCTGCGGCTGGCCCGCTTCAACACCGCGCTGGACGAGCCGGACAAGCCGGTGTGGATGTCGAACTTCTTCACCGGCGTGCCGGCGCCGATGGGCGCAGCCCTCGCCCTGCTGCCGATGATGCTGACCTTCGCGATGGGTGACGGGCTGTTCCGGTCGCCCTACCTGATCTTCTTCTGGTGCCTCTGCGTCGGCTTCCTGATGGTCAGCCGGATCCCGACCTTTTCGGGCAAGAAGATCAAGGTGCGGCGCGACTACGTGCTGCCGCTCCTGTTCCTCGTCGGCGTGCTCGGCACGCTGCTCGCGACCGAGCCCTGGATCACCTTGTCGGTGCTGCTGGTCGGCTATCTCTGCCTGATGCCGCTGGGGGTCCGTTCCTACCGTCGCCAGCAGATCATGGAACCCTGGCCGCGCAAGGCGGCCAACGAGGGGCTGATCATCGCCGCCGACGACGCCGAAGGCGAGGACGAGGGGCGCGGCAGCGCGACGCAGAGCGGCTTGCGCTGATCACTTCGCCGCTGGCGCGACGACGTTCTGCAAGGCGTGGCTTTCGATCAGGTGACGGTTGTCGTCGAGATAGCCGCGCGCCGCCCCGATCATCGCGGCGGCAAGCCCCGCGACGAATTCCTGGGGCAGGCTGGCCCCGTTGGCCCGCAGCGCGGCGAGGCCGGCCAGCGCCGCTTCCTGCTCGGCCAGCTTCTCGTCGATCAGCTGCGACAGATGGCGTACCGGCAGCAGGTCGGCGAACAGCATCAGCGCCGCGAAGTCCGAGCGGAAGCGGTCGCGCCCCGGCAGCTTGACCAGGGCGTCGAGCAGCGCCAGCCGGCCCTGCGGCGTCAGATGATAGACTTTCTTGTCCGGCCGCCGGTCCTGCGCCTGCTCGGTGCAGGCGACCAGCCCCTCGGCCGCCAGCCGGGCCAGCGCCGGGTAGATCGACCCGAAGCTTGCGTCGACGAAATGCCTGAGCGGCCCTTCCAGCGTCTTCTTCAGTTCGTAGCCCGACGCCCCGCCCTGCGCCAGCAGGCCGAGGCAAAGCGTTCGGCTGTCCACGTGTCTGTCCCGATCCCCAGATAACCCGCGTTCATCGCATTGATTATATCGATGCGATATATTCTAAAAGATGAGATCGGGCGCGACCAGCCGCAGGTCAACGGTTCCTTTACAATTTTCCTTGAGGAGCCTAGATTGATGGTCGCCTGAGCAGTGCATAGGCTGCTGTGCACCAGGGTCAATGACGATAGGCCAGAAGCGAAAACACCATGGAAGCCGTCGGGTCATTTTCCAGCCTCGCCAATCAATCGATTTCCGCCCAGTACAACCCGGCGCGGATCGAGGTCCAGAACGCGACTTCGCGTCAGCGGGATGAGGAAGACCAGCGGACCAACGTGCAGCAGTCCGGCGGATCGAATACCAACGGAAACCTTCCGCCGAATCTCGGGCGAAACGTCGATATCTCGGCCTGATGCCGCACCCTGCGGCCGACCGAGGCGTAAGGTAGTGTTGAGGCTCAGGGTATAGTCCCGGCCTTCGGAAGCTCGACAGCAAGGCGCGGGAACGACCGTTCGGGCGACGACGCGAGTCAACTGGATCGCAGCCGTCGCCGAAGCGCGGCCGTCTCTGGGACCCCAGGCCTGCCGCGGCAAGCGTGCAGCAGCGTCCAACATTCCTGCTGTACCCCTGCCGTCATGCCGCCCGGCGGCTTGCCGGGACCGATATCGGCACACTGGACCAAAAGGGCGGCCCTCGTGGCCGCTTTTTTGTTGGACGCCGCAGCGGTGCCATAATGCCGCGCGATGGTGATTTTTTGCCTGGGCAACCGGCTGGCTTAACGACTTTTACAGCTTTGCCAGCATTATCCTAGGGTCAGACTCTTGGGGTAGTCGCGTGCGGAAAGAATGAGCAAGGAGCAGCGTCAGAACGTCATCGTCGTCCTGGCCGAGCCTTATGCGCAGATGCGCAGGGCGCTGCGCAGCGCGTTGGCGGCGGAGGGGTTCCGCTTCGTGATCGAAGTGGGCGAGACCAATTCCTTTGCCATGGCGCTGAACGATCCGATGCCGGACGTGCTGGTCGTCGACATCAACCTGCCGGGCGAGCGCGACGTGCTGGACATGCTGCGCGAGATCCGGGCGGACAAGCTCGGCCGCAACCCGTTCGTGCCGATCATCGGCTCGACCTGGGAAGCCAAGCCGGACCGCGTGCGCAAGGCGGTCGATTCAGGTATCGACGACCTGCTGGTCAAGCCGGTCGCCGCCGGCACGGTGATCGAGCGCATCTCGGTGCTGGCGCGCAACCGCAAGCCGTTCATCGTCACTTCGGACTACATCGGCCCCGACCGCCGCCGCCCCGGCGAGCGGCCCGGTGACGATGACGTGGCGCGCATCGACGTGCCCAACTCGCTGAAGGCCAAGGTCGAGGGCAAGACGATCGACCCGGCCTCCTGGGGTTTTGCCAAGAAGGAAGCGCTTTCCGCGCTCAATACCCAGCGGCTGAAGGCCGCGGCCTTCCAGGTCTCGTTCCTGGCCGAGCAGCTGGTGCCGGCCATGGCGCGCGACATGGCCCATCCGCGGATCGGCCCGTTCCTCGATCGCCTGCTGACCACGGCGGCCGATATCGCCGCCCGTGCCCGCCTTTCCGAGCAATCGCAGCTTCTGCCGCTATGCGACGCGGTTTCCCGCGTCGGACGCGAACTCGCCGAGATCCACAAGGGCCAGGCCGACGACCCGGACCGCCTGGCCAAGAACCTGAAGCTCCTGAAGCAGCTCGCCGACGCGCTGCTTGCAGGCTTCAATCCCGATCGCGCGGCCGGCGACATGGCCGAGCAGGTGGCACAGGCTATCCGGCGCTACCAGGCCCGGGTGGACACCCCCGCCAGTTCGCCCCCCAAGGCCAGTTCGGGCTGATACGGATCGAGGCCTAAGACATGCGACGTGAAATCAGATCCTCTGTGCGCATCCTGTGGAGCGAGAGCAATCCGCAATTCGCCCGCGCGATCGACGGCCTGTTCAACGACGAGGGATTCACGACCCGCCATCACGCCGCCAACTGCGACGAGATCGAGCGTATCCTGCGCCAGTCCTCGCCCGATCTGCTGATCGTCGACGTGATGACCGAGGGCGGCGAAGCCTTCGAGCTGATCCGCGACATCCGCAACAGCCGCCTGGGCGACGACCCGTTCATGACGATCATCGCCACCAGCTGGGATGCCCAGCAGCCGGTGATCGACCATATCTACGATTGCGGCGCCGACGATGCCTTCATCAAGCCGGCGCCGGCGCGCAAGCTGACCGAGCGGATCTTCACCCTGGCCCAGGACAAGCGCCAGTTCGTGGTCACCGCGACCTATATCGGGCCCGACCGCCGGCGCGAGGGCAACCGCAGCCAGCAGGAGGATTCGCTGCGCCTGCCCGTTCCCTCGACCTTGCGCGCCCGTGCCGAGGGCCGCGCCTCGGACGGCCCGCTGATGGAGGCGCAGCGCAACACCACGATCGCCCAGATCAACGAACAGCGCCTGCAGCGCGGCTCGCTCGCCATTGCCAACGCGGTCAACATCTTCCTGCCGGTCTGCATCGCCGGCCGGGCCGATCTCGACGCCATCCAGGCGATGGGCGATGCCATCCAGATCGCGGGCGACCTGCGCGAGCGGGCGCCGACCGGCGGCTATGGCCATATGCTCGAACTGTGCGATGCCTTCATCCGCATCTGCGGCGAGATGCGCCGCATCGCGCGCAGTCCCAATCCCGGCGGTCACGACCAGAAGAACCTGAAGCTGGTCAAGTCGCTCGGCGATGCGCTGACCATCGGCTTCAACCCGCGCCATACCAACAGTGACATCGCCGGCGAGATCAGCCAGCAGGTCAGCCGTTACCAGTCGACGCGGCCGCCGCCGCGTTCCGGCTACTAGCTGTTGCCGTAGGGGTCGGGTGCCGCGTCGATCATCGCGCGGTAGAGCGGCTCGACCACCGATTGGGTGCGGTTGACGCCGTATTGCAACGCTTCGACCGCAGCCTTGACCATCTCCTGGTTGGGGCGGACCGGCACGATGGCGTAGCCGGCCCGGTTCAGCGCCTTGATCGCGGCATTGGCCTGCTTGGTGTAATCCTCGAAGAAATAGCGGGTATCGGCCTTTTTGATGGCCCGGGCCATGATCATGTAAGGCCTGAAGTCTTCCGCCATGCTGCGCCGCTCCGGTTGCATCCACCTGAGCTTTCCGTCTAAGCAATAGCGGGCGGCGCGGCAAGCGCCACGACGAGGCCGGAGGGGCAGGGCGATGCGGGTACTGGTGATCGAGGACGATGCCGAGGTCGCCCGCCATGTCGCCAAGGGGCTGCGCGAAAGCGGCCATGTCGTCGACCATGCCGATAACGGCCGCGACGGCCTGTTCCTGGCCGCCGGCGAAGCCTTCGACGTCATCGTCGTCGACCGCATGCTGCCGGGCGGCGTCGATGGCCTCGGCATCATCGAGGCGCTGCGCCGCACCGGCAACGAGACCCCAGTCCTGATCCTGTCGGCGCTGGGCGAGATCGACGACCGGGTCAAGGGCCTGAAGGCCGGCAGTGACGATTACCTGACCAAACCGTTCGCCTTCGCCGAACTGCTGGCCCGCATCGAGGCCCTGCATCGCCGCGCCCGCAGCGCCGCGGTCGAGACCACGCTGGCCGTCGCCGACCTCGAGATGGATCTTCTGTCGCGCACCGTCCGCCGCGCGGGGCGCGAGATCGACCTGCAGCCGCGCGAATTCAAGCTGCTCGAATTCCTGATGCGCCATGCCGGCCAGGTGGTGACGCGCACCATGCTGCTGGAAGGCGTCTGGGATTACCACTTCGATCCGCAGACCAACGTGATCGACGTCCATGTCAGCCGGCTGCGCCAGAAGATCGACAAGGGGTTCGACCGGCCGCTGCTTCATACCGTGCGCAACGCGGGCTACGTGCTGCGCGCGGCCGATTGAGGCCGTGCCGATGGGCCTCGGTCGCGCGCTCCGCTCGACCTCGCTGCGCCTCGCGCTCGGCTTCAGCCTGCTGTTCGCCGGGTCGGCGCTGGTGCTGGTCGGCTTCATCTACTGGGCGACCGCCGGCTACATGGACCGGCAGATCGATTCGACCATCCGCACCGACGTCGACGGCCTGGCCGACCAGTTCGTGCGCTTCGGCCTGGCCGGTATCGTCGCCTCGATCCAGTCGCGGCTGGGCACGGCGGCCGATCGCGGCGCCATCTACGTGGTGGCCGATCCCGCGCTGCGGCCGGTCGCCGGCAATCTCGGCGTCTGGCCGGCCCAGGCCGGCAACAGCCCCGGCTGGTTCGAGGTGCCGATCGAGATCAACGGCCGCGAATCGATCGCCCGGCTGCATCACTACCTGCTGCCCGGCGGCTTCCATCTGCTGGTCGGGCGCGATGTCGAGGATCGCCTGCGGGTGCAGTCGCTGATCGTCGACGCGCTGATGTGGTCGGTCCTGTTCACCGTGGTGCTGGCCGTGGGCGTCGGGTTCGCCTTTCGCCGCGTCCTGCTGCGCCGCATCGATTCCTTCGGCCGCACGGCCGCGGGCATCGTTGCCGGCGATCTCAGCCGGCGCGTCGGGCTGTCGGGCACCGGCGACGAATTCGACCAGCTGGCCGAAACCATCAACCAGATGCTGGAACGCATCGAGCGGCTGATGGAAGGGGTGCGCCAGGTCTCGAACGCCATCGCCCACGACCTGCGCACGCCGCTCGCCCGGGTGCGCGGCCGGCTGGAGCGCATGGCCGAAGGCCTCGATCCCGCGGTGGCGGGGCGCGAGACGGTCGAGGCGGCGATCGCCGAGCTCGACGAACTGATGCACACCTTCAACGCGCTGCTGCGCATCGCCGAGATCGATGTCGGCGCCCAGCGCCAGGCGTTCGCCGCCTTCGATCTCAGCGCCGCGCTGACCGATCTGGCCGAATTGTTCGAGGCGGTGGCCGAGGATCGCGGCCTGGCCTTCGCGGCCTCCGTCGCCCCCGGCCTGACGCTCGAAGGCGACCGGCATCTGCTGGCCCAGGCGGTCGCCAACCTGCTCGACAACGCGATCAAGTACACGCCTGCCGGCGGCCGGGTGACGCTTGATGCCATGCCTGACGGGCACTCCGTCACCATCTCGGTCGGCGATGACGGGCCGGGCATTCCGGCCGACGAGATCGGCAAGGTGCGCGAACGCTTCTATCGCGTCGAACGCTCGCGCGGCACGCCGGGCTCGGGACTGGGCCTCGCCCTGGTCGATGCGGTGGCGCGGCTGCATGACGGCACCCTGACCCTGGCCGATCAGGCGCCGGGGTTGAAGGCCGCCTTACATTTGCCGCTCGGCCATGGCTTGCTCAGGCCGGCATTGCCCAAGGAGTGATGATGCTCAAGCTTGTCCTGTCGGCCGTTCTCGCCACTGCCCTGTGGGCCGGCGCGGCCTCGGCCCAGAACGCCACCATGGCCAACCCGGCCGCGACGAACTGCGCCAGGCTCGGCGGCACGACCGAGCGGCTGGTGCGCGGCACGCTGGGCGAGGTCGGCATCTGCCGCCTCAAGACCGGCCGGGCCTGCGAGGAATGGGCGCTGATGCGCGGCGAATGCCCCGAGGAAGGCGTCGACGAGAAACCCTACGCGACGGTCGAGGCGCGCTATTGCGTGCTGCGCGGCGGTATCCTCAGCCTCGAGGCCGGCCAGACCGACGAACGCCGCGGCACCTGTTTCCTGCCGGAAAGCCGCAACTGCCCGGTCGAGGCTTACTGGCTGGGGCAATGTCCTAAGAGCTGAGGATCCGCCGGCAGTGATCGAAGGCGGCGTTGATCAGGTTGTCGCTGGCTTCCGGCGTGCGGAAGGCCGAATGCGCCGACAGCGTGACGTTTTCCAGTGCTGTCAGCGGATGGCCCGCCGGCAGCGGCTCGACCGGGAAGACGTCGAGCCCGGCATGGCCGAGCTGGCCTGATTTCAGCGCCGCGATCATCGCGTCCTCGTCGACCAGCGCACCGCGCGCGGTGTTGACCAGGATCGCGCCGCGCCGCATCCGCGCGATGCGCCCGGCCGACAGGAAGCCGCGGGTCTCGTCGGTCAGCAGCAGATGCATCGAGACCACATGGCTGTCGGCCAGCAGCGTGTCGAGGTCGACGAAGGCGACGCCGGGATGGCTTTTTGCCGTCCGGTTCCAGGCCAGCACCCGCATGCCGGTGCCGGCCGCCATCCGCGCCACCTCGGCCGCGATGCCGCCGAACCCGACGAGGCCGATGGTCTTGCCGGTCAGCTGCACGCCTTCGGTGCGCAGCCAGTTGCCGGCGCGGATGCCGCGATCCATGAAGGCGAGGCCCTTGGCCGCCGCCCACATCAGGCTGATCGTGCATTCGGCGACGGCCGTGTCGCCGTACCCCTTGATCAGGTGGACCTGGATGCCGATCTCGGCCAGTTCTTCCGGATTCATGTAGCTGCGCGCGCCGGTGCCGAGGAAGACGACATGGCGCAGGCCGGTGCAGGCCCGCGCGACGTCGGTCGGCAGGAAGGAATGGTCGATGATGGCGATCGGCGCGCCGTCGAGCAGGGCGGGCAGGTCCGGCGATTTGATGTCAGGCGTCTGCGAGATGGCAAGGTCGAGCCCGGCAGGGACCGTCAGCCGGCCGGCCACCGCGGCCAGGGCCGGGCTCGCATCGACGAAAACCGCCCGCATCGGCTTCAGTTCGCGTTCTTGATCAGGTTGCCGCGCACCGTGCGGCTCTTCTCGCCGTCGCGGCGGCTCTGGAACGTCAGGTTCATGCCGGTGCCGCCCAGGGTGCGGTTGTATTTCTGCCAGATCAGCATGCCGGTCTGGTCGACCGAGATGACATAGATCACCAGGGTCTTGTTGGCGATGCGCGCCCAGGAATAGGCACCCTGCATCGGATCGACCGATTCCTGCGCCTTCCACTTGCCGTTGCCGGCGGGCACGTAGGTGAAGGTCGTGGCCTTCTTGAACTGCTGGTCTGAGACGTTGGCGCCGGCGTTGTTCTGCACAGTGGTCCAGGCCACCGAGAACGAGCCCGGCATCGTGGCCGGCTGGATCGAGACGTCGAGGTCGCGCTCGATCACCGGCACGGCCAGGTTGAAGGTGTTCTCGGTCATCGCCGTGCCCGACCACTTGCCGTAGAAGGCATCGATCTTCAGGTCGGCGGCGAGAGCCGGCAGGCTGAACAGGACGGCGGCCGCGGTCGCGGCAGTGGCAAGATGACGACGCATGGAAATCCCCCAGAAGCGAACGGAGGTGAGCCTAGCCGCAGACGGCCGCGCCGGGAAGGGCGTCAGTCGAACAGGGCGTCGATATCGTCCTGCGAGGCGGTGCCCGAGCCTTCCGCGCCGCTGGGGCCGTGCAGCACGACGCCGTCGTCGACGCGGTGCTGCTCCTCCGGCAGCGGCATCTCCTCCAGCGCCTTGTGGCCCCAGATCGCCATCATCGAATTCACCCGCTCCTCGATGAAGCTGAGGGTGCGGACGACCTTGGTGATGCGCTGGCCGGTCAGGTCCTGGAACGAGCAGGCTTCGTAGATGCGGGTGCAGAGGTCGGCGATCTGGTTGACCCGCTGCATCTGGTAATCGTCGGTGATGATCGACTGCAACTCGCGGGCGATCTCCTCGACCTGCTCGACCTCGGTGAAGATGTCGGAGG
>JAEYTW010000788.1 GCA_023433835.1 Pseudomonadota bacterium | reverse complement strand
CGGTCCGGTAGTCGGGCACGTCTGTCATCTTGTCGCTCCCTAAGATCGGCCTAAGCTAGCCGCCGGGATGAGCCGGGAACAAGGATAAGCTGCCATGCAGTCCAGAATTGCGGTGATCGCGCCCGGCGCGATGGGCGCGGCCGTCGGCAGCCGCCTGAGTGCCGCCGGCTGTGACGTCGTCACCCTGCTCGACGGCCGCAGCGCCGCGAGCGTGCGCCGCGCCGCGGCGGCCGGCATGCGCGGGGTGGCGCTGGCCGAGCTTGGCCAGGCCGACATGGTCCTGTCGATCGTGCCGCCGGGCGAGGCCCGCGCCCTGGCCGAACGGCTGGTGCCGGTGCTGAACCCCGCGGGCATCTATGTCGACTGCAACGCGGTCTGCCCGGAGACGGTGCGGGACATCGGCACGGTGGTGGCTGCGGCGGGCATCCGCTTCGTCGATGCCGGCATCGTCGGCGGGCCGCCGCGGCCGGGCTATGATCCGGTCTTCTACGCGTCCGGCACCGATGCGCCCGCCTTCGCCCGGCTGGCCGGCCATGGCCTCAAGGTGCAGGTTCTGGAAGGGCCGGTCGGCGCGGCCTCCGCCATGAAGATGTCCTATGCCGGGATCTCGAAGGGGCTGATCGGCCTGGGCAGCGCCATGATCCTGGGCGCGATCCGCGGCGGATCGGCCGACGCCTTGCGGGCCGAGCTGGCGGCAAGCCAGCCGATGCTGCTCGCCTGGTTCGAGCGCCATGTGCCCGGCATGTTCCCGAAGGCCTATCGCTGGGTCGCCGAGATGGAGGAGATCTCGGCCTTTCTCGCCGCCGATCCCGCGGCGGCAAAGATCTTCGAAGGCATGAGCGAACTCTATGCCCGGCTGGCGGCCGACGAGGCCGGCGAGACCGACGCCCTGGCCGGCTTCCTGACGCCGGGCCGGGGCTAGCTTCCGCGCCGCTCCAGGGCGGTGCGCAATGCCTGCGACAGGCTCGTCCGGTGGAACGGCTTGTCGATCAGGATGGCGTCGGCTTCGGGCGCGATGTCGCCGGACAGCAGTTCCGGGGCGAAACCGGACATGTAGACGACGGCGATGTCGGGCCTGAGCAGCCGGGCCTGGCGCACGATGTCGGGCCCGCGCAGGCCGCCGGGCAGGACGACGTCGCTCAGCAGGATCGCGATGTCGGCCATGCGGTCTAGCGCCTCGAGGGCGGCATGGCCGTCCCCCACCGCATGCACGCGATAGCCCAGGCTTGCGACCATCGCCACCGCCATCTGGCGCACCGCCGCGTCATCCTCGACGATGAGCACGAGGTCCGGTGGCGGTGCCGGTTCGGCGGCCGGCGGGGCCTCCTGGCCGGCGCCGTCGGCCGCGCCGCCGCGATCGCGGTTGAAATAGAGCTTCACCGTCGTGCCGCGCCCGACCTCGGAATAGATCTTCACCTGCCCGCCGGACTGGGTGACGAACCCGTAGACCATCGACAGGCCGAGGCCGGTGCCGCGCCCGGTTTCCTTGGTGGTGAAGAACGGCTCGAAGGCGTGGGCGATCATGTTGGCGGTCATGCCCGTGCCGTTGTCGCCCACCGCGATCTCGACATAGTCGCCGGCGGGCAGCCGCCAGATGCCGTCGCGCATGTCTTCCTTGAGGGTGAGATTGCGGGTGACGACGAGGAGTTCCCCGCCGCCGGGCATCGCATCGCGCGCATTCAGCGCGAGGTTGAGCAGCGCGTTCTCCATCTGGCCACGGTCGATCACGGTGGGCCACAGGTCCGGGGCCAGGCGCAGGTGGATCGCGATCAGTTCGCTGAGCGAGCGGCGCAGCAGGTCGCCCATGCCGCGGATGATCTCGTTGACGTCGACCGCTGCCGGCTTCAGCGCCTGGCGCCGGGCGAAAGCCAGCAATCGCCGCGTCAGGTCGGCGCCGCGCTCGGTGGCGCGGATCGCGGCCTCGGCTAGCTGGCGCGTATCCTCGCCCAGGTCCCGCTTCAGCGCCATCAGCTCGAGATTGCCCGAGATCACCGCCAGCAGGTTGTTGAAGTCGTGCGCGATCCCGCCGGTAAGCTGGCCGACCGCTTCCATCTTCTGCGCCTGGCGCAACTGCTCCTCGGTGCGCAGCCGGTCGGAGATGTCGCGGATCACGCCGACATAGAGGCTGAGTTCGCCTTCGCGCGTCTCGCCGACCGACAGGTCCATCGGGAAGGTGCTGCCATCCTTGCGCCGGCCGACCACCTCGCGCCCGATGCCGATGATCTTGGCGTCGCCGGTGCGCCGGTAGTTCGCCAGATAGCCGTCGTGCTGGCCATGATAGGGCTCGGGCATCAGCATCTTGACGTTGTGGCCGATCACCTCGGCCGCGTCATAGCCGAACATGCGCTGGCAGGCCGGGTTGAACAACTCGATCCGGCCGGTCGCGTCGATGATCACCATGCCGTCGACGGCGGTATCGATGATCGTGCGCAGCTGCGCTTCGATCGACGGTCGGGTTGCGGTCGTTTCTGTCATGGCGTGAGGCCCCGCGCGGTCCGGCCATGTCACGCTACAGCAGTCGGTGGCTTCAGCCAATCGCGGGCAGCAGCTATTCCTGTTTGCCCGCCTGACGGGCGCGAAAGCGGCGTACCTTGGTAATCGTCCCGCAATCGGCCATCGTGCACCACCGGCGCGAGCGGTTCTTGGAATGGTCGAGGAACAGCCAGCCGCAGTTTTCGCCGGCGCAGAGCTTCAGCCGGTCGAGGCCGTCGCCGCCGAACAGCCCCACCGCATCCTCGACGATCCGATGGTAGAGGCGGCGCCAGTCCTGCCGGGTTTCGTCGGTCACGGCGACGCGGCCATCCGCCAGCACGACGCGTTTGGCCCCTCGCGCCTCGGTCCAGGCGGCGTCGAGCACGGCGACCGCGGCGGCCGGCAGCGGCGCGCCCCGCGCCTGGGCATCGCCCAGCAGGTGCAGCGCGTCGCGCAACTCCCGGATACGCGCAAGCCCGGCT
>JAEYTW010000675.1 GCA_023433835.1 Pseudomonadota bacterium | reverse complement strand
ACGCGGCTGACCTCGATCCGCTCCGACAACCCGCGCTCCACCCGTCATCTCAACCTCCTGTGCTCAACACCAAGTGAATCACACCAGGGCGAGTTGGGGAATCGGTGACACGCTCGAAAGCGGGGATCCAGGCAAGGATGCCGCAAGCGGCACGGCGCTTGCCCTGGGCTCCGGGTCAAGCCCCGGGGCGACGATCGGATTTTAAGTCGCCATCCAGGCCTAAAGTCACCGCCCCCCGGTCACGTCGATGATCGCGCCGGTGACGTAGCCCGACGTTTCTTCGTCCAGCAGCCAGATGATCGTCTGGGCGACCTCCTCGGCCGTACCCGCGCGGCCTAGCGGCACCTGGCCGGCCAGGCGATGGGCGCGATCGGGCGAGCCCGACGAGGCGTGGATCTCGGTGTCGATCAGCCCGGGGCGGATCGCGTTGATGCGGATGCCTTCGGGCCCCAGTTCCTTCGACAGGCCGATCGTCATCGTGTCGATCGCGGCCTTCGAGCCGGCATAGTCGACATACTCGTTGGGCGAGCCGAGCCGGGCCGCCGCCGACGAGAGATTGACGATCGCGCCGCCTTTGCCGCCGCGCGAGCGGCTGAAGCGGCGGGCCGCCTCGCGGGCGCAGAGATAGGCGCCGAACACGTTGGTGTCGAAGACCCGCTTCAGCCGGTCGGCCGGCATTTCCGCCAGCGGCTGGCCCAGCGCGACGATGCCGGCATTGTTGACCAGGCCGTCGAGCGGGCCGAAGGCGGCCTGCGCCTCGTCGAACATGCCGATCACGTCGGCCTCGACGGCGACGTCGCCCCGCACCGTGATCGCCTTGCCGCCCGCCGCGGTCACCGCCGCCGCGGTCTCGGCCGCCGCGGCGGCATTGCCGACATAGCTGACCGCGACCGACCAGCCGCGCCGGCCCGCCAGGATCGCCGCCGCCCGGCCGATGCCCCGGCTGCCGCCGGTGATCAGGATCGCCTTGTTGCTCATCGCGTTGTCACTCCCCAGATGCACAATTGGGTGCGATCATCATCGTCAGGGCAGGATCAGGCAAGACTCCATGCCCGATATTGCGCTGCACACTGATGTTGCATTGCGTCAATTCGCTTTTAGGTTGCTCGTTGGGTTCAAGAATGTCGCGGAAACCGGGGCTTTGCGCAACTTAACCGAAATCCGGTTAAGCGACATTTCGTCTACTTGCCGTTTCGGGCCGCTGTCGGCACAGTGGCGCCCGACCCGAACAGGCTTTCCACCATTGCCGATCACAGGGGAGGACCCCAGTCCATGGCGAAGAAACCGGCCGCCGATAAAGCGCGGCAGAGCTATACGTCCGAGGAAGTCCTCAAGTATTACCGCGACATGCTGCTGATCCGCCGCTTCGAGGAGAAGGCGGGGCAGCTGTACGGCATGGGGCTGATCGGTGGCTTCTGCCACCTCTATATCGGCCAGGAAGCCGTCGTCGTCGGCCTGCAGGCCGCCTTCAAGCAGGGCGATGCGGTCATCACCTCCTATCGCGACCACGGCCATATGCTGGCTTGCGGCATGGATGCCCGCGGCGTGATGGCCGAGCTCACCGGCCGGTCCGGCGGGTACTCGAAGGGCAAGGGCGGCTCGATGCACATGTTCAGCCGCGAGAAGGCCTTCTACGGTGGCCACGGCATCGTCGGCGCCCAGGTGCCGCTGGGTACCGGGCTCGCCTTCGCCCAGAAGTACAACGACACCGACGGCGTGACGTTCTGCTATTTCGGCGACGGCTCGGCCAACCAGGGCCAGGTCTATGAAAGCTTCAACATGGCCGAGCTGTGGAAGCTGCCGGTCATCTACGTGATCGAGAACAACCAGTATGCGATGGGCACCTCGGTCGCCCGTGCCTCGGCGGTCACCGAGTTCCATCGCCGCGGCGAAAGCTTCGGCATCCCCGGCCGGCCGGTCGACGGCATGAACGTGCTGGCCGTGCGCGACGCGGGCCTCGAGGCGGCGGAATGGTGCCGCGCGGGCAAGGGCCCGGTGATCCTCGAGCTGAAGACCTACCGCTATCGCGGCCATTCGATGTCGGACCCGGCCAAGTACCGCTCGAAGGACGAGGTCAACAAGATGAAGGCCGAGCACGACCCGATCGACCAGGTGAAGAACCTCCTGATCATCGAGAAGCTTGTCTCCGAAGACCAGCTGAAGGAGGTCGACCGGGAGGTCAAGGCGATCGTCCAGGATTCGGCCGACTTCGCCCAGACCAGCCCTGAACCCGATCCGTCCGAGCTTTGGACCGACATCCTGGTGGAGGCCTGAAGCCCATGGCGACCCAGATTCTGATGCCCGCCCTGTCGCCCACGATGACCGAGGGCAAGCTGGCCAAGTGGCTGGTGAAGGAAGGCGATACGGTCAAGGCCGGCGACGTGATGGCCGAGATCGAGACCGACAAGGCCACGATGGAATTCGAGGCCGTCGACGAAGGCGTAGTATCAAAGATCCTGGTACCCGAAGGCACCGAGGGCGTCGCGGTCAACACGCCGATCGCTGAACTGGCAGGCGAGGGCGCCGCCGCGGCACCGGCTGCCGCGACACCGGCACCGGCCCAGCCGGCGCCTGCCCAGGCCGCGCCCGCCAAGGTCGAGCCGCAGCCCAAGGCCGCCCCGGCCCAGCCGGTGGCCCATGCCGATCCCGAGCTGCCGGCCGGCACCCCGACCAAGACGATGACGATGCGCGAAGCCCTGCGCGACGGCATGTCGGAGGAAATGCGGCGCGACCAGAAGGTGTTCCTGATGGGTGAGGAAGTCGCCGAATACCAGGGCGCCTACAAGATCAGCCAGGGCATGCTGCAGGAATTCGGGCCCAAGCGCGTCATCGACACGCCGATCACCGAATACGGCTTCACCGGCCTCGGCGTCGGCGCGGCCTTCGGGGGCCTGAAGCCGATCGTCGAGTTCATGACCTTCAACTTCGCGATGCAGGCGATCGACCACATCATCAACTCGGCGGCCAAGACCCTCTACATGTCCGGCGGCCAGATGGGCTGCCCGATCGTGTTCCGCGGGCCGAACGGCGCCGCGGCGCGCGTCGCCGCCCAGCATTCGCAGTGCTATGCCTCGTGGTATGCCCATATCCCCGGGCTGAAGGTCGTGGCGCCGGCGACGCCGGCCGATGCCAAGGGCCTGATCAAGGCGGCGATCCGCGACATGAACCCGGTCATCGTGCTGGAGAATGAAATCCTCTACGGCCGGCACGGCGAAGTGCCCGACGTCGAGGATTATCTGGTGCCGATCGGCAAGGCGCGCATCGCCCGCCCGGGCAAGGACGTCACGCTGGTCTCGTTCTCGATCGGCGTCCACCATGCGCTGGCCGCGGCCGACGCGCTGGCGGCCGAGGGCATCGACGCCGAGGTCATCGACCTGCGCTCGATCCGCCCGCTCGACACCGACACGGTGATCGCCTCCGTCATGAAGACCAACCGCTGCGTGACCATCGAGGAAGGCTGGGCCACCTGCGGCATCGGCGCCGAGATCGCGGCGCGGCTCATGGAGCAGGCCTTCGACCATCTCGACGCACCGGTCGCGCGCGTGTCGGGCAAGGATGTGCCGATGCCCTACGCCGCCAATCTCGAGAAGCTGGCGCTGCCGCAGACGGTCGATATCGTCGCCGCGGTCAAGTCCGTGCTGTATCGCTGAGGGGAGCGCATACGATGCCGATCGACATTCTGATGCCGGCGCTGTCGCCCACGATGACCGAGGGCAAGCTGGCCAAGTGGCTCGTCAAGGAAGGCGATACGGTCAAGGCCGGCGACGTGATGGCCGAGATCGAGACCGACAAGGCGACGATGGAGTTCGAGGCGGTCGACGAAGGCACCATCGGCAAGATCCTGGTGGCCGAGGGCACCGAGGGTGTTGCCGTCAATACGCCGATCGCGACCCTGCTGGGTGAAGGTGAGGAGGCCGGCTCGACAAAGCCCGCGGCAGCGGCGCCGAAGGCCGCCGAAGCCCCGAAGGCCGAACCCAAGCCGGTCGAAGCGCCGAAGCCCGCCGCGGCACCGGCGCCTGCCCCGAAGGCGGCCGGCGAGCGTATCTTCGTCTCGCCGCTGGCCCGGCGCATGGCGGAACAGGCCGGTCTCGACCTCGCCGCCCTGTCCGGCTCCGGCCCGCATGGCCGCATCGTCAAGGCCGACGTCGAGGCCGCGA
>JAEYTW010000531.1 GCA_023433835.1 Pseudomonadota bacterium | reverse complement strand
GATGACGAGGTTGCGGTTCCCCGCGTCCCCGCCCGCCGCGGCGCCGCCGGCGGGGGCGACCGCCGATGCCGCCGGGGCTGCCGCCGCGGCCTTGATCAGGTGAACGTCGGCGAAGCTTTCCCAGGCGCCGTTCGGGCCGTCGAAGAAACCGGCGGCATAGCTGGCGCGGTTGACGTTGTTGGGCACATAGGCGAACAGCGGGAAGGCCGGCAGGTCGCGCCAGATGATTTCCTGGATGCGATCATAGATCTGCTTGCGCCGGGCGAAGTCGGTCTGTACCCGCTGCTCGTCGAACAGCTTGTCGACCTCGGGATTGTTGTATCCCGCGACGTTGGAATAGGGCACCGGCACGATGTTGCGCGAATTGTAGAAGCGCTCGACGCCGATGTCCGGATCGGGGCCGAGCGCCACGGCCTCGACGATGACGCCGAACTCGTAGGCGGCATAGGCCTTCTGCTGCAGCGTGGCGCCGTCGAGCGGCTGCAGGTTCACCTTGACGCCGATATCGGCGAGATTGCGATGCAGCACGTCGCCGATGCGCGAGGCGCCGAGGTCGGACGAGCGCCACATGACGTCGAGGGCGAAGCGCGTGCCGTCGGCCCCGCGCGGCAGCCCGGCCTGGTCGAGCAGCGCGTTGGCCTTGGCCGCGCTGAATTCGTAGTCTGCAAGCTTGTCGTTGTACATGGTCGAGACCGGCGGCACCGGGCCCAGCATCGGCAGCGAGGTGCTGCCGCCGTTGACGTTGCCGCGGATGAACTGCCGGTCGATCGCATGGGCAAAGGCCTGGCGCACCCGCACGTCGCTGAGCGGCGCGGCGCGCAGGTTGTAGAACATCTGATAGGCGGCGCCGCGGTTCGGCGACTTGGTGACGCGGATGTTGGGCAGCTTGGACAGCCGGTTGACCTCGGCCTGCGGCACCGCGTTCCAGTAGAGCATGTCGAGATCGCCGCTTTCGAAGGCCGCGACCCGGGTCGGCGCGTCGGGGATGATGCGGAAGATCAGCTCGTCGACCGCGGGCTTGCCCGGCACGTAGTACTGCTCGTTGCGGACATAGCGCAGATGCTGGCCGCGGACGTATTCGGCGAACTTGTAGGGCCCGGTGCCGACCGGCTTGTGGTTCAGCGGGTTCTTCTGGATCTCCGTGCCCTCCCAAAGATGCTTGGGCAGGATGGCGCCGACCGCCAGGTCGGTCGCCATCATCAGCGACGACGACGGCTGCTTCAGGCGGTAGACCACGGTCAGCGGATCGGGCGTGTCGATCGCGGCCAGCACCCGGTAGGCGTTGCGGCCCCAGGGATGCAGCTTGCTGTTGAGATTCTCGATCGAATACTTGACGTCGGCCGAGGTGAAGGGCGTGCCGTCATGCCACGTCACGTTCCGCCGCAGGCGGAAGGTATAGGTCATCCCGTCGGGCGAGATGTCCCAGCTTTCGGCCAGATTGGGCTCGATCTTGCCTTCGCGGTTGATGTAGGTCAGTCCGCCGTAGATCGGCGCCGCCGCGGCCAGGCAGGAAATATTGGTGGCGATCGCCGAGTTGATGACCGGCGGATCCTCCTCCAGCGCCCCGACCAGCTTGGTGCGCGCCGCCGTGGCGCTGCCCTGGGCCCAGGCCGGCCCGGCCGCGGCCAGCGCAAAGCCGGAGGCGGCCCCGCCCAGGAAGCGGCGGCGGCCGAAAGCGGTTACCAGCGGAAGTCCCTGTCGTACAAGCATGGCTGTCTCCTTCTCTCGGGAGCTGAATGGTTATTGGGCGAGGATGCCGGTATGGCCGTCGGCCAGGGCGACCTCGGTGGCCTGTCCCAGGCCGTAGCCGTTGAACGGCGGGAAATGCTCAGGGATCGGCCGGCGGTCGCGCACCACCAGCCACAGTCGCAGCATGTGCCGCCGCCGCTCGGGCTCGGGCCAGTCTTCGAAGCCGGTGCGCGAATGCAGGGTGGTGTAGTTGTTGATCAGCTGGATGTCGCCGACCTCGAGATCCATGTCGAGGCGATGATCGGGATGGCGGGTCATCGCGTCGAAATAGTCGAGCGCCGCGACCTCGATATCGGAAAGCGGCTCCTCCATGCGCGTCGCCGCCGCCTCGATCTGCGAACGCAGATAGCGGCAGGAGACCACGCCGTCCCGCTCCGCGAAGATCGGCAGGCGGCGCGGCGAGACCGGCTTGTCGGTGAAGGCCGCCTCGCGCCGGATATAGCGGAAGCCGCGGGCATAGATCGGCATGAATTCCGGATGGTTCTCGACCACCGCGTTGTAGACCGCCATCGAGGAAACCAGGCTCGACAGCCCGCCCGACTTGGCCTTGCGCAGGCAGAGCAGGCCGATGATATCGGCCGAATCGGTGTGGAAATGCAGATGCGCGTTGGTCTCGAAACCGCGCACGTCGAGCTGGCCCGGCGTCCGCCCGTAATCCTTCACATGGCCGAGCAGTTCGCCCTTCGGCGTCTGGGCCACCGGAAAGCCGAGATAGGTGCCCAGCCCCCAGAAGATCACCCCGACCTCTTCGTCGGTGTAGCGGCCGACCGGCAGGCGGCGCAGCGCGGCCCCGAGCGTCGGCAGGGCGAACTGGGCCCTGCCGATCTCGGGCAGCGGCAGCGCCTTTTCCCGGACGGCATGCAGGGCCGCGTCGATCTCGGCCAGTTCGGCGGGGGTGAAGGAAACGATCCAGCTGGTGTCGTGCTTGAGGTCGGCGCCTTTCCAGGCGGACCGGTCGGTGACCTTGCGATCGAGCATGCGCCGCTCCTTGGGTATCGCGTCTATGTGAAATTCTTCATACCTTGTTACGATAATCTTGTATGACGATTTTGGTCAATATTAAACTTCCGACAAACGCACGGCCGAAATGAAAACGACCGCCGCGCGGGACGCGGCGGTCGTCGCCAGGGAAATTATCCGGCGGGGCAAGCGGGATCGCACCCGCCCGAGGCTATTTGGCGGTGAATGGCAGGTATTTGCCGTCCTTGATCGTCTTCAGCTCGACGGTCTTGTCGACGTCGCCGTTGGGCAGGAAGGTCGTGGTGCCGGAGGCGCCGGGGTAGTTCGCCGTGGCGAGGATCAGGCCGCGGGCCTTCTCGGCATCGCCGCCGCTCTTGAGCAGGGCGTCGGCCAGCATCTTGACCATGTCGTACATCGTCGCCGAATAAACCTCGGGCGCCTCGTTGTAGCGGCGCTTGTATTCGGCGCCGTAGGCCGACATCGCGGCCGGCGCCGCCGGATCGGCCGGATCGAACAGCGCCTTGGTATAGATGGCCCCGTCGGCCGCCTGCTTGGCGATCGCGACGACCTCGGGCAGTTCGAAATCGAGCGTGCCGACGAACTGGGCGTCCAGCCCCAGTTCGCGCGCCTGCTTCAGCGCCAGGCCGCTGCTCTTATACGCCAGGACCAGCACGACGTCGGGCCGGGCGGCGCGGATCTTGGTCAGTTGCACGCGCAGGTCGGTCGCATCGGGCGCAAAGCTCTGATCCTCGACCACCGTACCGCCGCGCTTGGTGAAGCCGTCGACGAAGGCCTTGCGGCCCCATGACGCCCATTCCAGGTTGGCCCACAGCACCGCCGCCTTCTTGAAGCGCGGCGCGGCATAGTCGACCAGCGCATTGATCTCGCTGCCCAGGTTGGTCGCATTGCGGAAGACGTAGCGGGTGTTCTCGGTCAGCCCCGGCAGGGTCGCCGACGTCGTCAGGATCAGCTTGTTCTGCTCGGCCACCGGGATCAGCGCGCGGGTCGTGCCCGTCAGCGTCGTCATCACGGCGCCGACCTTGTCGGCGGCCATCAGCTTGTTCATCGCCGCGACGGCATCCTTCGGGTTGGACTTGCTGTCCTCATAGACGATGACCAGTTCATCCTTGCCCTTCCAGGCCGCGTTGACCTCGTCGGCGGCGATCGCCATGCCGTTGCGCATCCAGTGGCCGTAGGACGCGGCCTCGCCGGTCATCGGCAGGATGGCGCCGATCTTCACGGTTTCGGCCCCGGCACCGCCGGCCACCAACATCGCCGCCGCGACGGCAGCCCCCTTCAGCCAATGCTTGCCGCTCATCATGCGAATCTCCACCATGTTGCTCGTCCCAGACGCTTTTCGAGATCATTTCAGCTTGATTGTCATACATTAAGATGATCTTATGCACTTGACAAGGTCGAATGCCCCGCAAGGTCGAAACAGGTGGGAGTTGAAATGGAACTAGCCCTGCAGATGGCGGTCAACGCCACGGCGCTGGCCGCGGTCTATGCCTTGTTCGGGCTCAGCTTTTCCTTCATCTACGCCGCCACCGGCATCATGCACTTCGCCCACGGGGCGACGTTCACCGTGGCGGCCTATCTGTTCTACCTGCTCTACACCCTGCTCGACGCGCCGCTGGTGCCGGCGGCGGCGGGTGCGGTGGTGGGGGCGGCGCTGTTCGGCTGGGCCGTGATGCGCGGCTTCTATCAGCCGCTGCAACGGCTCGGCGCCTCGCCGGCACTGGTGATGATCGCGTCGCTGGGGCTGTTCATCGTCATCGACAACCTGATCGTGCTGGTCTTCGGCGCCGATTCCCGGGTCGCCGACAAAGGCGGGGTGGCCTCGGGCATGCTGCTCGGCCCGGTCTACATCACGCCGCTGCAACTCTGGACCGTCGCGGTCGCCGTCCTGGCGGTCGGCGGCACCGCGCTGCTGCTGACGCGCACCCGCCTGGGTCAGGCCATCCGCGGCATGTCCGACGATCCAGGCTTCGCCGCCATCATCGGCATCGACATCGGGCGGCTGGGCGGCATCGTGTTCGCGCTGGGCTCGGCCCTGCTGGCGCTGGGTGCGGTCGTGGTCAGCCTGGACATCGGCGTCTCGCCCGGCGCGTCGCTGCGGGTGGTGCTGATCGCGGCCGTCGCCTCGATCCTGGGCGGCACCGCGACGATCTACGGCGGCCTTGCCGGCGGCGTGATCGTCGCGCTGCTCGAAAGCGGCGGCGGCCTCGCCGTCGATCCGCGCTGGCAGAACGTCATCGTCTTCGGTGCGCTGATCGCCGTGCTGCTGGTCCGGCCGGCCGGCCTGTTCGCCCGCATCCGCTGAGGCCGCGCCGATATGGATTACGTCGCCGCCATCGTCGTCTTCATCGCGATCTACGCGATCCTCGCCGCCTCGCTCAACGTCATGATCGGCCATGCCGGGCTGCTGTCGCTGTGCCATGCCGGCTTCTACGGCATCGGCGCCTATGCCTCGGCGCTGGCGGCAGCCAGGCTGGGCTGGCCCGTCGGACTTGCCATGGCCGGCGCGACGGTGCTGGCCGGCGTCGTCGGCGCGCTGCTGGCGCTCGCCTTGCTGCGGCTGAAGGGGGATTTCTTCATCCTGGGCTCGCTCGCCTTCCAGATCATCATCATCGACGTGGTGCGCAACACCGACGACCTCACCGGCGGCCCGCACGGCATCGCCGGCATTCCCCGGCCCGCCCCGTTCGGCACCGCGCTGACCGCCGCGCCGGACTATGCGCTGCTCTACGGCGCGGTCGCGCTCGCCGCGGTGCTGCTGCTGCACGCCGTGACCACCAGCGCTTTCGGCCGGACGCTGAACGCGGTGCGCGACGACGAGGTGGCGGCCACGGCGATCGGCCGCAACGTCACCTGGTTCCGGGTGCGCGCCTTTGCCATCGCCGCCGCCGGTGCCGGCCTCGCCGGCGCGCTCTACGCCCACTACGTCACCTTCATCGACCCCTCGAGCTTCGGGTTCGCCGAATCGGTCTACCTGCTGTCGATGGTGGTGATCGGCGGCATGGCGACCACCGCCGGACCGCTGCTGGGCGCCGCCGTGCTGGTGATCGCGCCGGAACTGTTGCGCTTCGTCGGGCTGTCCTCGGGCGTCGACGCCAATGTGCGGCAGTTGCTCTACGGCGCGCTGCTCATCGCCTTCGCCTTCCTCAGGCCGCGCGGCATCGCCGGCAGGCAGGTGCTGTGATGGCCACCACCCTGCGCGTCGACGGCATCAGCAAGCGCTTCGGCGGCCTCGCCGCGCTGAGCGACGTGACGATGGAGGCGCGTCCCGCCGCCATCACCGGCCTGATCGGCCAGAACGGGGCGGGCAAGACCACGCTGATCAACGTGATCTCGGGCCAGCTGCGCCCCGATGCCGGCCGGGTATTCGCCGGCGAGCGGGAATTGACCGGCCTGCCGGCCTGGCGCATCCCGCGCGCCGGCGTGGTGCGTTCGTTCCAGCAGCTCAGGCTGTTCCCGAACCTGTCGGCGCGCGACAACGTCGTGCTGGCGCTGGGCGAGGATCCCGGCGAAAGCCTGTGGCGGATCCTGGCCCGGCCGCTGGCGGTCTCGCGCCACGGCCGCCGCGCCCTCGCCGAGGCCGAGGCGATCCTCGACCGTCTCGGCCTTGCCGACATCGCCGGCACGCCCGCAGCCCTGCTCTCCTACGGCCTGCAGAAGCTGGTCTCGCTCGCCCGCTGCATCGCCAGCGGCGCCGGGGTGGTGATGCTGGACGAGCCGACCTCGGGCCTGGCGCCCGACGCCGTCGGACGCATCCTCGACGTCGTTCGCGGCCTGCGGGCCGAGGGGCGGACGGTGCTGCTGGTCGAGCATGACATGGATGTCCTGTTCGCCCTGTCCGACTGGATCGTGGTGATGAACCAGGGCCAGGTCTTCGCGCAGGGCCGGCCGGACGAGGTGCGGGCCAATGCCGGCGTGCGCGACATCTATTTCGGCAACCGGGTGGCCTGATGGACCTGACGCTCACCGACCTGCATGTGCGCATCGCCGGCAAGCCGGTGCTGCAGGGGCTGTCGCTGGTGGTCGGGCGCCGGGAGATCGTCGGGCTGATCGGCGCCCCGGGCTGCGGCAAGTCGACGATCCTGCGCGCCGTCTTCGGCCTGGAGCGGGTCGAGCGCGGCACGGTCCGCTTCGATGGCGCCGAGATCGCCAACCGCACCGCCTCGGCCAACCTGACCGGCGGCATCGCCTACGTGCCGCAAGGCGGCCGGGTGTTCCGCTCGCTGACGGTCGCGGAAAACCTGCGCCTGGCCGCGATCACCGTGCCGCCGGCCGGGGCCGGCGGGCGCATCGCCGGGGTCGAGGCC
>JAEYTW010000511.1 GCA_023433835.1 Pseudomonadota bacterium | reverse complement strand
CGGGGCCGCGCCCGCGCGGTGGGCGCGCGGGCCGGTGTGTGCTTCGACAACCCGGCCGCCACCCAGAACGCCCAGATGGCGATCGACCGCATGGTCGCGGCGATGGTCCACCGCAACGCCAATCTGGGCGGCCTCTTCACCACCTCGGTACTGGCGGGCGAGGATGTGGCCGAGGCGCATCGGGCGGCGGCCGATTTCGTCAATGCGGCCGATCCGGACGAAGTCTTCTTCGGCCAGAACATGACCACCCTGACCTTCGCGCTGTCGCGCGCGCTGGGCCGCAGCTTCCAGCCGGGCGACGAGATCGTCGTCACCCGCATGGATCACGACGCGAACGTGATGCCGTGGCTGATGCTGGCCGAGGACCGCGGGCTCGTCGTCAAGTGGCTCGATTTCGATCTCGGAACCTATGAATTCGACTTGAGCCGGCTGAAGCCGCTGCTGAGCGAGCGCACCAGGCTGGTCGCGGTGGGTTACGCCTCGAACCTGACCGGCACGGTCAACGACATCGCGGCGATCTCGCGGATGGCGCACGAAGTGGGCGCACTGGTCTATGTCGATGCGGTGCAATACGCGCCGCACGGCGTAATGGACGTGCAGGCGCTGGGCTGCGATTTCCTGGTCTGCTCGGCCTATAAATTCTTCGGGCCGCATTACGGGCTGGCCTGGGGCCGGCGCGACCTTCTGGAGCGGATGCAGGCTTACAAGGTGCGGCCGGCCAAGGATGCCCCGCCCTTCAAGTTCGTCACCGGCACCACCAACCGCGAGGAACTGGCCGGCATCCTCGGCGCCATCGAATACTACGCCTGGGTAGGGCAGACAGCCGGTCAGGCGGCCGACGGTACCCGCCGCGCCCGGATCGTCGCCGGCATCGGCGAGATGGCCCGCCACGACCTGGCCCTGACCTCAAGGCTGATCTCGGGTCTGCAGGCGCTCGATGGCGTGAAGATCTTCGGCATCACCGATCCGGACTCCTTCGGCCGGCGCGTGCCGACGGTGTCGTTTCGGGTCGAGGGCGTCACCACCGAGGCGATCGCCCGCCACATGGCCGGGAAGGGCATATATCTCTGGCACGGCCACAACTACGCCATCGAACCCTGCCGGGCGATGGGCATCCTCGACGACGGCGGCGTGGTCCGCGTCGGGCTGGCGCACTACAACACCCCCGAGGAAGTCGACTGGTTCCTCTCGGTGCTGACCGGCTTCCTGAAGTCGAACGGCTAACCCTTGGTCAGCTCGGCGATCCGCGCCGCCAGTTCATGCTGCTCGAACGGCTTGTGCAGCAGCGCGAATTCGCCGGGCAGGCTGGGCAGCTTGGTGATGTCGGCATAGCCCGTCACCATCAGGATCGGCAAAGCGGGCCAGCGTTCGCGCACCGCGGTGGCGAACTCGAAACCCGTCATCTCCGGCATCGCCAGGTCGGCGATGACGAGGTCGACACGGGCATCGCCTTCCAGCGCGGCCAGGGCGGACGCGCCGCTCGCCGTCTCGATCAGGTCGTGGCCCATGTCGAGCAGGAAGTTGGCGACGACCTCGCGCACTTCCGGATCGTCGTCGACCAGCAGGATCCGGCGCGGCGTTTCCGCGGCCGGGCGGTCCTCGACCGTCTTTTTCTCGTCCTGCGGCACGCCGATCGAGCGCGGGAAATAAAGCTCGACGACCGTGCCCTTGCCCGGCTCGCTCGAGATCGTCGCGCCGCCGCCGGACTGCTGGGCCAGGCCGTGCACCATGGCCAGGCCCAGCCCCGTACCCTGCCCCACATCCTTCGTGGTGAAGAACGGCTCGAAGACATGCTCCATCACGTCGGGCGGAATGCCGCAGCCATTGTCGGCCACGGCGATGGCGATGTAGTCGCCGGCCGCGACCTCGGCCACCTCGCCGTCGCGCAGATGCTTGTTGCGGGTGGTCACCGTGATGACGCCGCCATCGGGCATCGCGTCGCGCGCGTTGATGCAGAGGTTGAGCAGCGCCAGTTCGAGCTGCTCGGGGTCGACTACGGTGGTCCACAATTCCGGCGCCAGGTCATGCTCGACCCGGTTCAGCGCGCCGATGGTGCGCAGGACCAGGTCGCTCATGCCGGTAACGACAGCGTTGGCGTCGACGATACGGGGGGTCAGTTCCTGGCGGCGGCTGAAGGTCAGCAGGCGCTGGGTCAGCGAGGTGCCCCGATTGGCCGCGGTCAGCGCGTTCTGCAACAGCCGCTCCAGCCTTTCGTCCGGCGGCAGCTTGCGCAAGGCGAGGTTCAGGCTGCCGAGAATGGCGGTCAGCAGGTTGTTGAAGTCATGGGCGATGCCGCCGGCCAGCGTGCCCAGGGCCTTGATCTTGTCGGCCTGGCGCAGCCGGGCTTCCATCACCCGCTGATCGGAGATGTCGCGCTCGATCGTCGCAAGATGCGCGACCTCGCCGGCCTGGTTGATGATCGGGATGCGCTGGACCTGGAACCAGCGCGCGCCGTTGCCGGCCCGCCGCTCCTCGACCTGCTCGGTCCGCTCGGCGCCGGCGATCGCCGCCTGATCGGCCCGCGCCAGCTCGGCGGCGCGGGGCACGCTGAGGAAATCGGTCTCCTGCCGGCCGATCAGCTGGTCGCGCTGATAGCCGAGGTCGCCGGCCTTCTCCTGGTTCAGCCGCACGAAGCGGCCGTCGCGATCCTTGAACGAGATGGCGCCGCCGGCATGGTCGAGCAGGCCCTGGAGCAGCGCGCGCTCGACCGCGAGATCGCGGGCCAGCTGCCAGCGGGCATGCGCACCGATCACCATGCTGCGCAACGTGTCTGGGTCCCACGGCTTGGTGACGTAGCCGACGATGCCGCCGCGGTTCAGGGCGCCGACGACGGCGCCGAGATCGGCATAGCCGGTCAGCAATATGGCTTCGGCATCGGTCAGGCCCCGGGCACGGGCGAGGAATTCGTCGCCGGTCAGGCCGGGCATCCGCTGGTCGGAAATGATGACGGCGATATCGGGCTCGCGCGCGGCGATGGCCAGCGCCTCTTCCGACGAGGTTGTGGTGACCAGCCGGAACCGATCGTCGAAGAGATCGCCGAGGGCTGTCAGGATATCAGGCTCGTCGTCGACGGCGAGCAGGAGCGGTTTGGTCATGGTCATGATGCGGGCCTGCCGTTCACCGGCACGCAGATCGCGAACAGGGCCCCGCCTTCTGGCGCGTTGCCGATCGCGATGGTGCCGTGATGGGCCTGGACGATGCCGTAGGCGATGGCCAGGCCAAGGCCCATGCCGGTGCCGACGGGCTTCGTCGTGAAAAATGGTTCGAAGATGCGTTCACGCATTTCGTCGGGAATGCCGGGACCGCTGTCGCCGATCTCGATCCAGCAGAAATCATTCTCCTGCATGGTCGAGATGCGGATGGTGCCGGTGCCGTCGATGGCGTCGGCCGCGTTGCCGATGATGTTCATGACGACCTGGTTGAACAGGGCGGGCGAGCACATCAGCTCGGCCGGTCCACGCAGGTCGCGCCGGATGGTGATGCGGCCCGACAGCTTCGGCGCCAGCAGGGCCAGCACCGTCTCGATCGCCGCGGCGACGTCGATCGACTGGAACCCGCCTTCATCGAGGCGCGAGAACTTGCGCAGGTTCAGCACCAGCGATTCGATGCGCTTCAGCCCCATGCGCATCGATCCCAGCCGGTCGCGCGCCTTGGCCAGTACCGGCGCGCGCGCCGCATCGTCGCCCGCCGCCTCGATCTCGCCCAGCAGCCGCTCGACCGTGCCCTGATGGGCCAGGATGAAGGCGAGCGGGTTGTTGATCTCGTGGGCGATGCCGGCGACCAGCTCGCCCAGCGAGGCCATCTTGGCGGCCTGGACCAGCTTGGCCTGGGTATCCCTGAGCGACCGGTTGGCATGGCCGAGCTCGGTATTGGCCTGGGCCAGTGCATCCGCCAGGCTGGCCTTCGCCTCGGCCGCCGCGGCCTCGGCCCGCGCGCGCTCGATCGCCAGCTCGCGGTTGCGCAGCTCGGCCTCGATGCGGCGATCCTCGTCCTGCATCAGCTTGCGGCGCAACAGCGTGCGGATGCGGACCTGCACGCCCTCGGCATCGGCATCGGCGGGAATGACGTCGTCGGCACCGGCGGCAAAGGCCTCGGTCAGCGTCTCGCGCGTCGGCGCGGTATCGCCGCTCATCGCGACGATCTGGAAGGTCGCGGTGTCACCACCCGGCGAGGCGAGGTTGCGGTAGCCGTTCAGCCGTCGGCACAGCGTCAGGCCGTTGAGGCCTTCGGCATGCATGGCGACGATCACGGCATCGATGCCGCCGGCCGCCACCGCCGCCATGATCGCGGCTTCCTCGCCGGCGGCCTGCACGTCATAACCTTCCTGGGCCAGCAGGGCCGCGATATCGTCGCGCTGGCGGCCCCTGGGGTCGGCGACCAGCACGCGGGCGCGCCGGAACGTGGTGCCGGCCATCGCGACCGTGGCCTGGTCGCCGCGGCGGCGCAACAGCGCGCGCATGCGCAGGACGATCAGGTCCCAATCCGCCGACTTGGCGACATAGGCGTCGGCACCGCTTTCCAGCCCCATGCGCTCGAGATGGCGTTCGCGTGCCTCGGTGAGCATCAGAAGCGGCAGGCCGCGGGTACGGGCATTGAGGCGGATCTGACGCGACAGTTCGTCGCCGTTCATGCCGGGCAGGTGATAGTCGGCAATGACGAGGTCGGGCAGCTGGCCGTTCAGCCGATCCAGCGCGGCCTCGGCGCTGGCCACCGCCTCGACCGCGAAGCCGCGGGTTTCCAGCATGTGCCGGATCTGCAGCGCCTGGGTCGCCGAATCCTCGACGACCAGGACCTGCGTGGGGCGCGGGACGACGGCTTGCGGCGCGCTCATGGCACCAGGGCCTTCAACTTCGGCGCGATCAGGTCGAGGGGCAAGGTGGCGCGCGCGGCGCCCATGCGCACCGCCGCGGCGGGCATGCCGTAGACCACGGCCGAGCTTTCATGCTCGGCGATCGTGTAGGCGCCGGCCTGGCGCATGTCGCGCAAGCCCAGCGCGCCGTCCTCGCCCATGCCGGTCAGCAGCACGCCGACGGCATTGGCGCCGGCGGCGCGCGCCAGCGACTGGAACAGCAGGGTGGCGGAGGGCCGCTGGCCGGCGAGCGGCGGCGCGCTCGAGGTACGCAGGATGCCGCCGGCGGTCATCGTCAGGTGCAGCCCGCCCGGCGCGACGTAGACATGGCCCGGCTGCACCACCTGGCCATCGCGGCCGATGACGACGCGGGGCGGCACGATGCCGTCCAGCCAGCCGGCGAAGCCTTCCATGAAGCTCGGCCCCATATGCTGGACCACCAGGATCGGCACGGCGAAATCGGCAGGCAGGGCGCCGAGCACGCGGGCCAGCGCCGGCGGCCCGCCGGTCGAGGTTCCGATGCCGATCACCGCCGGCCGCGACGGCCCGAGCACTTCATCGGCCACCGGCTCGAACACCGGGGCCGGCGGCCGGGGCTGACCGATCGCCCGGCGGCGGACCACGGCCACCTCGCTCATGATGTAGAGCTGGGTGCAGATGGTCGAGGCCATTTCCTCGTATCCCTCGGTCGCGACGCCGACCGGCTTCTCGACCACCGAGAGGGCGCCTGCGCGCAAGGCGTTCATCGAGATGCGCAGCGAGGCATCGTTGACGCTGTCGGCGATGACGACGATCGGCGTGGGGCGCAGGGCCATGATCTGACGGATCGCTTCCAGCCCGTCCATGCCGGGCAGCCGGATATCCATCGAGATCACGTTGGGCCGCACGCGGTCGAGCAGCTGCAGCGCCTCCTCGGCCGACGCGACGGCCGAGACCACGGCCAGCCGGGGATCGCGGGCGATGGTCGCGGCCAGCAGGTGCCGCACCACCGTCGAATCCTCGACGATCATCACGCCGACGCGCGCGGTCACAGCAACTGTCCGATCGTGGCGAGCAATTCGCGCTGGTCGAATTTCTGCTTGGTGATATAGGCGCCGGCGCCAAGCTCCAGGCCGCGTCGGATATCGGCCGCATCGGCGCGCGACGTCATCATCACCACGGGAATTTCGCTGAAGCGGGCATCGTTGCGGATCGCCTGCAACAGGCCGAACCCGTCCAGCCTCGGCATCTCGACGTCGGCGACCACGAGGTCGACCACGTTCTCGCCGGAACGCAGGGTCTGCAAGGCATCGATACCGTCGACCGACAGAATCACGCGATAGCCCTGCGCCTCCAGGATGCTCTTCTGCAGGGTGCGCGTCGTGATCGAATCGTCGACCACGAGGATCGTCGCGGCCTCCGGCACCAGTTCGGGGGCGGTGACGAGGCCGAGGCCGGTGGCGGCCAGGCGTGCTTCGTCGCGCATCCAGCGTTCCACCAGTGCCTCGGGGTCGAGCACCGGGGCCGGCACGCTCTCGTCCAACAGGACGATCCCGGAGACGAGATCAGGGTCCAGGCCGATGGCGGCGGCCTCCGCCACGGTCAACGTCCGGACATCGTGGAACGCCGACACGGCGACCGCACAGCGGCGCGAACCGCGCCGCAGCAGGGCCACCTTGACAATGTCAGCCTCTACCGGAATTTCCGCATTCACCGAACCGACCAACGCCTGCAACGCCACCACGGGGACCATAACGTCGCGACCGGCGATCTCGATCCGTGCCGCCGGCCGCTCGCCGGCATTTTCGATGCCGGCGACCGGCAGGCGCAGCAGCCGTTCGACGC
>JAEYTW010000579.1 GCA_023433835.1 Pseudomonadota bacterium | reverse complement strand
TCCTGCCACAGCCCGTGGGTGAACCCTTCGCCGCGCGCCGCGCGGCCCAGCACCACCAGCTCGGCCGCCAGCAGCCGGCAGCCGCCGGCGACATCGACCGTGGTTTCGCGCGCCAGCCGCGCGCCGTCGAACAAAATGGTTTCCTGCGGCAGCCATTCGGCCCAGGCCCCGGCGCCGACGGCCAGCGCCTGGCGCACCACGGCATCCTCGCCGGTCGAGCGATAGACCTTCTCGGCCGCCTGGGTGGTGATCTGCGCCGCGGTACCCGGCCCCCAGCTTGCGGCAAGGTCGAGCCGGTCGCCACCGGCGATGCCGCCCGAGGTCGTCACCAGCACCGCGCCGAACGGTTCGCCCGGTTCGTCATGCGGAAACAGGATCCGGCAGGGATCGTGCTGATAGAGATCGGCCAGCCGCGTGCGGCCCTCGCGCAAAGCAACCGCGATGGAGGCGCCGCCGACGGACCGCTGCAGGCGCGGCTTGATGATCTGATCGTGTTTCACGTCAGACGGTAAGGTAGCGGCGAACCTCTGTTTCCGCCAGATCGTCGGCGGCCCCCGACAGCACGGCCTCGCCGCGCTCCATCACCACCAGGCGCTGGCCCAGCGCGCGGGCGAAATCGTAATACTGCTCGACCAGCAGGATCGCCATCTCGCCACCCTGCGCCAGCAGGCGGATGACGCGCTCGATGTCCTTGATGATCGAGGGCTGGATGCCCTCGGTCGGCTCGTCCAGCACCAGCAGCTTGGGCTTGGTCACCAGGGCCCGGCCGATCGCCAGCTGCTGCTGCTGCCCGCCCGAGAGATCGCCGCCGCGGCGGTGGCGCATGTCGCGCAGCACGGGGAACAGGTCGTAGATCTCGTCGGGAATGCGCCGGTCGGCGCGCGGCAGGCAGGCGAAGCCGGTCTTCAGGTTTTCCTCGACCGTCAGCCGCGGAAAGATTTCGCGGCCCTGCGGCACCAGGCCGAAGCCGAGCCGGGCGCGCTTGTGCGGGGCGATGGTGTCGACCGGCTGGCCATCCCACCTGATCGCCCCGCCCCTGATCTGGGCCAGGCCGAAGATCGCCCGGATCAGCGAGGTCTTGCCGACGCCGTTGCGGCCCAGGATGCAGGTGACCTGGCCGACCGGCGCCTCGATCGACAGGTCCCGCAGGATGTGGCTGGCGCCGTAGAAGAGGTTGATGCGCTCGACGGTCAGCATCGGTTATCGCCCCAGATAGACGTCGATGACGCGCGGATCGGCCGAGACATGGTCGATCGACCCCTCGGCCAGCACCGAGCCTTCGTGCAGCACGGTGACCTTGGCGCCCAGCGCGCGGACGAAGACCATGTCGTGCTCGACCACCACGATCGTGCGCTTGCCCTTCAGCGACAGGATCAGCTCGGCCGTCTTCTCGGTCTCGGCGTCGGTCATGCCGGCGACCGGCTCGTCCAGCAGCAGGATCTGCGATTCCTGGATCAGCAGCATGCCGATCTCCAGCCACTGCTTCTGCCCGTGGCTGAGCGCGCCGGCCAGCCAGCCGACGCGGTGGTCGAGGCCCACGAATTCCAGCATCTGCCCGATGCGGTCACGCAGCTCGCCGTTCATCCGGGCCCACAGCACGCGGAAGGTCAGGCGCGGGCCCGCGGCGGCGAGCTCGAGGTTCTCGAACACCGTCAGATGCTCGAACACCGTGGGTTTCTGGAACTTGCGGCCGATGCCGAGATTGGCGATGGCGGTTTCGTCCAGCCTGGTCAGGTCGACCGCGCCGGCGAAATAGACCTCGCCGGTATCCGGCCGGGTCTTGCCGGTGATGATGTCCATCATCGTCGTCTTGCCGGCCCCGTTCGGGCCGATGATGGTGCGCAGCTCGCCGGGATCCATGACCAGCGACAGGTTGTTCAGTGCCCTGAAGCCGTCGAAGGAAACCGAGACGCCGTCGAGATAGAGCTGGGACGTCGGACGCGCGCTCATCTTCACTCTCCCGCCGCGACCTGGGGGCGCGGCGGGCCGATCATGCCCTTGATGCGGCCGGCCAGGCCCAGGATGCCCTGCGGCAGGCCCAGCGTGACCAGCACGAACACGCCGCCGAGGAAGAACAGCCAGAAATCGGGGGCGATGCCGGTGAACCAGGACTTGGCGCCATTGATCGCCAGCGCGCCGATGATCGGCCCGACCAGCGTGCCGCGGCCGCCGACCGCGACCCAGATCGCGATCTCGATCGAATTGGCGGGCGAGAACTCGCCGGGATTGATGATGCCGACCTGCGGCACGTAGAGCGCGCCGGCAATGCCGGCCAGCACCGCCGACAGGGTGAAGGCGAAGAGGCGGGCGCCGACCACCGAATGGCCGATGAAGCGTACCCGGCTTTCGGCATCGCGCGCCGCGACCAGCACCCGGCCGAGCCGCGAGGCGACGACGGCGCGGGTCGCGATGTAGCCCAGGCCCAGCGCGATCACCGAGGCGGCATAGAGCCACAGCCGCGTCGACTTGGCCTGCAGGTTGTAGCCGAGCAGATCCTTGAAATCGGTCAGGCCGTTATTGCCGCCGAAACCCATCTCGTTGCGGAAGAAAGCCAGCATCAGCGCGAAGGTCAGCGCCTGGGTGATGATCGAGAGATAGACGCCGGAGACGCGGCTGCGGAAGGCGAACCAGCCGATGACGAAGGCGAGCGCCCCGGGCACCAGGATCACCATGATCATGGCGATGGCAAAGCTGTCGAACCCCAGCCAGTACCAGGGCAGTTCCTTCCAGTTCAGGAACACCATGAAATCGGGCAGGATCGCATTGCCGTAGGAGCCGCGCGTGCCGATCTGGCGCATCAGGTACATGCCCATGCAGTACCCCCCTAAGCCGAAGAACGCGCCGTGCCCGAGGCTCAGGATACCGCCGTAGCCCCAGACGAGATCGAGGCTGAGCGCCAGCAGGGCAAAGCAGATGTATTTGCCGAGCAGCGGGATCAGATGATCGGCGATCGAGAAGGCCGAACCGGGCGGGGCCAGCAGGTTCATCGCCGGCACCGCCAGCAGCAGCACCGCGCCGCAGATCAGGAAGACGATCCAGAAGCGGGGCCCGAAGACGGAGGTCTGTGGCATCGTCATGTCGGCGCCCTCACGCTTCGGCCGAGCGGCCCTTGAGCGCGAACAGGCCGCGCGGGCGTTTCTGCATGAACAGGATGATCGCGACGAGGACCACGATCTTGCCGAGCATCGCGCCGGCGACGGGTTCGAGGATCTTGTTGACGATGCCGAGCGTCATGGCGCCGACCAGGGTGCCCAGGAGATTGCCGACGCCGCCAAAGACCACGACCAGGAACGAATCGATGATGTAGATCTGGCCGAGATTGGGGCTGACATTGCCGATCTGCGACAGGGCGACGCCGGCCATCCCGGCGATGCCCGAACCCAGCGCGAAGGTCAGCGCGTCGACCCGGTCGGTGGCGATGCCGATGGCCGAGGCCATCCGGCGGTTCTGCGTCACCGCGCGCATCTCCAGGCCGAAGGCGGTGCGCCGCAGGATCAGCGCGACGACACCCAGCACGATCAGGCAGAAGACGATGATGGCGATGCGGTTGTAGGTGACGAAGAAGCCGGGCAGCGCCTCGAACCCGCCGGTCATCCAGGAGGGATTGGCGATCTCCTTGTTGGGGGCGCCGAAGATCGAGCGCACCACCTGCTGCAGGATCAGGCTGATGCCCCAGGTGGCCAACAGCGTCTCGAGCGGCCGCGAATAGAGAAAGCGGATGACCCCGCGCTCCAGCGCGAAACCGACCGCGCCGGCGACCAGGAAGGCGACGGGCAACGCCGCGATCAGGTAGAGGTCGAACCAGGCGGCCGGCAGGAAGGCGCGGAAGGCTTCCTGCACGACGAAGGTCGAATAGGCGCCCAGCATGATCATCTCGCCATGGGCCATGTTGATCACGCCCATCACGCCGAAGGTGATGGCGAGCCCGATGGCGGCGAGCAGCAGGACCGAACCGAGGCTGATCCCCTGGAAGAGATTGGCGAACAGGCCGTTGATCCACAGCGTGCGCTCGATCGAGACCAGCGCCGCGCGCGCCTTGTCGCGTAAAGCGCCCGGCGCCTGAGCATCGTCGGCGACACGGCCGATCAGGCCGCGGGTGGCGGGCGAAGCCTGGCCGGCCAGGCGATCGATCGCCGCGGCGCGCTCGGCCTCCGATCCTTGGGACAGTTCGGCGGCAGCCAGCGCCAAGGCCAGCGCCTCCGCGACGCGGGCATCCTTCTCGGCCGCGGCGGCGCGGCGCAAGGCTTCGAGCGAGCCGCCGTTCTTGAACGCTTCCTGGGCGGCGGCCAGACGCTCGGCCGGATCGGGGCTGAACAGGGTCAGCTGGGCCAGCGCATTGGTGATGGCGCCGCGCAGGCGGTTGTTGATGCGCGCCTTGTCGAGGCTTGCGGGATCCACGCCCGTCACCGGCTGGCCGGTGATCGCATCGATCAGCTTCGAGGCGTCGGCGGGATCGCCGTAGAGCGTCCGGCCATCGGCGGGATTACGGTAGAGGCGGCCATCGGCCAGCGCCTTCAGGGCGGGCACCGCGGCGGGTTCGCCGGCGGCGCCGAGCGCCTCGGTCGCCTGGACCTTGGCGGCGAAGTCGTCGCCGGAGAGCGCGGTCAGGGCTGCGCCGATGTCGGCGGCATGGACGGCGCAGGTCCAGAACAGCGCGGCGAAAATCGGCAGGAGGAGACGGGCGACCAGGACATTCATGCGAGCACGCTTTTTGTTGTTGTTCTAATCGGGAGGGGTGGCGACGGCCTGCCGGCCCCACCGCCGGCCGGCCGCCGCCCCCCTACCTCGTTTCCCAGACGAAGCTCGTTAGTTAGACTCGGGTGTACGCGTTAGTCGTCAGGCACTCACATCTTGAACTTGGGTTCCGAGCAATTCCCGCAAACCCAAGGGAAGGTCCAGTCGGCGACCAGCTTGGCGCTTTCCGGAATGAAGGGGCTCCAGGCATCGGCCTTGATCGCCCCCTTGGTCTGCCAGACGATCGAGAACTGAGCGTCCGGCTGGATTTCGCCGATCAGCACCGGCTTGGACAGGTGATGGTTGGTGTTCATCACCTCGACCAGACCCGACGGGGTCTTGACCTTCTGGCCGTACATGGCCTGGCGCACCGCGTTGACGTCGGTGGTGCCGGCCTGCTGAACGGCCTGGGTCCACATCTTGAACCCGGTATAGGTCGCCTCCATCGGATCGTTGGTGACGCGCTTGGGGTTCTTGATGAACGTCTGCCACTGCTTGATGAAGGCGTCGTTCTCGGGGCTTTTCACCGACTGGAAATAATTCCAGGCGGCGAGATGGCCGACGAGGTTCTTGGTGTCGATGCCGGCGAGCTCTTCCTCACCGACCGAGAAGGCGACGACGGGAATATCGGAGGCCTTGATCCCCGCGTTCGCCAGTTCCTTGTAGAACGGCACATTGGCGTCGCCGTTGATGGTCGAGACCACGGCGGTCGTCTAGCCGGCCGCGGCGAACTTCTTGATGTCGCCGACGATGGTCTGCCAGTCGGCATGGCCGAACGGCGTGTAGTTGATCATGATGTCCTCGGCGGGCACGCCCTTGGACTTCAGGAACGCCTCGAGGATCTTGTTGGTGGTGCGCGGATAGACATAGTCGGTGCCGGCCAGCACCCAGCGCTTCACCGTGCCACCCTCGTCGCTCATCAGGTATTCGACCGCCGGGATCGCCTGCTGGTTGGGCGCGGCACCGGTGTAGAAGATGTTGCGCGAGCTTTCCTCGCCCTCGTACTGCTCCGGATAGAACAGGAGGCCGTTCAGCTCCTCGAACACCGGCAGCACCGACTTGCGCGAGACCGAGGTCCAGCAGCCGAACACGACCGCGACCTTCTCCTTGGAGATCAGCTCGCGCGCCTTCTCGGCGAACAGCGGCCAGTTCGAGGCGGGGTCGACGACGACGGCCTCGACCTTCTTGCCGAGCAGGCCGCCCTTCTTGTTGAGGTCGTCGACCATCATCAGGACCGTGTCCTTCAGGGTCGTCTCCGAAATCGCCATCGTGCCGGACAGCGAATGCAGCACGCCGATCTTGATCGTATCCTGCGCCGACGCCGTCCCCCCGAAGCCGGCGAGGGCGGCGCCCAGCGCCAGCGCCACCAGCTTGCCCGACATATTCGCCATTCTCTCGATCTCCCCTTGCACGTCTTGTCACGGATGACGCGTCTTCGCGCCCCACGGGACAGGTGAGCAAGGAGTGTGCCAATACCGGGAATCCTACCCAGGCGCGGGGAATCCGCTTGATTCCATTGTGCAGTGCGGCAGCGTCGGAAATTGCCCAGCCGTGAGTCGCTTTTGGTCACTGCATGCAAAATGGTGGCTAATATTTGGGCGATGGTTGAAATTTAAGCAGCCTTACTCATCGGTGAAATCGATCACAGACAGAAAAACTAGTCGTTTGCTCAATGTAACGCGGGGGTGCCAAGCTCCCTCCAAGCCGTCCAGCCAAGGAGAATGCGATGAGCGACAAACCCGTGATGACCACCGAGGCCGGTCGCCCCATCGGCGACAACCAGAATTCGCTGACCGCCGGCCGCCGCGGCCCGCTGCTGGTCGAGGACGTGCATCTGTTCGAGAAACTCGCCCATTTCAACCGCGAGCGTATTCCCGAACGCGTGGTGCACGCCAAGGGGTCGGGCGCCTACGGCGTCTTCCGGGTCACCGGCAACATCACCCGCTTCACCTCGGCCAGGCTGTTCGAGCGCATCGGCAAGGAAACCCCCGTCTTCGTGCGTTTCTCGACCGTCGGCGGCGAGAAGGGGTCAGCCGATACCGCGCGCGATCCGCGCGGCTTCGCGGTCAAGTTCTATACCGAGGAAGGCAACTGGGACATGGTCGGCAACAACACGCCGACGTTCTTCATCCGCGATCCGCTGAAATTTCCCGACCTGATCCACACCCAGAAGCGCAACCCCGAGACCAACCTGAAGGACCCGACGGCGATCTGGGACTATTTCTCGCGCCAGCCGGAATCGCTGCACCAGGTAACGATCCTGCATTCCGATCGCGGCACGCCCGACGGCTATCGTTTCATGCACGGCTTCTCCAGCCACACCTACAGCCTGGTCAACGCGGCGGGCGAGCGGGTGTGGGTGAAGTGGCACTTCAAGTCGATGCAGGGCATCCGCAACCTGGAGCCGGCCGAGGCGGTCCGCATCGCCGGCGAGGACCCGGATTACGCCCAGCGGGATCTGTTCGACGCGATCGCCGGCGGCGATTTCCCGGGCTGGCGCGTCTGCGTCCAGATCATGCCGGAGGCGCAGGCCGCGGCCCTGCCGTTCGACCCGTTCGACCTGACCAAGGTCTGGCCGCACCGCATCGCCCCGCTGATCGAGGTCGGCGAAATGGTGCTGGACCGCAACCCGGAGAATTATTTCGCCGAGGTCGAGCAGGCGGCTTTCAGCCCCGGCAACATCGTGCCGGGCATGGGCTACTCGCCCGACCGGGTCCTGCAGGGCCGGCTGTTCGCCTATGCCGATGCCCATCGCTACCGGCTGGGCGTCAACCACACCCAGCTGCCGGTCAACCGGCCGCGCTGTCCGATGCACAATACCAACCGCGACGGCGCGATGCGCTTCGACGGCAATTTCGGGCCGGCGCCGAACTATTCCGCGGTGGGGTCGGCCACCGTGCAGCCCGATCCGGCGCGGCGCGAGCCCGCCCTGGCGCTGGACGGGCCGGCCGACCGCTACGATCACCGGCTGGAGAAAGACGGACTGGAGAATGACGACTACACCCAGGCCGGCGACCTGTTCCGACTGATGTCGACCGACCAGCAGGCCCTGCTGATGGACGTCATCGCCGACTCGCTGGTCCAGGCGCCGGTCGAGATCCAGCGGCGCCAGCTCGACCACTTCGCCAAGGCCGACTGGGCCTATGGCGCGGGCGTCGCCGCCCGGCTCGGCCTCAGCCTGGAAGACGCGGCCGAGTAACCATCGCCCGGGGGCATCGTCAGAAATCGCTGACGATGCCCTTGTGCGACCAGTCGCCGTAGCGGGTCGGCTCAGGCCCGGCGGTACCGCCGACCTCGCCCGGCGCCTGCTCCAGCACATGGGCCGGCTTGTCCTTGGCATATCCCTTGACGCCGGTGGGTGCCGGAACCGGCGTCTCGGATTGTTTTTCGTCTTTCTCGGTCATCGCCACACCCAATCTCTTCACTTGAAGCACTGTCATCGCACCGTACATATAGCGCGGTGGGCATCACTTTAACCCCGTTGCCCCAGAGGAAGCGATGAACTACGCCAAGACTGCGATGCTGCTGGCGGCGATGACCGCCCTGTTCCTGGTGATCGGGTATCTGGTCGGCGGCCAGAGCGGCATGCTGATCGCGCTGGTGATGGCCGGCGGCATGAACCTGTTCGCCTACTGGAATGCCGACAGCCTCGTGCTGCGCATGTACAACGCCCATGAGGTCGACGCCCGCACCGCGCCCGATTACTACAACCTGGTGGCCCAACTGGCCCAGCGCGCCCAGCTGCCGATGCCCCGCGTCTACCTGATCGACTCGGACCAGCCGAACGCCTTCGCCACCGGCCGCAACCCGGAGAATGCCGCGGTCGCCGCGACCACCGGCCTTCTGAACATGCTGACCCGCGAGGAAGTCGCCGGCGTGATGGCGCATGAGCTGGCGCATGTCCAGCATCGCGACACCCTGACGATGACCGTCACCGCGACCATCGCCGGCGCGATCGGCATGATCGCCAACATGGCGATGTTCTCCTCGATGTTTTCCTCCAACGACCGGCAGAGCCCGCTGTCGGGCATCGCCGGCATCCTGATGGCGGTGCTGGCGCCGATCGCCGCCTCGCTGGTGCAGATGGCGATCAGCCGCTCGCGCGAGTACCAGGCCGATCGCCGCGGCGCCGAGATCTGCGGCAACCCGATGTGGCTGGCCTCCGCCCTGCACAAGATCGAGCATGGCGCCCAGGTCGTGCCGAACTACGAGGCCGAGCGTAACCCGGCCACCGCCCATATGTTCATCATCAACCCGCTTTCCGGCCAGGGCATGGATAATCTGTTTTCGACGCACCCCTCGACCGCCAACCGCATCGCCGCCCTGCGCGAGCTGGCCGCGCAGTGGCAGCAGGCGACCGCGCCCGCTTCCGGCTATGCGGCCCCGCGCCGGGGGCCGTGGGGTTGAGCGCCGCCCGGGGGG
>JAEYTW010000381.1 GCA_023433835.1 Pseudomonadota bacterium | reverse complement strand
TTCGTGCTGGCGGCGGCCGGGCTGCTCGACGGCCGGCGCGCGACCACGCATTGGCTGGCCGCGGCCCGGCTGGCCGAGCGTCATCCCGCCATCGCGGTCGATGCCGACGTGCTGTTCGTCGACGAGGGCCACATCCTGACCTCGGCCGGCGCGGCCGCCGGCCTCGACCTCTGCCTGCATATCCTGCGGCGCGACCGCGGGGCGGCCGTCGCCGCGGAAGCGGCACGGCTCGCGGTGATGCCGCCGCAGCGCGAGGGCGGCCAGGCCCAGTTCATCCGCCACGATCCGCCGGCTGAAGACGCCGCGCTCGCCCCGCTGCTCGACTGGCTGCGCCGCAACCTGCAGCGGCCGCTGACGCTGCAGGCCATTGCCGATCGCGCCGGCATGAGCGTGCGCACGCTGAGCCGCCGCTTCCGCGCGCAGACCGGCACCACGCCGCTGCAATGGATTCTGGCTGCGCGCGTGCGGCGCGCCCAGCATCTGCTGGAGACCACCACCCTCAGCATCGAGCAGGTGGCGACACGCTGCGGCTTCGAGTCGGGCCCGAGCTTCCGCGACCGCTTCGGCCGGGTCGCCGGCACCAGTCCGTCGGCCTGGCGGCGCAGCTTCAATGCCCGGCCAAGCCGTCCCAGAGCAGCTTGAGCGCGGTGAGGACGAGGAGGCCGTAGCAGATCTGGTAGAGCCGCCGCTGGTCCAGCCGGCCATGCAGGCGCCAGCCGGCCCAGACGCCCAGCGGCACCAGCGGCAGGCAGATCAGCCCGGCCCACAGCATCGTCCGTCCGGGCTGGGCCACGATCAGCCAGGGCATCACCTTGACGATATTGCCGACGGTGAAGACCATGCTGGTGGTGCCGGCATAGACCGCCTTCGGCAGGCCGCGGCGCAGCAGGTACATCGCCAGCGGCGGGCCGCCGGCATGGGCCAGCATCGTGGTGACACCGGTGCCCAAGCCCGACAGCACGGCCGGCAGCAGTGCCGGCGGCCGCGCCACCACCTGGCCGCCGCCGCGGAACCACATCACGGCGAAGACGATCGTGATCACCGCCATCGAGACGGCGACGAGGCCGCGATCGACCGAGGCGAGCCACCAGGTACCGAGCGCGATACCGGCCAGCAGCGCCGGCACCAGCACCGTCAGATCCGGCTTCGACCAGGTGCCGGGTTTCCAGTAGCGCAGCGCCACCAGGTCCATCGCCACGAACAGGGGCGCCAGGAAACCGCC
This sequence comes from Pseudomonadota bacterium, assembly GCA_023433835.1. Taxonomy (GTDB): domain Bacteria; phylum Pseudomonadota; class Alphaproteobacteria; order Ferrovibrionales; family Ferrovibrionaceae; genus JAFKFH01. Next base: position 1,988 of record JAEYTW010000381.1, on the reverse strand, counting down.
GGCCTCGACCGGATCCATCACGAGCGAGAGCAGCGGGATGCCGAGAATGGCAAAGCCACCGCCGAACGCGCCCTTCATGAAGGCGATGCCGAAGACGCCGAGGCCGGCGACCAGCAGTGAGATCGGCTCAAGCGTCATTGGCCGATCATATCACGCGCGCCAGCAGACGGCGCAGGCCGGCGTTGAAGGCCGCGGTCGCTTCCAGATTCGGCATGTGGCCGACCTTTTCGAGCCACAGCATCTCCGATCCCTTCAGCAGCGCGTGCATGCGGTCAGCATCGGCGCGGGTGGTGTAGGTATCCTCGTCGCCCACCACGACCAGGGCCGGACCGGTGAAGGCTGCCAGCGTCTCGGCATAATCCGGCCGTTCGGCCCGGCCGCGCAGCGCGGCGGCCGCACCTTCGGGATGCGCTGCCCGCATCATCGCCCGCACATGGCCGGCCACCGCCGGCTGCGCCGCGATGTTGCGGGGAGCCACCATCCTGGACAGCACTTCCGCGGCATAGGGCTCCATTCCCTCCGCCAGCAGCCGCTCGGCCATTCGGGCGCGGCTGAGCCTGCCCTCCGCCGTTTCGGCCTGGGGAAAGGTCGCGGCCAGCATCAGGCCACGCAAGCGATCGGCATGGCCGCGGCAGATCTCCATGGCGATCTGGCCCCCCATCGACAGGCCGCCGACGACGAACTTGTCGATGCCGAGATGGTCGAGCAGCCCGACGAGATCGGCCGCGAACTGCGACAGCGGGGTCTTGCCCGGCACCACCGTGGTCTCGCCGTAACCGCGCAGGTCGGGCACGATCACGCGCCATTCCCGACGCAACGCCTCGCGCTGCGGCCGCCACATCGAGCGGTCGAAGGGATGGCCGTGCACCAGCAGCAGCACGTCACGCCCGCTGCCCTCGTCGTCGTAAGCCACCGTGATGCCGTTGATGTCAGCCGTCGCCATCGACCCTCTCCCGGATTCCATTGACGACGGCCAAGATTGCACCGAGAATTTGGCGGTGCAAATGCTCCATTGCCCTCGGTGCAATTTACCATGACCCCGGATTTCCGCGCACTGGCCGACCGTATCGCCGCCGATATCGCTGCCGGCCGGCTGCGGTCCGGCGAGCGCCTGCCGCCGCAGCGCGACTTCGCCTATCGCCACGGCATCGCCGCCTCGACCGCCGGCCGCGTCTATGCCGAACTGACCCGGCGCGGCCTGATCACCGGCGAGGTCGGGCGCGGCAGCTATGTCCGAGGGGCCGCCCCGCCGCCCGGCCCGGCGCTGGCCGATCCGACGGCGGCGCCCGTCGACCTGGAGCTGATCTTTCCCGTGTTGCCCGAACAGGGGCCGGCGATGGCGGCGGCGCTGGCCGGGCTGCTGCAGCCCGAACTGCTGTCGGCCGCCTTGCGACCGACCAGCGCGGCGGCGACGCCAGAAGCCCGCGCGATCGCCGCGGCATTCCTGGCCCGCGGCGGCTGGCAGCCATCGGCCGATGCCATCCTGTTCACCGGCAACGGCCGCCAGGCGATCGCGGGCGCGATGGCGGCATTGGCCCCGGCGGGCGGGCGCATCGGCGTCGAGGCGCTGACCTACCCGGTGGTCAAGGGCATCGCCGCGCGGCTCGGGATCACCCTGGTGCCGCTGGCCCTCGACGACCAGGGCATCCGCCCGGATGCCTTGCGCGACGCCAGGCTCGACGGCCTCTACCTGCAGCCGGCGCTGCAGAACCCGCTGGGCCTGACCATGGGCGCGGCACGCCGCGCCGAGCTGGCCGAGATGCTGCGCCGGCTCGACCTCGTCGCCATCGAGGACGGCATCTATTCCTTCCTGGCCGACGAGGCGCCGCTGGCGGCAGCGGCGCCGGAACGCGTGATCGTGGTCGACAGCCTGTCCAAGCGCATCGCGCCGGGCCTGACGCTCGGCCTGATGGCCGGCTGCGCCGCGGTCGGCGGGCGGCTGGCCGCCGCGGTGCGTTCGGGCACCTGGGCCGCCGCCGGCGTACCGC
>JAEYTW010000546.1 GCA_023433835.1 Pseudomonadota bacterium | reverse complement strand
GCCGAGCCCCGCTCGGCCGCCAGCATCTCCAGGAAATTCTCGACGTGGCGCAACGGCGTCAGAGGCCGCGGGTCAGCGCCGCATCGAGCGCCACGGCCCGGGCATCCGGGGTCAGGCCGAGCTTGTTCAGGCCCGATACCGCCGGACCGAGTGCCGCGGGCGAAGCCTTGGCATTGCCCTCGGGCCCCAGCGCGATCAGCGCCAGCGCCACCGTCTCCGCCTTGCGCTTGGCATCGGCCGCGGGCGTCAAGCGCAGCAAGGCCGAGGGGCCGGCGACGGTTTCGTCGACGGCGGCATCCTGGCCGAGCAGCGCGTTCCAGCGCGCCGGCGGGACCTGCACGCCGAGGCCCTGGGCCAGGCCCAGCACCAGCGTGCCGCGCCGGCCGCGCAGCTTGCCGTCCTGGCTGGCCAACCAGGCTTCGAACGCGCGGTCTTCGTAGTCGACGGTGCCGGCGAGCAGCAACAGCGGCCAGACCTGGGTCAGGGTTTCGGCCGCCGCCTTGTCCGAGCGCCAGCCGCCCAGCGCCCCGGCCCATTTGCGCGCGCCCTCGATATCGCCGGCCGCGAGCAGGCCGCGGATCAGCGGGCCGGACTGGCCGGCCAGTTCGGAGGACGGCTCGAGCGCCTTGAGCGGCGCCAGATTGGCGCGCGCGGCGGTGGCGAACAGGCCGCGTTCGCGCCCCAGTTCCAGCCCGCGCTTCAGATATTCGGCGCGGAGCGACGGGCTGCTCTGGTTGACGCCGAGCTGGTAGAGCAGGGCCGCCGCGCGGGCATTCTTCTTGCCCGTGACGGTGGTGGGGCTGGTCTTCTCGGCCTCGGTGAAAGTCTCGGCGGCATAGAGTTCGATCAGCTTCGCCGTCGGCAGCGCGCCATAGGCCTCGGCCGCCTCGGCCGCGGCGAGGCGCTGGTCCGACGGCGTGCCGTCGGCCGTCGCGATCGCGGCAAGCACGGCGGGGCCGGCCGACGTCGCGACCTCGGGCGGGATCGGCCGCTTGGCCGCCTTCAGCATGGCAAACGAGACGGGATCGAGGGCCCCGAGCTTTTCCAGCTTGCCGCGCTGTTCCCCGGTCAGCACCGCGGCGATTGCCAGATAGGTCTGGTCGTCGACGCCCTGGTCGCGCAACAGGGAAAGGGTGACCGAGGCCGCCGCGGTCTCGCCCGCCACCGCCTGGCAATAAAGCTGCAGCTTGAGCCAGTAGAGATCGTCGCCGATATGCGACGAGACCTTTTCGCAAGCCGCCTTGTTGTCGCCGGCGAGCAGGGCGGCATCGGCCGCGGCGCGGTCGACCCCGGCCCCGCCGGCGGCCGGGCCGGCAGCCTTGGCCAAGGTCACCACGCCGGCGGAATCGCCCATCTGGCTCAGTTTGGCCAGGCGGATGTTGAGCAGGTCGCTGGCCGATTGCCCGGCCCCGGTCATCATGTTGCCGGGCGCCTGGGCGGCCGAGAGCAGCAGCTTGCGTTCGAGCTGGCGCAGCGAGGTCGAGCGCGTGGCGCCCGGCAGGGCCTGCAGCAGCGCCTCGGCCGTGGCGCGGTCGGAACCCTGCCACATTTCGACGCCCAGCCCCCCGCTGTCGGAATAGAGCGCGCCGATCGAGGACATGTCGGGCGCGCCGAGCGACTTGACCGTGACGCTGTCCGAACCGACCGGCTTGGGCGGCTGGGGCGTGCGGGTGGTGCCGAGATTGCTCGGACCCGGTGCCGTCTGCTGCGGCGCCGGGACGGGCGCCTGCTGCGGCGACGGCTGGCTGCCCGGCAGGATCGTGCGCGGCTGGGCCGCCGCCGGCCCGGCCAGAACCAGGGCCAGCAGCGGCAGCAGGGCCAGGCGCTTACTTGCCGATGCGGTCATCGGGGATCACTTTCTCTACCTTCTGGGTCGGCGCCGGAAGCGGCAGGGTGCCGAGCACGCCGGCGCCGGCGACCAGCGCCAGCAGCACGACAAGGATGATGATCAGGTGGCTGCGCCGCATGCGTTCGCTACTCGAGAATGTGTCGGGGAGAGTCGGGGGCGCCCTGAGTCTAGTCGGGTGCCGCCGCGCTGACAACGATTGGCGTCCGCGCCGTCATAGGCTATGTCAACGGATCATGATCACGCCGTTTCCCGCCGCCCTGCCGCCGATCGACCGTTCCATCGTCCTGGTCGGGCTGATGGGCGCCGGCAAATCCTCGGTCGGCAAGCGCCTGGCCCAGCGCCTGGGCCTGCCCTTCGTCGACGCCGATACCGAAATCGAGGCGGCGGCCGGGATGACGATCGCCGAAATCTTCGCCCAGCACGGCGAGCCGCACTTCCGCGAGGGTGAACGGAAAGTGATCGCCCGCCTGCTGGACGGCCCGCCGAAAGTATTGGCCACCGGCGGCGGCGCCTTCATGGACCCCGAGACCCGGCGGCTGGTGCGCCAGCGCGGCCGGTCGGTCTGGCTGAAGGCCGAGCTCGACGTGCTGGTCCGCCGCTGCGCCCGGCGCACCCACCGCCCGCTGCTGAACCAGGGCAGCGATCTCTCCACCACGCTGAAACGGCTGATGGACATGCGTTATCCGGTCTATGCCGAGGCCGACCTGACGGTCGAAAGCCATGACGGCCCGCACGAGCGGGTGGTCGAGGCGATCGTCGCCCGCCTAGGGGGCGGCGAGGTCGAAACCCAGGTGGAGACCGTGCCGGTCGAACTGGCGGGCCGTTCCTACGACATCCTGGTCGGCCGCGGGCTGATTGCCGATGCCGGCCATCGGATGAAGCGCTACCTCAAGGGCCGCGCCGTGGTCGTCACCGACGAGACGGTGGCCGAATTGCATCTGCCTGCTTTGCGCTCGTCGCTCGCCGCCGAGGGCCTGGGCTGCGAGGCGGTGATCCTGCCGCCCGGCGAGGAAACCAAGAGCTTCGCCCGGCTGGAACAGCTCTGCGACCGGCTGATCGACCTGAAGGTCGAGCGGCGCGAGGCGATCGTCGCGCTGGGCGGCGGCGTCATCGGCGACCTCACCGGTTTTGCCGCGGCGATCCTGCGCCGCGGCCTCGATTTCATCCAGGTGCCGACGACCCTGCTGGCCCAGGTCGATTCCTCGGTCGGCGGCAAGACCGCGATCAACGCCCGCAAGGGCAAGAACCTGGTCGGCGCCTTCCATCAGCCCAAGCTGGTGCTGGCCGATACCGCGGTGCTCGACAGCCTGCCCCGCCGGCACCTGCTGGCGGGCTACGCCGAAGTCGCGAAATACGGCCTGCTCGGCGATGCCGCGTTCTTCGCCTGGCTGGAGCGCCACGGCGAGGCCGTCATCGCCGGCGACGCCGCCGCCCGCCGCCAGGCGGTCGTCACCTCCTGCCGTCACAAGGCGCGCATCGTCGCCGCCGACGAGCATGAGAACGGCGACCGCGCGCTGCTCAATCTCGGCCATACCTTCGGCCACGCGCTGGAGGCCGAGACCGGCTTTTCCGACCGCCTCCTGCACGGCGAGGCGGTGGCGATCGGCATGTGCCTGGCCTTCGAGCTGTCGGCCCGGCTGGGTCTCTGCCCGCGCGAGGATGCCGAGCGGGCCCGGCGCCATCTCGCCGCGATCGGCCTGCCGACCAGCCCGCGCGACATCCCCGGCCAGGGCCTGGCCCTGACCGGCGAAGCCTTGTGGCATCATATGCAGCAGGACAAGAAGGTCGCCGACGGCCGCATCACCTTCGTGCTGGCCCGCGGCCTCGGCCAGGCCTTCCTGACCCGCGAGGTCGATCCCGGCGCCGTGCGGGCGCTGCTCGACGAGGCGGTGGCCGCCTGATCCGATGGACGTCGACCTAGGCATCGGCTTCGACGACCCCTGGGTGACGGCGGCGATCGTCGTCGGCCTGCTGATCTGCTCGGCCTTCTTCGCCTCGTCCGAAACCGGGTTGACCGCGGCCTCCAAGCCGCTGCTGCATCATCTCGAACGCGCCGGCAACCGCCGCGCCCGCATCGCCGAACGGCTGCGCGAGAACAAGGGCCGGCTGCTGGGCGGGCTGATGATCGGCAACAACCTGGTCAACATCCTGGCCTCGTCGCTCACCACCTCGGTGCTGGTGCACACGTTCGGCGATGCCGGCGTCGCCTATGCCACCGCGGGCATCACCGTGCTGGTCGTGGTGTTCGGCGAGGTGCTGCCCAAGACCTACGCGATCAACTATCCCGAACGCGTCGCGCTGTTCGCCGCCCCGCTGGTACGCTCGGTCCTGACCGTGCTGGGGCCGCTGGTCACCGTCGTCGATTTCCTGGCAAGACTGATGCTGCGCCTGGTCGGTTCTGGCCGCAAGCGCGCCCAGGTCTCGGCCGCGCAGGAGCTGCGCTCGTCCTTCGACCTCAAGGTCAAGGAAGGCGCGCTGGTCAAGCACGAGCGCGACATGATGGGCTCGATCCTGGCCCTGGGCGACGTCACCATCGCCGACGTCATGGTCCATCGCAAGGCGATGGTGACGCTCGATGCCGATCGCCCGGCCCGCGCGCTGGTCACCCAGGTGCTGGCGATGCCCCATACCCGCCTGCCCCTGTGGCGCGGCACGCCCGACAACATCGTCGGCGTGCTGCATGCCAAGGACCTGCTGCGCGCGCTCGCCGCCGTCGAATTCGACCCCGAGCGCGTCGACCTCGGCAAGGTGATGGTCGAACCCTGGTTCGTGCCCGATACCACGCGGCTCGCCGACCAGCTGACCGCCTTCCGCCAGCGCCGCGTCCATTTCGCCCTGGTGGTCGACGAATACGGCACGCTGATGGGGCTGATCACGCTCGAGGACATCATCGAGGAGATCGTCGGCGACATCGACGACGAGCACGACAAGCCGGTCCTCGGCGTCAAGGACGAGGGCCAGGGCAGCTATCTCGTCGACGGCACGGTGACGATCCGCGACCTCAACCGCCAGTTCGACTGGGACCTGCCCGACGAGGAGGCGACGACGGTCGCCGGCCTCGTCATCCACGAGGCGCGGATGATCCCCCATCCTGGGCAGAGCTTCGTCTTCCACCGCATGCGCTTCGAAGTGCTGCGCCGCCAGCGCAACCAGATCACCCAGCTTCGCCTGACCCCCCAGCCGCCGCGGCGCGGCGACGAGGACGACGATACGGATCCCGGCATATGATCGCCCAGCTTTTCGCCATCATCGCCCCGGTGCTGGTCGCCGCGGGCATCGGTTTCTACTGGGCGAGATCGAAGCGGGTCTTCGACACCGCCTTCGTCGGCCAGATCGTCTCCAATATCGGCACGCCCTGCCTCGTCTTCTCGACGCTGGCCAAGACCGAGGCCGATCCGGCGCTGATCTTCACCATGGCCGGCGGCACGCTGGTCGCCACGGCGGGCTTCCTGATCGTCGCCTATATCGGCCTGAAGATCGCCCGCCAGCCGATCCAGCCTTATCTGTCGCCGCTGACCTTCGCCAATACCGGCAACATGGGCCTGCCGCTGGCCCTGTTCGCCTTCGGCAAGGAAGGGCTGGCGATGGGCATCGCCCATTTCACCGTCACTTCGATCCTGAACTTCACCGTCGGCCAGCTGGCCGTCGCCGGCCGCGCCCAGCTCGGCGCCGTGCTGCGCTCGCCGATCCTGCCGGCGGCGCTGGCCGGCGCCGTGGTGGTCGGCTTCCAGCTGCACGTGCCCGACTGGATCGCCAACACCACCCAGCTGCTGGGCGGGCTGACCATCCCGCTGATGCTGCTGATGCTCGGCGTCTCGCTCGCCAACCTCAAGATTTCCGGGCTGAAGCGGGCGCTGGGCCTGTCGGTGTTCCGCATCGCGCTGGGCTTCTCGGTCGGCGTCACCGCCGCCTGGGCGCTGGGCCTGCCGCCTTTGGCCGGCAAGGTCCTGACCCTGCAGGCCTCGATGCCGGTGGCGGTCTATTCCTACGTCTTCGCCCTGCGCTACCAGCAGCGGCCCGACGACATCGCCTCGATGGTGGTAATCTCGACGACGCTGGCCTTCTTCACCATCCCGCTGGTACTGCTCTACCTGCTCTGACCATCGAGGCGCAGGCTCCAGTCCTCGACGGCCGCGGTCTCAAGCCGACGGGTGGCGAGCCTGGCCCAGGACGGCGTCAGGCCCGGCAGGGACAGGAATTCGCTCAGGACCGCGCGATCGAGCGTATCGACGTAGAGCAGGCGCCGCACCCGGGCCAGCGTCCAGCCGGGACTGGGCCGCGCCGCCAGGTCGAACCTGTCGCCGGCCGCGACCAGGCCCGGCTCGATCACCCGCCAGTACCAGCCGGTGCGGCCGCTGTCCTGCACCCGCCGCGCCATGTCGGGCACGCCGAAATGGTGATTGAGTTTCCAGCAGGGCTGGCGCGACTGCGACAGCTCGAGCAATGCCTGCCCCAGCCGGAAACGATCGCCTAAGCAGACATCGGCCTCGGTCAGGCCGGACGCAGAGAAATTCTCGCCCATGGCGCCGGGCAGGAAGCGGCCGGCGATGTCGGGCAGCTCGGCCGTCCAGGCCGCGTAATGCCCGGCGGGATAATGGTGGATCGCCTTGTCCGGCCCGCCATGCAGCCTGATATCGCCGACCGCGTCGCCGACGAGGCCGGTCGGCCCGGCCATGACCGGTGCGTCCGTCGTCGCCCGCGTGCCGATGCTGGAGCGGTCGTCGCGCGGGCCGAACGGCACCGGCCGGCCGATGCGCAAGCTGTCGAGGACGGTCATGCCAGATGCTCCAGATACGCGCAGAACATGTCGGCCATCGCATCGGCGTAGGCCGTGATTTCGGCCGGCTTGCGCGGCACGCCGGAGAACTGCTTGCCCACGGCGCTCAAGGTCGTGCCGATCAGCTCGACGGCGAGCTTGCGCCTTGCCGCCGAGGCATCGGGCAGCATCTCCCTGATGAAGCGCCGCATCGTGCGGGCGCCGGCCTCGCGTGCCGCGCGGGCCTCGGGCGCGTCGCGGTAGAGGGGCGCGGCATCGTCGAGCGCCACGCGCAGCGCGGCCTCGTCGCACTCGGAGCGGATGAAGGCATGCACCAGCCGGCGCAGGCGGGCGGGCGGCGGGCGGGCGGGATCGTCGAGGAACCCGCGCAGCATCTCGGCGGTTTGGCGCCATTCGTCGTTCTGCAGCCGGAACAGGATCGCCGCCTTGTTGGGGAAATACTGGTAGAGCGAGCCGACACTGACCCCGGCGCGCTCGGCCACCCGCGATGTCGTGAAACGCTGCGCGCCCTCGGCCGCCAAAACCTGAACAGCCGCTTCCAGAATGGCCGCGACCAGGTCGTTGGAGCGCGCCTGCTGCGGCTGTTTTCGCGAGGAAATCCGGACACTTGGTCGTCGGGTCATCGGGCCGCCGGTCAATGCGAATAGGAAACGCGAATGATTATTCGTATTTTTGCCGAGGCGCAATGACGCGCCGATCCTGATCCGGAGACCTGCATGAACACATTGACCACCAACCCCGTCGCAGCCCTGCTGGCGCGGCTGTTTGCGGAAGCCGAGGCGGCGTCGGCCGCGACCGAAGCCGCGGTCGCCGATCTTTCCGACGACCAGCGGATGGCGATGATGCGCAGCAAGACTGCGTATCGCGAACTCTACGGCCGGCTGTCGCGCGACCCGCTGGCGGTCTCGCCCGAGACCGGCCGGCTGCTCTACATGCTGGCGCGCGCGGCCAAGGCACGGACGATCGTCGAGTTCGGCACGTCGTTCGGCATCTCGACGCTGCATCTGGCAGCCGCCCTGCGCGACAACGGCGGCGGCCGGCTGATCACCACCGAGTTCGAGCCGTTCAAGGTGGCCCGCGCCCGGGAGAACCTGACCGCCGGCGGCCTCATCGACCTCGTCGAGATCCGCGCGGGCGATGCGCTGCGGACGCTCGCGGCCGACCTGCCGGAAACGATCGACCTGCTGCTGCTCGACGGTGCCAAGTCGCTCTATCCCGACATCCTCGCTTTGGTCGAAACCCGCCTGGCCCCGGGCGCCGTCATCGTCGCCGACAACGCCGATTTCAGCCCCGAATACCTCGACCGCGTACGCTCGGCCGATAATGGCTATCTGTCCGTGGCGTTTGCCGACGACGTCGAGCTGACCGTCCGCCTCGGCTGAAGCCGGGCCTGCCGCCGGATCGATCCGGCCGTAAGCGTTCACGTCAACCAACGCATCGACCCTCCCGCCCGGCTGCCGGGCGCCTGCCATGCGGAGTGCGTGAACCTGCCCGATATCGCCTATCGCCGCGTCGTCGTCCTGACGGCGGCACTGTTCCTGTCCTATCTCGCCGTCGCCATGTCGCTGCCGGCGGTCTCGCTTCATGTCGTCCCGGGATCGCCTTCCTGTCACCCCCCTCACCCATGCCGGTGCGCTGCTGACCGGGCTGGGCTGATCGATGGTGTTCCCGGCGATGGGGGGCGAGATGGTCAGGCGGGTGCCGCCGCAGCTGCGCGGCACCGCGGTCGGGGGCTTTGCGGCCTTCCAGGACCTGGCCTGCGGCGCCACCGGGCCCGCGGGGTGGTCTCCCGGCGGACCATGCCGGCTATGCCGACGTGCTGCTGATCGGCGGGTTATGCGCGACGCTCGGCCCGTGGCTGGCGAGCCAGCCGGCCAGGCAGGCCTGTCCGGGCGGCTCGGCCGCGGGTCCGTATGCCGCGGCGTCGCGGCGCAGGGCCCGCGGATCGATGCCGGCATGGCCGAGTTCGGCCGCATGGCCGATCAGCCAGCGTTCGAAGCCCGCGGTGCCGACCTCCGGGTGGAACTGGAAGGCCAGCACATGGTCGCCGACGGCAAAGGCCTGCTGGGCATAGCGCCCGGTCGCGGCCAGATGCACCGCCCCCTCGGGCAGATCGTAGGTGTCGCCGTGCCAGTGCAAGAGCGTCACCCCGTCGAGGCCGGCGAGGACGCCGGAGGCCGCGACCGGCGCCCAGCCGATTTCCGGACCATGGCCCGGATGGACCCGGGCGCCGAGGGCCGCGGCGATCAGCTGGGCGCCGAGGCAGATGCCCAGGGTCGGGCGCCCGGCCGCGAGCCGCGCCCGCAAGGCGGCGATCTCTTCGTCGAGAAAGGGATAGAGATCGGTCTGGTAGACTCCGATCGGCCCGCCCAGCACGACGACGAGGTCCGGGGCGACGAGCTCGCCGATCGGGTCGACGCCGGCATCGCGATAGGCGATCTCGTATCCCGCTGCGGCCAGCGGTGTGGTGAAGCCGCCGAGATCCTCGAAGGCAAGATGGCGCAGGGCCACGCAAGTCCTGGTCATGAGGAATCCTTGATATATAGGACTCCTATATAACTGCTTTATTCGCCTGGCGCCAGCGTCTTCAATGCCAGGGCGTGGATCGGCCCCGCCAGCTCGGCGGCCAGCGCGTCATGGACGAGACGCTGGCGGGCGACACGGTTCAGCCCGGCGAAGCGGGCCGAGACCAGCTCGACCCGGAAATGGCTCTCGCCGCCCGGGCGATGGCCGGCATGACCGGCATGGAGATGCGACTGATCCTCGATGACCAGACGGTCGGGCGCGAAAGCTTCGGTAAGTTTAGTCTCGATGGCGGCGGCGACCGACATGATGGAACTCCGGACGACAGTTCAGTTTCAAGTCATGAGTGCGGCGCTAATGCCACGGAGTCGACGTAAGAATAAGGTGCTGGACCGGCGTGCTTGCCAGGGTAGGGGTGATTTGCTAACCATCGCGCCGTAATTTTCAAGCATTTCGCGCTGCAAAAACGCAACGCCGGCTGGTTTTCGAGGGGACGCCTGTCATGGAAGTGGTGGCGCTGGAGCTGCCTGAGGTCAAGTTGGTCACACCGCGTCGTTTCCACGACAATCGCGGCTATTTCTACGAAGCCTGGAGTGCCAAGGCTTTCGCGGCCGCCGGTCTCGATTTCGACTTCGTCCAGGATAACGTCTCGCTGTCCAAGCGCCGCGGTACGGTGCGCGGCCTGCATTTCCAGCTCGATCCCAACGCCCAGGCCAAGCTGGTCTCCTGCCTGCGGGGCGCCATTCTCGACGTCGCCGTCGACATCCGCGTCGGCTCGCCCACCTTCGGTCGCCATGTCGCGGCCGAGCTGTCGGCCGAGAACGGTCGGGCGCTGATGGTGCCGGCAGGTTTCGCCCATGGCTTCGTCACCCTGGTCGACGACACCATCGCGACCTACAAGGTGAATGCGCCCTATTCCCAACCCGACGATCGCGGCATCTACTGGGCCGACCCGGCGCTCGGCATCGACTGGCCGATCGCCGAAGCCGAAGCCGAGATGTCGGACAAGGACAAGCTGCTGCCCCGCCTGGCCGATCTGCCGGTCTGTTTCACCTACGGCGCCTGAACCGCGCGCCCGAGACCAACGAGGAAGTCGACTGATGAAGATCCTGGTGACCGGCGGCGCGGGTTTCATCGGCGGGGCGCTGGTGCGCCACCTGATCGCCGACACGGACGTTTCGGTCGTCAATCTCGACAAGCTGACCTACGCGGCCAATCTCGCCTCGCTGGCCCCGGTCGCCAACAGCCCGCGCTACGTCTTCGAGCAGGCCGATATCTGCGACCGGCCGGCGGTGGAGCGCATTCTGCAGGCGCATCGCCCGGACGCGATCATGCATCTGGCCGCCGAAAGCCATGTCGACCGCTCGATCGACGGCGCCGCGGCCTTCATCCAGACCAATATCGTCGGCACCTTCACCCTGCTCGAGGCCGCGCGCGACTACTGGCGCGGGCTGGAGCCGGCGCAGGCCGAAGCGTTCCGTTTCCATCACATCTCGACCGACGAGGTATACGGCTCGCTGCCGCCGGTCGGGCTGTTCCGCGAGGATACGTCCTACGACCCGCGCTCGCCCTACTCGGCGTCGAAGGCGGCATCCGACCATCTGGTCTCGGCCTGGCACCACACCTACGGCCTGCCGGTGGTGATGACCAACTGCTCGAACAATTACGGGCCCTATCACTTCCCGGAGAAGCTGATCCCGCTGATCATCCTCAACGCGCTGGAAGGCAGGCGCCTGCCGGTCTACGGCCGTGGCGACAACATCCGCGACTGGCTGCACGTCGAGGATCACGTCCGCGCCCTGTTCCAGGTCGTGACCCGCGGCCGGGTCGGGCAGAGCTACAATGTCGGCGGCAACAACGAGCGCACCAACCTCGAGATCGTGCATGCGATCTGCGACCTTCTGGACGAGATGGTGCCCGGCAATCCGCACCGCCCGCATCGCCAGCTGATCGAGTTCGTCGCCGACCGACCGGGCCACGACCGGCGCTATGCGATCGATGCGACCAAGATCACGCGCGAACTGGGCTGGAAGCCGCAATACACCGTCGAGAGCGGCCTGCGCCAGACGGTGCAGTGGTATCTCGACAACAAGGACTGGTGGGAGCCGATCCGCCGCGGCAACTACGCCGGCCAGCGGCTGGGCCTTTCCACCGGCACCCCGGCCAAGGCGTGAAGAGCGTCCTCGTCGTCGGTGAAACCGGCCAGCTCGCCCGCGAGCTGGCCCGCGCCGCCTGGGCGCCCGAGGTCGAGCTGACCTTCGCCGGGCGCGAGATCATCGATCTGGCGCGGCCCGAGACCGCGACGGCCGTGGTCGGCGCGCTGAAGCCCGACGTCGTCGTCAACGCCGCCGCCTATACCGCGGTGGACAAGGCCGAAAACGACGAGGAGCACGCCTTCGTGGTCAATCGCGACGGCCCCGCCGCGCTGGCGCGTGCCGCCACCGCGGCCGGCGCCCCGCTGATCCACGTCTCGACCGACTACGTCTTCGACGGCACCAAGACCGGCCCCTACGTCGAGGACGACCCGGTCGCCCCCGTATCGGTCTACGGCCGGTCGAAGGAAGCCGGCGAGCGCGCGGTGCGCGAGGCCGCCCCGCGCCACATCATCCTGCGCACCGCCTGGGTCTACAGCCCGTTCGGCAACAACTTCGTCAAGACGATGCTGAAATATGGCGCCGAGCGCGAGGAGATGCGCGTCGTGGCCGACCAGCATGGCTGCCCGACGGCCGCCGCCGACATCGCCGCAGCCATCGTGCGGCTGGCCGCGGCGGAGGCGGGCTGGGGTACCTTCCACTACAGCGGCGCCGGCCCCACCACCTGGCACGGCTTCGCCGAGGCGATCTTCGCCGGCGCGGCCGCCCGCGGGTTCAAGGTGCCGGCGCGCGTTGCCGCGATCGGCACGGCCGACTATCCGACGCCGGCGGCGCGGCCGGCCAATTCGGTGCTGGATTGCACGAAAATCGCCCGCGTTCATGGCATCGTGGCGCGGGACTGGCGTGAGGCGCTGGAAGGCTGCCTCGACACCCTGATTGGATCGAGGATATGACGATGAAGGGCATCATCCTGGCCGGCGGCTCCGGTACGCGGCTCTACCCGGTGACCTACGCGGTCTCCAAGCAGCTGCTGCCGGTCTACGACAAGCCGATGATCTATTATCCGCTGTCGACGCTGATGCTGGCCGGAATCCGCGACATCCTGATCATCACCACGCCCGACGATGCCCCGGCCTTTCAGCGCGCGCTGGGCGACGGCTCGAACTGGGGCGTCAACCTGACCTACGCGGTGCAACCCAAGCCCGAAGGCCTCGCCCAGGCCTTCATCATCGGCCGCTCCTTCGTCGGCAACGCGCCTTGCGCCCTCGTGCTCGGCGACAACATCTTCTACGGCCACGGCCTCAGCCAGATGCTGGAGGACGCCGCCGGCGTCAGCGCGGGTGCCACCGTCTTCGCCTACTGGGTCGAAGACCCGGAGCGCTACGGCATCGTCACCTTCGACGAGGCGGGCCAGGCCATAAAGATCGAGGAGAAGCCGAAGAACCCGGCCTCGAACTGGGCCGTGACGGGGCTCTATTTCTACGACAACGACGTCTGCGACATCGCCGCGGCGGTCAAGCCCTCGCCCCGCGGCGAGCTCGAGATCACCGACGTCAACGCCGAATACCTGCGCCGCGGCAAGCTTTCGGTCGCGCGCATGGGCCGGGGCTTTGCCTGGTTCGACACCGGCACCCATGCCTCGCTGTTGCAGGCCGGCGAATTCGTGCACACCATCGAGGCCCGCCAGGGCCTGAAGATCGCCTGCCTCGAGGAAATTGCCTTCCGCAAGGGTTTCATCGATGCCGAAGGCCTGGTGCGTGCCGCCGCGCCGCTGTCCAAGACATCGTACGGGGCCTACCTCATGCGCCTGGCCCGGGGCGAGCGGATCGGCGACTAGTGCCGGGGCGCAAGGCTTGCGCCGCGATGCCGGGCCGGGTCCAAAGCCCGCGATGAGCCAGCCTGCCCGCATCCTGCGCGGCTGGCGCAAGGCGGTGGCGGCCCTGCCGCGGACGGGCGAATCCGGCCTCCTGGCGCTGGCCGCGCTATGCCTGGAACGCCTGCGCCCGGCCGTGGTCGCCGCCCCCGGCGCGCATGGCGATCTCGCCGCCGCCCTGCGGGGTTTGAGCGCGATGCTCTGCCCCGAGACCCGGCTGGAGACCGGCACGGTCGCCTTGGGTCCCATCGACCTGCTGATCGTCGATCTCGCCCGGCCCGAGACGCTGTCGACGGCCGCCAGTCCCGCCGGCGTCACGATCGTCGCCGGCCTTGTCGCCGACGCCCTCGACGACGAGGGGCGCCGCGCCTGGCGCGGGCTCAGCGACGGGCGGGCCGCCGCGATCCTGCCGCTGGCCGAGGGCATCGGCCTGATCGCCGCTGGGCCGGTACCGCCGCCGGCCCTGGCCTCGCTGTTCCAGCCGATGGGCACCGAGCGCACCGAGCTGCTCGAAGCGCTGGGCGCCGCGGCCTCGCGCCGCGATGCACGGCTGCGCGACATGCTGGAGCGGCTGTCGCTGCTGATCGCTGCCGATCCCGAACTGCAGCCGCACGGCCACAGCCTCGCCCGCCAGCTGGCCGCCCGGGCCGACGCGCCGCTCGATGGCGCCGACCCCGCCGCCTTGGAGGAGGTCATCGCCCTGCTCGACCAGGCGCTGGCCGAGATCGAGGGTCAGGTCACCCATAGCCGGTCGGCCTTCGGCGCGCTGAGCCGGCCGTTGAACCCCTACGACATCTACGGCTGGAGCGCCGTGCGCTTCGCCAACCTGACCGCGCGGGTGATCATCCGCCTGGCCGACGCCATGGCCCCCACCGGCAGCCGGCGCCGCCAGCTGGCCGCCGTGCCGCTGCGCTTCGTGCGGGGCGTGCGCAACCGCGGCATCCGGGCCGTGGTCGCCGACCGCATCGATTTCGCCCTCGCCCGCTGGCGCGCCTGGCGCCGGCTGGGCTTGCGCGCCAAACAGCTGGTGCCGGCCGCCGCCACGGCGGGCGAGCCGCCGGAATACGACGCCTGGCTGCGCGCCAATCCCGACGACCCGGCCGGGCCGACCACCGACGAGATTGCGCGCGGCCCGCGGATCAGCCTGATCCTCCCGGTCTACAAGATTCCCCACCTGGTGCTGCGCCGCACGATCGACAGCATCCTGGAACAGGCTTGGCCGAAATGGCAGCTCTGCCTGGCCCTGGCCGACCACGACAACGCCGCCAACCAGCGCCTGCTGGAAGAACTCGCCGCCGCCGACGAACGCGTCGTGCTCACGGTGATGCCGCGCAATCTCGGCATTTCCGGCAATTCCAACGCGGCCTTCCGCCTGGCCGACGGCGATTTCGCCGCGCTGATCGACCATGACGACGAAATCGGCCGCGGCGCGCTGCTGGCCGTCGCGCGCGCCGTGCTGCACGCCCCCGAGATCGATTTCTGGTACACCGACCGCGATATCGTCACCGGCCTCGGCGAATACCGCGTCCACCCGTTCTTCAAGCCGGACTGGAGCCCCGAAATGCTCCTGTCGGCCAATTACCTGACGCATTTCAACGTCTTCCGCCGCGAGCTGCTCG
Source organism: Pseudomonadota bacterium (assembly GCA_023433835.1). Lineage (GTDB taxonomy): Bacteria > Pseudomonadota > Alphaproteobacteria > Ferrovibrionales > Ferrovibrionaceae > JAFKFH01. The sequence goes on along the minus strand of JAEYTW010000546.1, from coordinate 1,777 downwards.
AGCGCATCGGCGGCTGGGATCCCGCCACCGACGGCGCGCAGGACTGGGACATCTTCATCCGCATCGCCGAAATCACCGACCGGATGCGTCGGGTGCCCGGCATCTTCTACCACTGGCGGATGATCGAAGGATCGTCGTCGACCAGCGTGATGGCGAAACCTTACGTGCCGGCGGCCCAACGCCGGGTGGTGCAGGGCCATCTCGACCGCCGCGGGCTCGCCGCCGTGGCCGAGCCGCATGCCAAGAGCGGGTTTCACATCGCTTGGTCGTCGCCGCCGCCGTCCGCCCTGGTGCTGATCGTCGATCCGGAAGGCACCCCCGCGCCCGACCGTTGCAAGGCATTGGCCGCGATGGTCGATCCCGGCGGCCTGGAATCGTCGATCGCGGCCGTCGGCATCCACGGCCCTGATGCCGCGAGGGCGATCAGGGCGGCGCTTGCCCGATCGCAGGCCGATTATGTGCTGGTGCTGTCGACGGCCGTGGAGCGGCTGTCCGATGGTTTCCTGCGCGAGCAGGTGGGGTGGCTTGCCAATATCCCCGAGATCGGTTTCGTCTCGGCCTTGAGTTTCGATCCCGGCGGGCGGGTCGTCGAAGCCGGGCTGGTGGTCGATGCCGGCGGCCGGGGCCACCCGTTGCTCCGCGGCGAGCCGATGGTATGTTCGAGCTATCTCGGCAGTCCGTCATGGTATCGCAACGTGCGGGCGGCGAGCCCGCTGGCGATCTCGTTCCGGCGTGCCGAACTCGCCCGCGCCCTGGACCAGGTGGCGCCGCTATCCGACCTGCAGGATTGGTTCGTCGCGCTGTGCCGCGCCGTGGCCGACGGCTGCGGCCGACGCGGCCTGCTCAACCCGCACAGCCTCGCCTGGCTGCGGGCCGATGCGAGCCCGCCGCAACCGCCGTTCGACCCGAGCGTCGGGGAGGATCCGTATTTCCACCCCGCGCTCGGCGGCGTCGCGCCCTTGGCGCTGGGTCGTCAGAAAGCGATGTAGACGACGGCCATCGCCACGATGGCGAGGCTCAGGGAAATGCCCAGGATATAGCGCACCCGGCCGGTCTTTTCGGCCTGCCGGGCTTCCGTGGGCGGGAGAACGGTGTGACCGCCCACGCTTTCGGGCGGCTGCGGATGGGGACGTGGCTGAGCGTTCATCGGTCTGCTTCCCTTGCTTTTTTTGAGCGACGCAGGTGCCGTCGGAAATAGAACCGATGCGTGCCGGGCAGGTTCCCGTGGCGGAAACCCTGGAAATCCGCCCCGATCGCGTTGACTCGGCGGGCGGGCTTGCGTATAAGCCCCATGACTTTTTTCCGGCCGGGCGATGTCGCCCCGCCGTAATCATGGAGTATTGACCGTGAAGCGGACCTATCAACCGAGCCGACTGGTGCGCAAGCGCCGCCACGGCTTCCGCGCCCGCATGGCCACTGTCGGCGGCCGCAAGGTTCTTGCCGCGCGCCGCAAGCACGGCCGCAAGAAGCTCTCGGCCTGAGTTTTCGGCCGTGACGAACCAGGAGCCCTCCGTGGGTCGGCTCCTCAAGCGCGGCGACTTTCTGGCCGCTGCACGAGGCAAGCGCGCCTCCACTTCCCTGTTTACGCTTCAGGCGGTCGCCCGCACCAAGGGCGCCGATGAGCTGCCGCGCGTCGGCCTCACCGTCAGCCGCAAGGCCGGCGGCGCGGTCGAGCGCAACCGCATGCGCCGGCGCCTGCGCCAGGCGGTGCGACAGATCGCGCCCGTGTCCGCGAAATCGGGACATGACTATGTGATCATTGCGCGTCATCAGGTTC
>JAEYTW010000545.1 GCA_023433835.1 Pseudomonadota bacterium | reverse complement strand
CCCGCCGGCCGCTCCCGCCGCCGGCGGCCGGCTGTACCTGGTCTCGCCGCCGGCCGTCGAGCCCGGCCCCTTCGCCGACCGGCTGAAGCGGGCCCTCGACGGCGGCGACGTCGCCTGTTTCCAGTACTGGGCCCCCGGCGCGGTGCCCGGCGGCGTGCCCGACGAGCAGCTGGCCCGCGCCGTCGAGATCCTGATGCCGATCGCGCAGGCGCGCGACGTCGCCTTCCTGATCAACGACCGCCCCGCGCTGGCCCGCCGCCTCGGCTGCGACGGCGTCCATCTGACGGCTGACGAGCCGGACGTGGCCGCGGTGCGCAAGGTGCTGGGCGACGACCTGATCCTCGGCGTTTCCGCCCGCAATTCCCGCCACATCGCGATGGAAGCGGGCGAAAATGGCGCCGACTACGTTTCGTTCGGCCCGTTCTTCACCTCCGGCACCAAGCCTGGGATCGAGGCGATCTCGCCCGAGATCGTGCAGTGGTGGTCGGAAATCTTCGAGATCCCGTCGGTCGCCATCGGCGGCATGACCCCTGAGAATTGCGCAACCCTGGTCCAGTCCGGCGCCGATTTCATCGCCGCCGTCGGATCGGTCTGGGATGCCGCCGACCCGGCCGCCGCCGTCGCGGCGTTCAACCGGGCGATCGCGGCCGCGCAAGGCTGATTCCTAATTCCTCCCACGTCCTGAACAGAGATAACGCATGGCCGTCGACAACGCCCGTATTGCCGCCACCATCGCCGCCGAGATCGCCGCCCGGCCTGCCCAGGTCACCGCGGCGGTCGAGTTGCTCGACGGTGGCGCGACGGTGCCGTTCGTCGCCCGCTACCGCAAGGAAGTCACCGGCGGCCTCGACGATACCCAGCTGCGCACGCTGGAGGAACGCCTGGCCTATCTGCGTGAACTCGAGGCGCGGCGCGAGACGGTGGTCGAATCGATCCGCTCGCAGGGCAAGCTGACCGACGAGCTCGCGGCCAAGATCGCCGGCGTCGCGACCAAGGCCGAGCTTGAGGATATCTACCTGCCGTTCAAGCCCAAGCGCCGCACCCGCGCCGAGATCGCGCGCGAGAAGGGCCTGGGTCCGCTGGCCGAGGCGATCCTGGCCGACCGCACCGCGCTGCCCGGCGAGCTCGCCGCCGCCTATGTCAACGAGCAGGTGCCGGACGTGAAGGCCGCGCTGGAAGGCGCCCGCGACATCGTGGCGGAAGGCCTGGCCGAGAATGCCGATCTGATCGGCAAGCTGCGTACCTACATGAAGGAAAAGGCGACGCTGCGCGCCAAGATGGTCGAAGGCAAGGCGGAGGAGGGCGCCAAGTTCGCCGATTACTTCGACCATGCCGAACAATGGGCCAATACGCCGAGCCACCGGGCGCTTGCCATGCTGCGCGGCCGCAACGAGGGCGTCCTGACCCTCGACCTCGAGATCGACACCGACGACCAGTCGCCGGTCAAGCCGGTCGAGCGCATGGTCGCCAATGCCTATGAAATCGGCTCGGCCGGGCCGGGCGATGCCTGGCTGCTGGAAGCCGCGCGCTGGACCTGGCGGGTCAAGCTGTCGCTGCATCTGTCGATCGACCTGATGACCGACCTGCGCGAGCGGGCCGAGGAGGAGGCGATCCAGGTCTTCGCCCGCAACCTGAAGGATCTGCTGCTGGCCGCGCCGGCCGGCTCGCGCGCCACGATGGGCCTCGATCCCGGCATCCGCACCGGCGTCAAGGTCGCGGTGGTCGACGGCACCGGCAAGCTGCTCGACACCTCGACGGTCTACCCGTTCCAGCCCCGGAACGACGTGATGGGCACGATCGCCGAGCTGACCCGGCTGATCCAGAAGCACAATGTCGAACTGGTCGCGATCGGCAACGGCACCGGCAGCCGCGAGACCGACCGCCTGGTCGCCGAGCTGATCGCGCCCTTGCCCGCGCCGAAGCCGATCAAGGTGGTGGTGTCGGAAGCCGGCGCCTCGGTCTATTCCGCCTCGGCCGCCGCGGCGGCGGAAATGCCCGAGCTCGACGTTTCGCTGCGCGGCGCGGTCTCGATTGCCCGCCGGCTGCAGGATCCGCTGGCCGAACTCGTCAAGATCGAGCCGAAGGCGATCGGCGTCGGCCAGTACCAGCACGATGTCGACCAGCATCGCCTGGCCCGCGCGCTCGATGCCGTGGTCGAGGATGCGGTGAACGCGGTCGGCGTCGACCTCAACACCGCCTCGGCCTCGCTGCTGGCCCGCGTCTCGGGCCTGGGCGCCTCGCTCGCCGAGGCGATCATCGCCCACCGCAACCAGACCGGCCCGTTCAAGACCCGGCGTGATCTGCTGAACGTGGCGCGGCTGGGGCCCAAGACCTTCGAGCAATGCGCGGGCTTCCTGCGCATCCCGAACGGCGACGAGCCGCTCGACGCCTCGTCGGTCCACCCTGAGGCCTACGACCTGGCCCAGCGCATCATCTCGTCCTGCGGGCGCGACGCGCGCACGCTGATGGGCGACGTCAAGACGCTGAAGGCGCTCGACCCCGAGGATTTCGTCGACGCGCGTTTCGGCCTGCCGACCGTCAAGGACATCCTGGCCGAATTCGAGAAGCCCGGCCGCGATCCGCGTCCCGAATTCAAGACGGCGTCGTTCGCCGACGGCGTCGACGACATCAAGGACCTGAAGCCCGGCATGCGGCTCGAGGGCACGGTCACGAATGTCGCCAATTTCGGCGCCTTCGTCGATATCGGCGTGCACCAGGACGGCCTGGTCCATGTCTCGCAGCTGGCGGACCGCTTCGTGAAGGATCCGCGCGAAGTGGTGAAGGCGGGCGACGTCGTCTCGGTCCGCGTGGTCGAGGTCGACGTCAAGCGCAAGCGCATCGCGCTGACCATGCGCCGCGATGCCGAAGCGGCCGCGCCGGCCCGCCGTCCGGCCGAAGACAGCCGCCCGGCGCAGAACAACCG
>JAEYTW010000250.1 GCA_023433835.1 Pseudomonadota bacterium | reverse complement strand
GAGCAAGACCACCATCCTGCCGTCGGGCACGTCGAGATTGGCGCTGCGCAGCACCTGGATGACGCCGCCATAGACGACATCGACATTGGTCAGGGTCAATCCCATGCCTGCATCCTCCAGGCCGCGCTCATCGTCATTGCCGCGGACTCACCACTTGTCGAAGGCCGGCACGGGCATCCAGTCGTCGCCCATCGGCTGGATCTTGCCGTCGACCACCACCTGCGCCTTCGCCTTGATCGCCCCGATCGGGAACGGCGCGGTCCGGTCGAACGCGAGATCCGGCAGCACGCCCAGCAATTCCTGCTCGGTGAACTTGTTGGCCAGCAGGGCGTCGTACATCGCCTGGCCGGTCACCTTGTCCTTGCCGACCTTGGCCACGGCCTTCTCCAGGACACGCAGTGCCAGCAGCGCCTGGGCCGCCGACTGCGTGGTGATGATGCCCCACTGGCCGCTGCCGGTCTTGTTGGCTTCATAGACGTCGCGCAGCGGCAGGCTGGCCTGGTTGTCCGGGGTGAAGGAGAAGGCCGAGTACGATCCGTTCATCTTCTTCAGGTCGAACCCCTTGGCCACCTCGGAGAGGCCGTTATGGGTCGAGGTGATGATCGGCAGCCTGGCGTTCAGTTCCTCCAGCGCCGCCGCGGTCGCCGCGACCTGCGCGGTGGTGCCGCCGACCAGGACGACGTCAGGCTTCTTTTCCAGCATGGCGCGCATGTTGCTGGTCATCGACACCGGCGTGGTGGCGACCCATTGCGTATCGACGACCTCGAACCGGTCGGGATAGGTGGCCGCCAGCTTCTCGATACCCTTGACCTGATCGACGAAACCGGCCGCCGTCTGCGTGCTGACCGCGCCGATCCGCAGCTTGCTGCCCTGCTTCTTCTGCAGATTGTCCAGCAGGCCGGCGAATTCATGGCTGTAGGTGGGCCGCGTCGAGAAATGCCAGCCATCCGGCTTCCATACCATGCTGACCATTGCCGTGCCGATCAGCATCGGCACCTTGTCGTTCGGCAGGCGGGTCATCAGGGTGGTCAGATCGGGCGAACCGAAGCCCAGATGCATGATCGGCTGGTCGCGCGACAGGATGCTGGGCCAGGTGCGGGCGATCACCGCCGCATCGTAGCGCATGTCGTAGATCTTGATGTTCACCTTGACGCCCAGCTTCGCGCCGACGTCCTTGTTCCACCAGGCGGTGATCGTTTCTATGCCCGACATCGCATTCGGCATGACGTCGGCGAAGGGACCGCTGAAATCGGCCGACGCGGACATCGTGTATTCCGCCGACCAGGCGGGCCCCCACGCAGCGGCCAGCATGGCCGCGGCGGCAACGACTGTCTTGAACAACATCGGTCTTCCTCCCCTTTTTTTCTCGAATCCCTGTCCGGGCCGGCCCTACTGGCGCGGGAACGGCCAGAGCTGAAAGGCGGTCCTGAGCACCGACCAGCGATGCGCCAGGCCGCGCGGCTCGAAGATCAGCGCCAGCAGGATGCAGGCGCCGAGCACGATATTCGTGGTCGCGAAGACGGCACCGCCTACGGCGTGCGACTGGCTGCGCATGACCACGGTGGCGGCTTCATGCAGGCCTTCCTGCAGAACGGTGATGAAGACGACGCCGAGGATGGCCCCGACCGGGCTGTGCAACCCACCGACGATCAGCATACCCAGGTACCAGATCGAGGCGAAGAGCGTGAAACTCTCGATGGTCACGAACTGCAGGAACCAGGCCGTGCAGGCCCCGGCGACACCGGCAAACAGCGAGCCGGCAAAGAAGGCCGTGATCTTGTAGCGCAGCACCGGAATGCCCATGACCTCGGCGGCCACGTCGTTGTCGCGCACGGCCATCAGCGCGCGACCGAGGCGGCTGCGATGCAGGTTGTAGGCCGCATAGCTCGCCGCCAGCACCAGCGCCAGGGTGAAATAGTAGAAACTGACCGGCGAGCCCATGTCGTAGCCGGCTATCCGCAGCGGCTCGACCGGCAGGCCGACGAGACCGCCGAGCCAGTCCTGGGGCAAGCCCAGGACGACGATGGGAAACAGCACCTGGGCCGCCAGCGTGGTCAGCGCCAGGTAGAACCCCTTGACGCGCGCCGCCGGCAGGGCGAACAGCACGCTGACCAGGCCGGTGATGACGGCGGACAGCGGCAGCACCACCCAGAACGGCAGCCCGTAGCTGCCTAGCTTGGCTGCCGCGAACGCGCCGACCCCGACGAAGGCGGACTGGGCGATATTGATCTGCCCCGCCATGCCGACCGTGACATGCAGGCCGTAGACGGCGATCAGGGTGATGAACATCTGGGCACCGATGCCCAGCAGATAGGGGCCGGAGGCCAGCGGCACGGCGAGCAGCAGCAGGACCAGCACGCCGATGCCGACCCGCGCCCGTCCCGTCTTCAGGATGCCGGCCTCGGCGGCATAGGAACTGAACTGGATGCCGGTGGGCAGCATGATCACAGCCTTTCGATCTTCTTCCAGCCGAACAGCCCCTGCGGGCGCTGCAGCAGGACGCCGATCATCACGGCGAAGGGCAGCACGTTCGACGCGACGCCATTGGTGATCGGATCGAGATAGGTCATGGCGATCGCCTCGCCGATGCCGATGAGGATGCCGGCCAGCGGTGCCCCGCGGATCGATTCCAGGCCGCCGAGCAGCGCGACGGGCAGCGCCTTGAATCCGATGCCGGCGACCTCGAGCGAAACGATGCGGCCGGAAAGGAGGACGATCGCCCCGAAGGTGGCCACCACCGTGCCGAGGATCCAGGCGATCGCGATGGCGCCGCGCACCGAGATGCCGAGCGACAGGGCCGTGTTGTGGTCTTCAGCCACCGCCGCAAGCCGCAGGCCGCGGCGCGAGCGGGTGAAGAAGAGATGCAGGCCGACGGCGAGCGCGACGGTGAACAGCGCGCCGATCAGCAGCTTTATCGAAAGCACGAAGGGGCCGAAATGGAGCGCGCCTTCCGGCAGGAAGGCGGGGAACGGCCGGGTTTCGGCGGTCCAGACAAGCTGCGCCGTGCCGCGCAGCATGACCAGCAGCGCGATGCTGGCCATGAAGATGGCAAAGGCCGGCTGGCCGATCAGCGGGCGGAACACGAGCCGCTCCAGCACCAGGCCGAAGCCGACGCAGGCCGCCATCGTGATCAGCAGGCCCAACCACAACGGCAGATCGTAGCCCAGCGACCTGGCCCCGAAGGTGAAGGTCCACAGGAACAGGGCGCCGAAGACCAGGACCTCGCCCTGCGACAGGTTGACGATCTTCGAAGCCCGGTAGATCACGACGAAGGATATGGCGACCAGGCCGTAGACCAGCCCGACCAGGGTGCCGTCGATCAGCGCCTGCAGGAACTTGATCACGATGCCGCCTCCACCAGGTTTATCGCCACCCGGGCGCGCAGGCGGCTGACGCTGCCGTCCTGGTAGCGGACCTGGATTTCGCTGTCGCAATGGGTCGCGCCGCGATAGAGCGCGTCGATCAGGTCCGCGTAGCGTTCGTGAATCGCCTCGCGCCGCAATTTGCGCGACCGGGTCAGCTCGGCTTCGTCCGCGTCCAGTTCCTTGGGCAAGGTCGCGAAGCGCAGGATGCGGGCGCCCGGCGCCACGAGGCGGTTCACCCCCGTGATGACCGAGCCGATTTCCGACCGGATGGCCGGCAGCTGGCTCAGCTCGGTGAAGGTGCCATAGGCCAGGCCGTGCAGTTCGGCGAAACGGCCTGCCATCTCGCCGTCGATATTGACCAGCGCCGTGACGAAATCCCGATCGCCGTCGCCGATCACGATCGCATCGCGGATCATCGAGGCGGCGCGCAGATGATTCTCGATGAACTGGGGCGGATAGGATTGCCCCGTGCGCAGCCGGCGCATGTCCTTGACGCGATCAAGGAAGATCAGCTGGCCGCGCTCGTCGATGCGCACGGCATCGCCGGTCGCGTAGCCGGCCTCCGCGTCGCCCAGTTCGCTCGATGCCGCCTCGTTCTTCAGATAGCCCGAGAACGCCGGAAGGCGCAGGCGAAGCTGGTCGATTTCATCGACCCAGGCTTCGGTCGGGCCTGAGATGCTGGGGTCGCACGGCATCAGCTCGCCCATCGTCTCGGGCCGGCAGACCGCGCCGCGGCGATGCGACGAGACCAGCCCCAGTTCGGTCGAACCGTAGAGATTGCCCAGCGGCACGCCGAACGCGTGGAAGCGCAGGAACAGTTCGGCCGACAGGCCGGAACCGCCGCTCAGCACGCCGCGCACCTTCGACAGGCCCAGCAGGTCGCGCACGCCGCGCAGGACCAGGAGATCGGCCAGCGGCCGGAGGCATCTGCGCGTGAAGAACCCGGCCTCGTCCGCCGCGCAGTCGCGGCCGACCCGCAGGCCCCAGGCGAACAGGCTTCGCCGCAAGGGTCCGGCATCCATCATGCGCGCCTCGACGCCCGAGGCCAGCATCTCCCACTGGCGGGGCGTGAACATCAGGTATTCCGGCCCCACTTCCCGCAGATCGCGCTGCACCGTTTCCGGTTTTTCGGCGTAATGCAGGGTCATCGGCGCCAGCAGCGCGAGGCCGATGCCGAAATACTGCTCGGCCGCCCAGGCCGGCGAAATATAGGAAAGATAGCGCGCCCCCGGCTCGACCCCCAGCGAACCCATCAGGCGATAGGCATTGTCCAGGATGAAGCCATGCGACAACATCGCCCCCTTGGGCCGGCCGGTCGTGCCCGACGTATAGCAATAGACGGCCACGTCGCCCTGGCGGCCCAGATCGATCTCGCCGTCCAGCCAGGCGTCGTCCCGATGCGCCGCCCCGCGTTCCATCAGCGCCTCGAACGACAGCAAGGCCGGCTGGCCGTAGTTCCACAGGCCGCGGCCGTCAAGGTAGACGATCGTGCGGATCGCCGGTGCCCGCGGCATGATCGCCAGGATCTTGTCGATCTGCTCCTGATCCTCGCCCACCACGATGGCGACCTCGGCATGTTCGATCAGGTAGCCGAGTTCGTCGACCGAGGCATCGGGGTAGGCGGCGACGACACGCGCCCCCAGGCACAGGGCCGCCAGTTCCAGCAGGAACTGCTCTTCCATGTTTTCCGAGACCAGCCCCACCACATCGCCCCGCCGCAGGCCGCTGGCGGCCAACCCCCGGGCGCACAGGCGGACCAGGCGGTAGGCTTCGGCCCAGTCGCGCTGCCGCCAGATGCCGGCGCGCTTGCTGCGGATCGCCGGCTGGCCGCCGAATTCGCGCGCGCGATCGCGCAAGAGCTGCGGCAGGGTGCGGCCGGCCGCCGTGCGGGGATCGTCCACCGGGGTCGCGCGAAGCCTGTTCATCGTCATTCCCTGCCCAGATAGGCGGCGATCACCGCGGGATCGCGCCGCACCTCGGCCGGCGTGCCGACGGCGATGACACGGCCGAAATCGACGACCGTCACGGTGTCGGAAATATCCATCACCACTTCCATGTCGTGTTCGACCAGGACGACGGGAATGCCGCGGGCATCGCGGATGTCGAGGATGTAGCGGGCCAGATCGCCCTTTTCTTCGGGGTTCATGCCGGCCATCGGCTCGTCCATGATCAGGATCTTGGGATCGAGCGCGATGGCCCGGCCCAGATCGACCCGCTTGCGCAGGCCGTAGCTGAGATCGCCGACCACGGTATGGCGCAACTCCTCGAGCTCGAGGAACTCGATGATCTCCTCGGCCCGGGCGGCGAAGGTTTCCTCCTCGCGGCGAACCCGTCCCCAGTAGAACAACGCTTCGAGCAATCCGGTGCGCATCCGGTTATGGAAGCCGGTGAGGATGTTCTCGCGCGCCGTCATGCTGGGATAGGTCTGGATGCCTTGGAAGGTACGCCCGATACCTGCCGCCGCACGGCGGTTCGGCGCCAGGCCGGTGATGTCGTCCCCCATGAAGCGTACCGAGCCGGTCTGCGGGCGGTAGAAACCCGACAGGCAGTTGAGCAGGCTCGACTTGCCGGCACCGTTCGGGCCGATGATGGCGTGGATTTCGCCCGGCCGGACGCGGATGGAGACCTGTTTGAGTGCCTCGACCGCGCCGAACCGCAGATGCAGGGCCCTCGCCTCGAGGACCGGATCCTTGTCCGCGGTGATGGCGGACATCAGGGGCAGCTGGGGTTCGGGCGGTCGTCATGGGCGCGGGGCCCGCCTGCCGCATCGCCGGCCCGTTCGGAAAAAAAGCGCGGCGTCAGCCGATCTCGACCGGGTTCGAAATTCATCCATCCCCCCTCTTTCTCTTCCTGGGCGTCTTGGGCGGCAGCACGGATTGGTGAAGATCGCTGCGCAGCACGGCGGCGGGTTCGGCGCTGAAACCGCGGGTCGCCAGTTCGATCAGCGCCTCAGACGCCTGCTCGGCGGTCCAGGGGCCTTCGGGCGAATACCATTTGGTGACCCAATGCACCGCGCCCAGCAGCATGAACACGGCAAGCTTGGGGTTGACCGGCAGGATGCTGCCGTCGCGGATGCCTTCCTCGACCAGGCCGCGCAGGCGCTTTTCGAAGGCGTCGCGCAAGGCGATGATCGGACCGGCCGTTCCCTCGGCCAGCGCGTTCTCCTCCAGGATCAGCACCGGCACACCCATGTCGCTGATCATGGTGCGCAGGTAGCCGGTCATCCCGATGCGGATCTTGTCGAGGCCGTTCCGCCCTTCCTGTTCGCCGATGGCCAGCTGCTCGTTGGCGATCTCCATCGCCTCCTCATGGCAGGCAAAGAGCAGATCGTTCTTGTTGTTCACATAGCGATAGAGCGCCGTCTTGGTGACGCCGAGACGCTCGGCGACATCCTCGAGCGTGGTGCCATGGCCGCCGCGGCGGTTGAACACCCGCGCGGCCTCGCGAATGATCGCTTTCCGCTTGATGTCGGTCTGCTCGGCGCGGCTCGGCAGCGCATTCGCCCACTTGGTCATACGTTCCTCCGAATCAGGTGACGGCTTATCGCGGGCCATCTTGACTGATTCTGCCTCCAACTTACATGCGGGACCCAAAAATGCAACGACAGAAACTTCAGTTACTCTATGTTCACGTCTATTGAACCAAAATTCAACGACAGGAGGAATAGGAATGGGTGCTTCCGAACGCGGCGGCGAGGTGGCGTTGATCGGCGGGGGAACCGCGGGGATCGGCCTGCCCAGCGCGAAGGCGCTGCTGCAGGCCGGGGTGGGCCGGATGATGCTGGTCGGACGCAGTCCCGCGC
>JAEYTW010000131.1 GCA_023433835.1 Pseudomonadota bacterium | reverse complement strand
GCCGACGGCCGGGCAGGGCAGGGCGCGGGCCAGCCGCCCTACCCCGTCGGGGCCCAGCACCGGTTTGGGCGTATCCTTGCTGACGGTCGGATAAGCCGGGCCGATGCCGACATAGTCGACCAGCGCGGCATCGAAACGCCGCATTTCGGCCGGGCTCGACGCGGTCAGGCCGAGGATGCGGTCGGGGCCCAGCATGGCCCGGGCATCGGCCGGCGCGATGTCGTCCTGGCCGACATGGACGCCGTCGGCCCCGCTGGCCAGGCAGACGTCGATGCGGTCGTTGACGATCAGCCGGCGCCCGGCGGCGCGGGTCTCGGCCAGCAAGGCACGGGCGAGGTCGACCATGGCACCGCCATGCATCGACTTGGCGCGCAGCTGGACCAGCGTGGCGCCGCCGGCGAGCGCGGCGCGGGTGATGGCGACGAGGTCACCGCCCTTGGCGCCGTCGACGTCGGCGATCAGATAGAGCGACAGGTCAAAGTCGGCGCGGCTATGGGTGGCTTTGGCCATGCCCGATACTCCCCGGCTGGACGCAGGGGCGCGGGCAGTACGGCACTTCTATTGGAAGGCGCAGACGGCTCACGGTGACTTCCCTACGCTGGTGCGAACCAGATCAGGTGATGCGGGTGTGATCTCAGCCGGCCATCCGGCACCCCGTGTCACAATGCGGCCAAGATATCCGCCCCAGGCCGCTTGTCAACCGGCAGCCCGGCGCCTACAACCCCGGGCCATGAGCAGCATCGACATCGCGCGGGTGACCGCGCTGATCGAGGGCGTCGCCACCGAGGTGGTGATGCCCCGTTACCGCAGCGCCGACCGCTTCGCCGCCACCGAGAAGACCGGTCCGGCCGACGTCGTCACCCAGGCCGATCTCGACGCCGAGCGCCTGCTGACCCCGGCGCTGGCCGGCATGCTGCCGGGTTCGGTGGTGGTGGGCGAGGAAGCCTGCTCGGACAATCCCGAAGTGATGAAGGCGATCGCCGGCGACAGCCCGGTGTGGGTGATCGATCCCGTCGACGGCACCCTCAATTTCGCCGCCGGCCTGCCGCTGTTCGGCGTCATGGTCGCGCTGGTCCAGGGCGGCGAGACCATCGCCGGCTGGATCCATGATCCCTGCGCCGGCTGGACCGCCACGGCCGAGCGCGGCTCGGGCGCCTTCATCGGCGACCGCCGGCTGAAGGTGGCGAAGGCGCCGAGCCTCGCCTACATGTCGGGCATTCCCAATGTCCGCTTCGGCGACCCGGAATTCGCCGTGCATGTCGTCCGCCAGCTCAAGAAGCTCGGCTCCTGGATCATGATGCGCTCGGCCGCCCAGGAATATGTCGCGGTGGCCGAAGGCCGCGTCGACTTCGCCTATTTCCAGCGCACTTATCCGTGGGACCACGCCCCGGGCTCGCTGATCGTCGAGGAAGCCGGCGGCGTCGTCCGCCGGATGGACAACGGCCAGCGCTATCGGCCGGGCGACCTCGACGTCGCGGCGCCGATGATGGCGGCACCGGACGACGAGCGCTTCGGCTGGCTCAAGGATGAAATCTTCACGCCAAAGGCTTGAACGCTCAGCCTTTCTTCTCTTCGGCCTTGGCCTGATCCCACAGGGCGTCCATCTCTTCCAGGGTGGATTGCTCGGGTGTCTTGCCGCGCTCGGCCAGCAGCGCCTCGATCCGGGTGAAGCGGCGCACGAACTTGGCGTTGGCCCCGCGCAGCGCCTGTTCGGGCTCGACCTTCAGATGCCGGGCCAGGTTGGCGAAGACGAACAGGATGTCGCCGAACTCGTCCTCGAGCCGGGCAGGGGATGCGCCCTGCTCGATCTCGGCCCGCAGCTCGGCGATTTCCTCGCTCATCTTGTCGAAGACCGGGCCGATATTGGGCCAGTCGAACCCGACCCGGGCGGCGCGATTTTGCAGCTTGATGGCCCGGACCAGCGCCGGCAGGCCGAGCGCCACGCCGTCCAATACGCTGGCGGCCTTGCCTGACGCCGCGGCCTTGGCGGCGCGCTCCCTGACCTTCAGCGCTTCCCAATGGGCCGTCTGAGCCTCGGCATCCGCTATGTCGACCTCACCGAAGACATGGGGATGGCGGGCCAGCATCTTGTCGCCGATGACATCGGCCACGTCGGCAAAGCTGAACAGCCCGGCTTCCTCGGCCATGCGGGAATGAAACACGACCTGCAGCAGCAGATCGCCGAGTTCCTCGCGCAACGAGGCCATGTCGCCGGCGCGGATGGCCTCGTCGACCTCGTAGGCTTCCTCGATCGTATAGGGCGCAATCGTCGCGAAGTTCTGCTCGATATCCCACGGACAGCCGCCCTGGGGATCGCGCAGCCGCGCCATGATGCCGATCAGCCGCGACAGGGCGGCCGCGGCAGGATCCGTCGCGGCGGTATCCATCGCAGCGGTTTTGGCGCTACCGGTCTCGATATCGGGTTTTGTCATGCCGCGGAGTATGGCGAGGCGGGCAGGGCGGGGCAATCGTCACCCTGCCCGCGTGACTCGCCACGCGACAGGCGCGTCTGGTGTTACTGCCGTTTCGGTTCGGCGACCGTGTCGACCCAGCCGAGGCGCGGACCGACGGCCGGGGTATTGGCCTGCTTAAACAGGCCTTCGAACATGTGATACAGGCGAGTTTGCTGTTCGCTCGGTTTCTGGTTCATGTTTCATCCCCGATTAGTTCCGGCGACTTGATCCGGGCTGCGAGGACGGATGTCATCGGGCCCGGGTGCCCATTTTTATTTTGCCACTCGTCTATAACAGTCTATCACAAGTCGACTCGGCGTGAAGGCCGATTCGAATCACAAATTACGATATTGTAAACATTTTTCTGAATCGTGCGGATCGCTTCAGTGCCGGGATCAGCCTACGCGATTGACAAGACTCTGGCTGGACGGGGGCGCGCCCACCGGATCTGGTATCTCCCGCAGCTTCTGGCCCTGGCAATTGCAGTGCTGGCTGTCGGGCCGAAAGCGGCAAACGCGCAGGATACGCCGGCACCGCAAGTCATAAAGTTCTGCGTCGACCCGGACTGGCCGCCATACGAGATCATCAACCGGGACGGCGCCCATGAAGGCATAGCCGCCGATCTGCTGAAGCTCGCCGCCGACCGGGCCGGGCTTCGGCTGGAACTGAGGCCGACGAAGGACTGGGACGAGAGCCTTGTCGCATCCCGCCGTGGTGACTGCGACATCCTGAGCTTTCTCAACCAAACGGCAAAACGCGACGAATGGCTCGTCTTCACCGAACCCCTGTTCATTGATCCCAACGTCATCATCACCCATGAAGATCACGCCTTCGTGGCGGATCTTGCGGCGGAAGTCGACAAGACCATCGTCCTGCCGAGCGGGACGTCGATAGAAGAGCGCGTGCGGCGTGATTTCCCCGATCTCCGCGTGGTGATCACCGAGAGCGAAGCCGACGCGTTCGCCATGGTATCCAACCGAAAGGCCGACCTGACCATCCGCTCGCTGACCGTCGCGGTCTATACGATCAAGAAAGAGGGATGGTTCAACCTTAAGGTGTCCGGCCAGATTCCCGGCTACGCGAACAGACTGCGGGTCGGCATCCGGAAGGAAAGGGCGGAACTGAAGCCCGTGCTCGATGGCGCCATCGCCACGATAACGCCGCAGGACCGCAATCAGATAGCCAACCGCCACGTTTCGATAAATGTACAGACGGCCATCGACTACACGCTGCTGCGCAATCTGGTCCTCGCCTTCGTGGTCATTCTGGGTTCCAATCTCGTCTGGGCGCTGAAACTGCGGAAAGCCAATGCCCAGCTTCGCCTGCTGTCGCAGACCGATCATCTGACCGGCCTATGCAATCGAACGGCGCTGGACGAGCGTCTGATGAGGGAGATCGAGCGGGCACAGCGCTACGGGCGCGGCTTTGCCGTCATCCTCATCGATATCGACCACTTCAAGGTCGTCAACGACCGGCTCGGCCATCTGGCGGGTGACCAGGTTCTCCAGGACCTGGCGGGCATCCTCAGGGCAACCGTCAGACAGACCGACGTTACCGGGCGCTGGGGCGGCGAGGAATTCCTGATCCTGTGCCCGGAAACCGACGCCCATCAGGCAAGGGATCTGGCGGAGCTGACGCGCGTCGCGGTCCGCTGCCACGATTTCGGCATCGGCTCGCCCCAGACCATCAGTGCCGGCGTCTCGGCGCTGCAGCTGGGAGATGGGCTCGAAAGCCTGCTGCAGCGCGCCGACGCGGCGCTCTACCGGGCGAAGGACGGCGGACGCGACAAAGTCGAGATCTGAGGCAGGCATCTCCGAACACCCGAAGATCGGATAATATATATTATGGAAAATAATGCCGGGATCGGGAATAGGGCGTTCCGGTCGGTCTGCCCGACCGGGGCGCACAACCTGCGCCTCCGCCGGCCGAGACGCGGCGGAAGTCACCTGACCTGGTCGAGCAACGTGTCGGGCTTGCCATGGAGCAGCGCCGATTCCACCCGGTTCCGGCCGTTCGCCTTGGCGCGATAGACCGCGGCATCGGCGGCCCGGAGCAGGGTGTCGGCATCGCTACCGCCCTGCCCCGGCGTCGCGATGCCGATGCTGGCGGTCAGGTGCAGGTCGCGGCCGGCAACGGGTATGATCAGATCGGCCAGGCGCTGCCGGATGCGCTCGGCCACGGCGCGGGCGGAAACGACGTCGGCACCGGGCAGCAGCACGACGAATTCCTCGCCGCCCCAGCGCCCCAGACCGTCGCCCGCCCGCAATTCGGCGCGGATCGGCAGTACCGCCCGCTGCAGGCAGACATCGCCGGCGGCATGGCCGTGCTGGTCGTTGATCGCCTTGAAATGGTCGAGGTCGATGAACAGGATCGCCAGGTCCTGGTGCAGGCGCGCCGCATCGCTGCAGGCCGCCCGCAAGCGCGCCTCGATCGCGCGGCGATTGAGCACGCCGGTCAGCCCGTCCGTTTCCGCGGCATGGCGAGCGGCCTGCAGTTCGAGATGCTGGCGCCGCCATTGCTCGGCGATCGACAAGGCCATCGATACCGAGGCCAGGGCCACGCCGGCCGGAAACAGATTGTCGAGGATCGGCGAATAGCTCCCCGTCAGGAAGCTCCATGCCCGAGCCATCGTCGCAAACCACATCAGGCCCCAGCCCAGCGCCATCAGCATCGCCGGCCGCGAACCGCGGCGGGCCGCGATCACCATCATCAACATGAAGTAGACCGACCAGACCAGGACGACGACATTGGCGGCCACGGCCGTCAGTGGCTGCAAGGCCGGGACCACGAGCCCGGCCAGACCGCCCAACGCGACCAGCGCGAAGCCCCAGAGGAACCAGGCCATCGGTGTCAGCGCCCGGCCGATCTGCGGCTGGTCGCGCATCATCTCGCGCACGAACAAGGCCACGCCGCCAGCCGCCACGGCCATCGACAGCATGGCGCCGGCATTGGCGTAAAGACGCAAACCGGCCAAGCCCGGCCATTCGAAGAATTCGCTGGTCGAGACGGCGATGTAGCCGGCCTGGGCAAAGGTGTAGACGGTAAAGATCGCGGCGGCGCGATACCGGGTCGCGACATGGAGCAGCAGGCTTGCCGCCGACATCGTCAGCAGGATGGCGATGATGCCGGTGACGAACCGCGCCCGGCCGAAAGCCTCGGTCAACGCGCCGGTCATGTTAAGCAATTCGGGGTATATCTCGGCTTGCGGCCCGGGATCGATGCGAACCTCGATCACGGTGCCGCCGGGCAGGCCGGGATCGAAGCGGAAATAGCCGGTGCGCGACAGAAACCGCGCCGTGCCCTGCCCGACCTGCGGGCCGACCCGGCCGATCCGGCGATCGCCGATATCGACCGAGGCGGCTCGGCCGCTGAGATTGCGGAGGGCCAGCACGGGGATGTCGCCTGCCGGCCAGTCCGCGGCCGTGGTCAGCGCCAGGATCGCGGCGCTATCGGATGCCAGGCGGATCGGGCCGCGGGTGATGGTTTCCGGCGGGCCGCCATCGATGGCCAAGCTCATCCGCCCCGGCCAGTCCACCGCGCGCGGCGTCGGCAACAGCAGCATGCCCGCCACCAGCAGCCCGAGCGTGGCGATTGCGGTCAACACGTCGGTGAAGGGAAATCGACGCCCCCAGACTACAGCCATAGCCCCGCCGGAAATCACACGTTGGCCGAGTTTACAACGTGTTGCCGGTCGCGTCAGAAGTTTCGCAACAGCCGTCGGCGCCTGTCGTCCAGCCGATCGCAGACGATGGCTGGCCCGCTTGCGGCGGAGAGCATCGCGGATGGTTTGAGCAAGGCGTCTTGCTCCGCATATAAAGACGGCATGAACGATCTGTTGTCCCGGCGTTATGAATCCCGCGACTTCACCAGGTGTCTGGCGATCTTCGACGGCAACGTCCCGGATTTCTTCGCCATCGCCGAACGCGCGGAATTCGTCGACTTCCTGGCCGGTGCCGCGGGCGGGCGGCAGCCGTATCTGGTGCTGATCCGCAATGGCCTGATCGTCGCCTGCGGCGGACTGATGATCGAGGCGGGCAAGACCCAGGCCAGCCTGGCCTGGGGCATGGTCGAGCGGACCCGCCATGGCCGGGGATTGGGCCGCCACCTGACCCAAGCGAGGCTGGCACTGGCCCAGGCCGATCCCGGCATCACCGAGGTGACGCTGGCCACCAGCCAGCATACCCAGGGATTCTACGCGGGTTTTGGTTTTACCGTTGCGACGGTCACAACAGATGGATTTGCGCCGGGGCTGGACCGCTGGGACATGATCCTGCGCCTGAAGTAGGGCGTTTGGTCCTTCCCTTTGCTAGACAGGCTCGGCCAGCCCCAGATGTCGCCGCAGCAGAATGCCCAACGCGTCCATGTCATCCAGCCGCCCATTGTTCCAATCGTCTGGCGTGTCATTGAACCAATGGATCAGGTTTTTATCAGTAAGCATTCGATAAAATTCATCAAACTTGGCTGTATCACCATCGGATGGCAAACGCTCGACCAGCACCGGTCGGCCGGTGGCGCAAGCTTCCGAAATCATCGAGACGGAATCGGACGTGACCAGGATCTGGTCGGCCAGGGCAAGGTAGCCGAAGTAGGGGTTCGCCCCTGCCCCTTCGGTCCAGGGCGACCAGAACCGGTGCGGACTGCCGGCCAGGGCCGCGCTCAAGGCCGCCGCCGCCCCCTCGCCGGTCCGGCGCGAGGCGGTGACCAGCAGGCCGCAGCCCAGACCCTTGAGCCGCCGGCCGAACGCGGCCGCCCAGGCCTCGTCGAGGCGATAGACGCCGTTCGGGCCGCCGACCAGCACGGCCAGCAGCGGCCGCGGCAAGCCGTCGGCCAGCCCGGCGAACTCGGTTGCCGCGGTGGCCAGCCGGGCGCGGGTGACGCGGTGCGGCGCACCTTGCGTGACCACGACGTTCGGGCCGCGCACCGGATCGTGCTCGGGCACCACCAGCAGGTCGAAGCGGCCGCGGCCAGCGCGCGGGTCCATGATGCAGACGAGCTTCGGCCGGCCGCCGGCCGCGCGCTTGACGGCCAAGGCGGCGAGGGCGGCGCGGCGGCCGCAGGAAACGATAAGTTCGGGCCAGGGCGGGGCAATGCCCTCGCCTTCAACCGCCCGCAACGGCGTCGGCAGCAGACCGACCGGGGCCCAGGACCATGGTTTGGCGATGCGGACGACCAGGTTGCGCGGGTTGTAGCCGATCGCCTCGGCGATGCCGATGGCCTGGGACTGGTGGCCGGCCTCGCCCGTGGTCAGCGCCCAGCACAGCCCCCTGCCCGGTTCGAGGCCCATCAGACCTCGATCACCATGCCGTCATAGGCCGGCTCGACCCCGGGCGGCAGCTCGGCGGCGAGTTTCCGGTAATCGAGGTCGACATGCATGTTGGTCAGGATGGCGCGCGCCGGCTTGACCCGGGCGATCCATTCCAGCGTCTGGGCGACGTGGCTGTGGGTCGGATGCGGCAGATAGCGCAGCGCATCGACGATCCAGACCTTGACGCCGGCCAATTGCTCGAAGGCGCTGTCGGACAGGCGGACCAGGTCGTTGTTGTAGGCGATGTCGCCGAAACGGAACCCGAGCGACGGGATGGTGCCGTGGTCCTGCTCGATCGGTTCGATCGGAACGTCGCCGATCGAGAACGGACCCGGGATCAGCTGGGCCTTGAGGATGGCCGGGTAGCCGGCATGGCCTTCGAAGCAGTAGTGGAACTTGGCCTGCAGCCGGTCGAGGGTCATCTGGTCGCCCCAGGCCTCGATCTGCCGGCGCATCACCAGCGTCAGATAGCGCAGGTCGTCGATGCCGTGGGTCTGGTCGGCGTGGTCGTGGCTCCACACCACGCCGTCGAGATGTTTGACCCCGGCCGAGATGAACTGTTCGCGCAGGTCCGGGCTGGTATCGACCAGCACCGTGGTCGCCGCGGTCTGCACCAGGATCGACGACCGGCGGCGGCGGTTGCGCGGCTCGTTCGGGTCGCAATCGCCCCAGGAGCCGTCGATCCGCGGCACGCCCGGCGAGGAACCGCAGCCGAGGATGGTTACCTTCATGCCGCGGCCTTCGCCTTCGAGAACAGGCGGAAGAAATTCTCGGTCGTCACCTCGGCCAGTTCCTCGTTGGCCATGCCGAGTTCCTTGGCCAGGAAGGCGGCGGTATGGACGACGAAGGCCGGCTCGTTCTTCTGGCCGCGCTTCGGGATCGGCGCGAGGTAGGGCGAATCGGTCTCGACCAGCAGGCGGTCGCGCGGAATGAACTTCGCGGTCTCGCGGATATCGGCGGCGTTCTTGAACGTCACGATGCCGGACAGCGAGATCGACAGGCCGAGGTCGAGCGCGGTGCGGGCGAGGGCGGCCGAGGAGGTGAAACAGTGGATCAGCCCGGTGAACGCCCCCTGCCCCATCTCGTCCTTGAGGATGGCGCAGGTATCGTCGTCGGCATCGCGGGTGTGGATGACGACGGGCAGGCCGGTCTGGCGCGCCGCCTGCAGATGGGCGCGGAACGAGCGCTGCTGCTGGTCGCGGTCGGAATGGTCATAGAAATAATCGAGGCCGGTTTCGCCGACGCCGACCACCTTCGGATGCCGGGTTTCGGCGACCAGCCGCGCGGCATCGATATCGGGTTCCTTGTCGGCCTCGTGCGGGTGCAGCCCGACCGTGCACCAGATATCGGGATCGCTTTCGGCGATGGCGCGCACCGCCGGGAAATCATGGAGCTTGGTGCCGATCGTCAGCATCGTGCGCACGCCGGCGGCGCGCGCACGGTTGATGATGTCCTGCCGCTCCGGCCCCTCGGCGAAATAGTCGAGGTGGCAATGGCTGTCGATCAGCGCCATCAGCCGGCCGCCGGTTCGACATAGCGCGGGAACACGCCCTGCGGCGCGGGCAGACTGGTGCCCGGCACCAGCGCCCCACCCTCGCCCAGACTGGCGAAACCGCGGGCCTCCGGGCCTGCCGCGAGCAGGTCCAGCACCTTGCCCGCGCCGTCCGGCACGAAGGGCTGGGCCAGGATCGCCAGGTGGCGGATGGTCTCGGCCAGCACCCACAGCACGGTCAGCATGCGCGCCGGATCAGTCTTCTTCAGCGTCCAGGGCGCCGCGACGTCGATATAGCGGTTGGCGGAATCGACGAGGTCCCACCACTGCTGCAGCGCGACGTGGATCGCCTGATCGGCCAGCGAGGCGCGCATCCGCTCGACCAGGCTGTGCGCCTCGGCCAGCAGGGCCTGGTCGGCCTCGGACAGCGCCGCCGGCTGCGGCACCTGCGCGCCGGCATTCTTGCCGATGAAGGACAGCGTGCGCTGGGCCAGGTTGCCGAAGCCGTTGGCCAGCTCGCCGTTGATGCGGTTGATCATGCCGCGGCGGCTGTAGTCGCCGTCGTTGCCGAACGGCACTTCGCGCATCAGGAAATAGCGCGTCTGGTCCAACCCGAAGGTCGAAACCAGCTCGACCGGGTCGATCACGTTGCCGAGCGACTTGGAAATCTTCTGCCCCTCGTTGGTCCACCAGCCATGGGCGAAGACGCGCTTGGGGGGAGCGACGCCCGCCGCCATCAGGAAGGCCGGCCAGTAGACCGCGTGGAAGCGCACGATATCCTTGCCGACCATGTGCAGGTCGGCCGGCCAATAGCGGCGGAACGCGTCGTTGCCGGTATCGGGATAGCCGACGGCGGTGATGTAGTTGGTCAGCGCGTCGAGCCAGACATACATCACATGCGCCTCGTCGCCCGGCACCGGCACGCCCCACTTGAACGAGGTGCGCGAGACCGAGAGATCCTTCAGGCCGCCCTTGACGAACGAGACCACCTCGTTGCGTCGGCTGGCCGGCAGGATGAAGCCGGGATTTTCGTCGTAGAACTTGAGCAGGCGGTCGCCCCAGGCCGACAGGCGGAAGAAATAGGAGGGTTCGACCACCCATTCGACCGGCGCGCCCGAGGGGGCGTAGAACTTGCCGTCCTCGCGCTTCTCCAGTTCGTCCTCGCCGTAGAACGCTTCGTCGCGCACGGCGTACCAGCCTTCGTACTGGCCGAGATAGATGTCGCCCGATGCGATCAGGCGCTGCCACAGCGCCTGGCAGGCGGCATAGTGGCGCGGCTCGGTGGTGCGGATGAACTGGTCGTTGGAGATGTTCAGGAGCCTGGCCAGGTCGCGGAACGACTGGCTGACCTCGTCGCAGAAGGCCTGCGGCTCCTTGCCGGCGGCGGCGGCCGATTTCTCGACCTTCTGGCCATGCTCGTCGGTGCCGGTCAGGAACATCACGTCAAAGCCGTCCAGCCGCTTGAAACGGGCCAGCACGTCGCAGGCCAGCGTCGTATAGGCGTGGCCGATATGCGGCTTGTCGTTGACGTAGTAGATCGGCGTGGTGACGTAGAAGCTTTGCGGCATGGCTCGACCGGTTCAAAAAAAGGCGTGGGAAATCAGGAACCTTTGGCCGCCCGCTCCAAGAGGGAGAAGACGTTCAGCACCACCTGCTTCTTGTCGAGGTTGACGCTGTCGGCACGGGCGATCAGGCCGGTCACGTTCTCCCACACCTCCACCGAGCGATCAAGGCCGCAACGTTCCGGCAGGAGGGTCAGCGCCTGGGTTTCGCCCGGCACGATCGGCGCCGGGATGACGCCGGAGGCCGCCGCCCGCACGGCACGGGCCAGCCACCAGCCGAGCAGGTCGGTGAACACCTCCCATGCCCCCTCCTCGCCCTTGCGGGCGAGCTTGTCGCCGAAGGCATGCACCCTGACGGCGTCGACCTTGGGCAGGTGGCCGACGAGGTCGACGATCTGACGGTAGAGGTCGAGGCCGCCGGCCTCGTGCAGCGCCACGGCCCGGCCCGGCGCGCCCTCGGCCAGCCGGGCAAGCGCGGTGCGGTCGTCGCCGGCAGTCTCCGGCAGCGCGCGTTCCAGCACCTCGATCGTCTCGGCCTCGCCCAGCGGGCGCAGCTTCAGCACCCGGCAGCGCGAGCGGATGGTCGGCAGCAGGCTACCCGGCGCATGGGCCAGCAGCAGCAGCAGAGCCCGCTGCGGCGGTTCCTCAAGAATCTTCAACAAGCCATTGGCTGCGTTACGATTCATCTCGTCAGCCGCGTCGACAATCACCACCCGCCAGCCATCCTCGGCCGCGGTCGAATGGAAGAACGGCTGCAGCCGGCGGATATCGTTGACGCCGATTTCCTTGCGCCAGCGCTTGCCCTTGTCGTCCCACGACCGCGCAATGGTGACGAGGTCGGCGGCGCCCGAGGCGACGCGGGCGAACAGCGGGTCGTTCGCCGGCACGTCCAGCGTGGTCGGCGCGGGCTCGTCGAACATCGAGAATCCGCCGCTGCTCGAATCCTTCTGCTTCAGAACGAACCGGGCGAAACGAAAGGCCAGCGTCGCCTTGCCGATGCCCTTGGGGCCGGTGAACAGCCAGGCATGGGGCAACCGGCCGGAATTGAAGGCGTCGAGCAGGGCGGCTTCCGCCTCGCCATGGCCGATCAGGGCGGTGGCGGTACGGGCGGCATAGGTCGGATCCTGCGCCGGGTCGAAATCGCTCATCGCGGAAGATCGAAGCGATCGGCCACCGCGGCCCACAGCAACCCGGCGGTGCGATCGATATCGCCAGACCCGTCGATCACCCGGCAGCGCGCCGGCTCGGCCGCCGCGATCGCGTGGAAACCGGCCGAGATCCGGCGGTGGAAATCGAGATCGAGGCCTTCGAAGCGCTGTTCGTCGCCCGCCCGCGCGCGGGCGCGGCCGAGGCCGATCTCGACCGGCAGATCGAGGATCAAGGTCAGGTCGGGGCGAAAATCACCGAGCGTCCAGTCATAGAGCGCGGCGATCTTCTCGGGGCCCAGGCCGCGGGCATGGCCCTGATAGGCCATCGAGGAATCGGCGAAGCGGTCGGAAACCACCCAGTCGCCCCGCTCGAGGGCCGGCCAGACGGTCGCGCGCATATGGTCGCGGCGCGCGGCAAACATCAAAAGGGCCTCGGTGACGCCGTCCCAGCGGTCGCCGGCCCCGGTCACCACCAGGTTGCGGATCGCCTCGGCCCCCGGCGACCCGCCGGGCTCGCGGGTACGGATAACGGTTTTCCCGGCTGCTTCCAGCCGGGAAACCAGGCGGGCGATCTGGGTCGACTTGCCGGCCCCCTCGCCGCCTTCGATCGTGATGAAGCGGCCGGTCAGGCGGCCTTCGCGGCCGCCCGCCGTCATGGGGTGGCGACTTTGTTCAGGCCGACGAGGCTGAGGAGCGTCGCCTGGATGCGGCCGGCAAACCCGAGCCGTTCGACCGGGGCGACCGCGACCAGCGGCACCTCGATCTGCTTGGGCTGCTCCAGCCGGTCCATCTCGGGTGCCGCGATCAGCAGGCGGCCGACCGGCTGGCCCGCCTGGATCGGCGCCGGGATCGGGTTGTCCCACACCGCGGTGACCTTCATGTTCGGGCGGTCGCGCTTGGACAGCGTGACGAAGGCATCCTTGGACACGGTCAGCGGCACGGTCGGCTGCACCCCGAGCCAGACGCCGGCGTTGTCGACCACCTGGCCGGGCGAGAAGATCTTGTAGGTGTCGAATTCGTTGAAGCCCCAGTCGAGCAGGCGTTCGGATTCGCGCGAACGCTCGTTCATCGACTTCAGGCCGTTGACCACCAGGATCAGGCGGCGGCCGTCGCGCTTGGCCGAGGCGGTGAGGCCATAGCCGGCGGCATCGGTATGGCCGGTCTTCATGCCGTCGGCGCCGGTGTTCTTGTAGAGCAGCGGGTTGCGGTTGCCCTGCTTGATATTGTTGTAGGTAAAGCTGATCTCGGAATAGAAGCGATAGAACTGCGGGAAGCGCACGATGATTTCGCGCGCCAGGAACGCCAGTTCGCGCGGGGTCATCAGATGCCCGTCCTGGGGCAGGCCGGTCGCGTTCTTGAACACGCTCTTGGTCATGCCGAGTTCGCGGGCGCGCGCCGTCATCTGTTCGGCGAAGCGCTCCTCGCTGCCGGCCAGCCCTTCGGCCAGCACGACGCAGGCATCGTTGCCCGACTGGATGATGACGCCGCGCAGCAGGTCTTCGACCGAGACCCGGTCGCCGACATGGACGAACATCTTCGACCCGCCGGTCTTCCACGCCTTTTCCGAGACACCCATCTGGTCGGTCAGGTGCAGCGTGCCGGCCTGCAGCCGCTCGAACACCATGAACGCCGTCATCAGCTTGGACATCGACGACGGCGGCATCAGCTCGTCGCCGAGCTTGTTGTACATCACCGCGCCGGTCTGGAAATCGACCATGAAGGCCTGGCGCGCGGCGGTCTCGAAGGCCTGGGCTCCGGCAACCGCGGGGCTGAGGCCCAATACCGCGGCGGCAACGAACAGGACGCGCCGCAGTCTTATGGCGATGGACATGGCGGATACCCCCCTCGTTGACCGTGCGGCAGGATTAGACCGACAACGCGGCGAAACCATGACCAAGAAACTCACTCCACTACGATATGCGCCTGCGTATCCCCGCCGGCGATGATCTGGCTCAACAGCTGGTCGGCGCGGTCGACCGACTCGATCGGGCCCAGCCGGACGCGATAGAAATCGGTCCCGTTGACCACGGTCTGACTGACCCGCGTCGGACCGAAGCGGCCGATCTTGGCCGACTGGCGATTGGCGTTGTCGTAGACGGTGAAGGCCCCGGCCTGGATGTAGATGCTGGTCTGCTTGACCGCCTCGACCCGCACGGTCTGGGCGGTGTAGTCGGACGGCACCTCGGCCACGGCCACCGGGCGCACCTGCGGGGCGGGCTGGGTCGCCGGCTGCAGCTGCGGCGGCGTGGGCTTGGGCGGGGCCTTGGCCGGCGGCAGCGTCGGCGGCGGGGCCAGCGTCTGCACGCCGATATCGCCGCGCGGCGCGGCCGCGACCTGGGGTTGCGGCTCGTCGCCCTGCGCGACCATCGTGCCGCCTTCGAGCGGCGCGTTCTCGATGTACTGGACGCGCACCCGGGCGGTGCCCTTCTGGTCGAAGCCGAGCAGCTGGGCGCCGCGGCGCGACATGTCGATGATGCGGCCGTTGGCGAAGGGCCCGCGGTCGTTGACGCGCACGACGATCGAGCGGCCGTTCTCCAGGTTGGTCACCCGCACGAAGACCGGCATCGGCAGCGTCTGATGCGCCGCGGTCAGGTCGTTCATGTCATAGGCTTCGCCGTTCGCCGTATACTTGCCGTGGAAACCCGGGCCGTACCAGGAGGCGATGCCGGTCTCATCGTATCTCGGGTTTTCCTTCGGGTAGTACCAGACGCCGGCGACCTGATAGGGGTTGCCGACCTTGTAGATACCCTTGCCCGGCGCCGCCTGGGCCGTGCTGCCTGAAGGCTTGGTCGCCGACTTGGCGCCGGCGCCGACCAGCCTGGTCTCGGCGCAGCCGCCCAGACCGAGGGCTGCCAGCGCGACAACCGCCGTGACGACCCTGATATCCCTTACTACCCGCATCATCTGGTGGCGGCCCCGCTATTCACGCCCAGATCTGGCAAAACTAGCCATCGCCGATCCGGTCGGCAAGGGTACCGACCGCGATGGCGAAGCTTGTCGACTTGTTCCACTTCATGATCACGCGGAAGTTCGTATAGGCCAGGAAGGCACGGCCCTGGCCGTTCGAGGGCACCACCAGCATCGCCCTGGTCTGCGCCGCCGGCAGCGGCGGGCCGTTCAGGCTGCGCACGCCCGCCGCCGACCATTCCGCGACCGTCTTCTCGGCATCCGAATTCACCAGGCTCTGATCGAACCCGGCCGGCAGCTTGACTTCGCGGCCCCAGCCCTCGTCACCCTTCCAGCCGATGCGGGACAGGTAGTTGGAGGTCGAGGCGAAGACGTCGGGGCGGGAGCGCCAGATGTCGGGCTTGTTGTCCCCGTCGAAATCGACCGCATAGGACAGATAGGTCGAGGGCATGAACTGGTTCTGGCCCATCGCGCCGGCCCAGGAGCCGGTGAACTCGTCCGGCTCGAACTTGTCGCGCTCGAGAATCTTCAGCGCATTGATCAGCTCGTTGCGGAAGTAGAGCGAGCGGCGGCCGTCATAGGCCAAGGTCGCCAGCGCCGGCACCACCTTGAACCCGCCGGTCAAACGGCCGAAATCGGTCTCAATGCCCCACAGCGCCACGACATAGCGCGGCGCCACGCCATACTTCTCGGCGACCTTGTTCAGCAGGGCCCTGTTCTCGCGGAGCAACTGCCTGCCCTTCTCGACCCGGGCATTGTTGACCACGCGGTCCAGGTACTGGTCGAGGGTCAGGGCGAATTCCGGCTGCTTGCGGTCGAGCTCGATGATCCGGGGTATCGGTTGGGCGCCGCGGAACGCGCGGTCGAACACCGGGCCGGAAATACCCTTGCTCAGCGCTTCCTTGCGCAGATCGGCGACCCAGGCGGGGAACGGCTTGGGATTATGGATCACCGGCGGCGTGCCGACAGCGGCGGTCGAGGCCGGTGCCTGCTGGGCCGGCGCCGGGGCGGCCTTGACGCCGGGCGGCGGAGCCAGGGTCTGGCTGTCGATGCCGCCGCGCGGCGCCGCCGCGGCGACCGGGAAGCCCTCGGGATCGACGCTGGGTTGTGTCGCCGCCTGGCCACCCGTCGCCGCGGTGCTGCCTTGAGGGGCGCACTGAGTCATGGTTAACGCGGCTAGAATCAGGGCGGAGGCACGCAACCAGCGGCTAAAGGCCATAAGCAGTCCTTGGATCGAAAGGATGAAGCGCCAAGCGCCTTCCCCGGCTTTGTGCCATGACGACTCGAGTCGGCGCAACCGCCGATGCTTATTGGATCACCGTGTAGGCCACGCGGAATCCGATGGCGTCGTAGCGGTAGTCGGGCAGCGAGAAGAAGCGATAGGCCGAACGCAGCATCGCCGGCCCGAAATCCCACGAGCCCCCGCGCAGTACGCGATAGCGGCAGACCGAGGGGCTGACCGCGCGGCCGTCGTCAGGCGTGTCGTAATAGGCTTCGCGGTAGCAGTCCTCGACCCATTCCCAGACATTGCCGTGCATGTCGAAAAGGCCGAACCCGTTGGCCCGGAACGAGCCGACCGGGGCGGTCCGTTGGTTGTCCCAGGGGCTGCCGCAGCCGCTGCAGTTGGCCCGGTTGCGCTCGATCTCGTCGCCCCAGGCATAGTCGGCGGCCGAACCGGCGCGGGCGGCATATTCCCATTCGGCCTCGCTGAGCAGCCGGTAGGGCTTGCCGGTCCTGCGGCGCAGCCATTGGACATACGCCTGGGCATCGAGCCAGGAAACGTTCATCACCGGCCGCCGGCCCCTGCCCCATCCGTTGTCGCCGGGCAGGTGGCGATTGCAGCCGCCATCGCGCACGCAGGCATCCCATTCGCCGAAGGTGACTTCGTAACGGCCGATGGCGATGGGATAGCCGATGGTGACGGAGTGCGGCGGGCCTTCGTCGATGTTGAGGCCCACCGAACCCATGGTGAAGCTGCCGGGCGGCACCTCGATCATCTCGGGGCAGTTCTCGTCGCAGTCGCGATAGGGGCCGCCCGGCAGGAAGCCGACGGTCGGCACGACCTGGCCCCAGGGGTCGGCCGCAGCGAGGGTCCCTGTACTCAGCAACCAGACGAGCACGAGAACCGCCGTTCGCAGCATGGCGGCCGACTACCCCCTCGCCAGCTCGAAGGCACGGCCATGGGCGAGCGGATCGAGCCCGAGATGGGCGGCAAGCGTCTGGCCGATATCGGCGAAGCCGTCGCGGCGGCCGAGGCGGCGGCCGCCGATGTCAGGCCCGAAGGCCAGCACCGGCACATTCTCGCGGGTATGATCGGATCCCTTCCAGGTGGGATCGCAGCCATGGTCGGCGGTGATGATGGCGATGTCGCCCGGCCGCATGGCGGCACGAAACCGCGGCAGCCAGGCATCGAAGGCCTCAAGCGCGGCGGCGTAGCCGGCGATATCGCGGCGATGGCCGTAGAGCGTATCGAAATCGACGAAATTGGTCAGGGTCAGCGAACCGGCAGGGGCGGTCGCCACGGCATCGAGCGTCGCCTGCATCAGCGCGGCATTGCCGTCGGCCTTGATCTCCTCGCCGGTGCCCGAATGGGCAAAGATGTCGCCGATCTTCCCGATGGATCGCACCGCCCTGCCCGCCCCGGTCAGGCGGTCGAGCAAGGTCGGTTCGGGCGGCATCACCGCGAGATCCTTGCGGTTGCCGGTGCGGCGGAAGCTGCCGGGTGCGCCCACGAACGGCCGGGCGATGATGCGGCCGATGTTGTAGGGATCGACCAGGCGGCGGGCGATGCGACAGACGTCGTAGAGCCGGTCGAGGCCGAAATGTTCCTCATGCGCGGCGATCTGGAAGACGCTGTCGGCCGAGGTGTAGGCGATCGGTCTGCCCGAGGCGATATGCTCCGCGCCCAGCCGCTCGATGATCTCGGTGCCGGAGGCGTGGCAGTTGCCGAGGAGGCCGGGCAGGCCGGCCTCGCGGATCAGCGCGTCGGTCAGTGCCGGGGGAAAGCTCGGGGTCGTATCGGGAAAATAGCCCCAGTCGAAGGCGACCGGCGCGCCGGCCATCTCCCAATGGCCCGAAGGCGTGTCCTTGCCGCGCGAGGTTTCGGTGGCGAAGCCGAAGATGCC
>JAEYTW010000024.1 GCA_023433835.1 Pseudomonadota bacterium | reverse complement strand
ACCAAACGCAAAACCAAACGCAAAACCAAACGCAAAACCAAACGCAAAGCATTGGAAAAGCCATGTTGGCAACCCCCCTCAACCCCACCGATCGGACGGTCACAGCGAAGGATGCCATTCGGAATTGGAAAGAGGTTACCGACGAAGCTTTGCGGGCCCCTGTGGTAATCACAACTCATGGGAGGCCTCGGCATGTCTTGCTGGGCTACGAAGATTACATAAATCTTCGCAGGCAGGTACGCCAAGCTTTTAGTTCGAGAGAACTTCCTTCCGAGTTGGCCGAAAGCATTTTGACTGATCTTCGATCGGCAATCGGAAGAAGTAAAAATGGAGACGTCATCATCGAATGATGACCACCAACTGCCGCAAGTTGGTGATGTTGTCGCGTTCGATTATCTATGGAAAGACGAGAGCGATCAGGGGAGGGTCGAAGGTGTAAAAACCCGACCTTGTGTCGTGGTATCGGTCGGCCGTGGTCCGCGCATTGTGCTCATGCCGATCACGTCCCAAGAGCCGAAAGAGTTACCGGCAGTTCGATTGAGCGGTAATACGCTTGTAGGTATCGGCTTAACTCGGCCTAGTTGGATTATCACCTCAGAAGTCAATATAAGTGATTGGCCCGGCTTTGATTTTCGACACGCTCACCCGCCTGTTGATGGATGGTGGCGTTATGGTCGTCTGGCCGATAGCTCACTGAGGAAAGTAATTGATAGCTTTCGTATTGCTATCTCAAGTAACAATCTGAGTATGGTTAAAAGATAGCGGCACCGTCGGAGTGGATCTGGCAACCAGGGGAAATTGGCTCCGATAGAGTCGCCTCTGATACTCAGCGCCACTCCGTAGCTTCTCCGCGTCGGCGCGCCGCGGCGGACTGCGGCGACCAGACCGGCAGCGGCGTCGGCTTGCCGTAATACCAGCCCTGGCCATAGGTCACGCCCAGCCGGCTCAGCCCTTTTTCCTGCTCCGCCGTCTCGACCATCTCGGCGATGGTCTCCACGCCGAGGTCGTGGCACAGCCCGATCATGCTTTTCAGCAGCGCGTCGTCGCGGCGCGACTGGCCGATGCGGCTGACATAAGCGCCGTCGAGCTTGACATGGTCGACGGTCAGCGCCTGCAGATAGCGGAACGAGGCGGCGCCGGCGCCGAAATCGTCGAGGCACACGGCAAAACCCTGGCGGCGGATCGCCTGGATGATGTGGTCCGCGCGGGTAAGGTCCTCGAGCTCGGCGCTCTCGGTAACTTCGAGCAGCAGCGAGGAGGCAATGTCGTTGTTGGCGGCAAGCAGCGCCAGCAGCGCGTCGACGAACACGCCGCTCGACAGCGAGCGGCCGGAGATGTTCACCGCCAGCGCGACCGGGCGCGGCGCGGCCTGGATGATTCGCGCCGCCCGCTTGCAGACCAGAAGGTCGAAGCTTTCGATCAGCCCGACCTGCTCGGCGAACTGGATCTTTTCGAACGGGCTGCGGTCGGGCTCGAAGCGGGCAAGCACCTCGAAATGGTGCAGCGTGCCCTCCGCGATCGAGACGATAGGCTGATACATCAGGCCGAAGGCGTCGTCGCGCATCGTGGCGCTGAGGCTGTTGATCTGGTTGAGCGTGTCGGTGACCATCTCCTCGAAGGCCTGCGCCAGGTTCTGCGGCGCGTTGGCCGAGACGCCCTGGGCGACGAAGCGATTGATGACGAAGCGCACGGCTTTCAGCCGCTTCTCTTCGTCGAGGGTCGGATCGTCGAGCGACAGCGACTGCCGCTGCACCGAGAGGTCCATGCCGGCCTGATGGCCGCGGGCGACGATGGCGGCGATCGCTTCGCCCAGCCGGGCGCTGTCGGGCTGATGGACGAGGCCGAAGCGCTCGTCACCCAGCCGGCCGGCCGCGGCGCCATCGACCGAGACCGAACGCAGGATGGCGCCGATGCTGGCGACCAGTTCGTCGGCCGTCGCATCCGCCTGATCGCCGAGGCCCGGCACCTCCAGCAGCGACAGCGTCATCGGCTGGCCGTAGGTGGTCGCCAGCGCGCCGAGCTGTTCGACGGCATTGCCGAAACTGTCGTGGTCGAGCAGGTGCGACTGCGCCTCATGGCGCCGCGTCGCCGCCTCCTCGGCAATCGCGGCCGGCACCGCCGAGAGACCGCAGGAAAGCTTGCCGTCGGCAGGCTGGCGGAACAGGCTGAGCGTCGCGAAATGGGGCCGGTCGGCGGTGCCGTCGGCCAGGCGCACCAGCACCGGGCCAGCCCGATGCCCGCCGGTCAGTTGTTCGGCCAGGCGGGCCACCAGCGCCCGATCCCCGGCTTCGAACAATTCGACCCAGGCGCGGCCCGGCAGGCTCTCCTCGCTGCGATGAAGCAGGCTTTGGGCCGCGCCGACGGCAAAGCCGATGCGGCCGTCCGTCTCGATTTCCAACAGGACGTCGGCGCTGGCGAATGCCAGGGAAAGAAACCGGGTCAGCTTGCGATGCATGGCTTTATGCCCATGGCGGTTGGTTCCCTGTTTCTACACCCGTCGCGCGAGAGGGCGGTGTAGCGAATCGTAAATACGCGTGATGCCGGGTAGTCCCGCACCGTTTCAGGCATTTGAATAAATTGCCGTTCCATTTACTTCATTTGTAAGTATTGTATTCGGACATTTGTCTTTGAAGACTTGTGACATATTTGGGATTTTATCATCCTTTTATTTTCCAGACTTCCGAACGAGTCCTATCGTCATCGCTGCCACTGGAACATCCAATGGGGGATCAGCAATGAAGAAAATCGCAATCGCGATGGGTTTGGCCGCGCTGCTGGCGCCGGCCGCCGCATCGGCGCACGGCACGATGGAGCTGCCGATCAGCCGGGTCTATGCCTGCTACAAGGAGGGGCCGGAAAATCCGAAGACGGCTGCCTGCAAGGAGGCCAAGGCGATCGGCGGCACCCAGCCGTTCTACGACTGGAACGAGGTCAACCAGAGTGCGGCCAACGGCCAGCACCAGACGATCGTGCCGGACGGCACGCTGTGCGCCGGCGGCCGCGACAAGTATCGCGGCTTCAACCAGCCGCGCGCCGACTGGACGACCTCGGCGATCGTGCCCGATGCCGCCGGCAACTTCACTTTCGTCTTCTATGCGACGGCGCCGCATGCGGTGAAGTCGTTCGACCTATACGTCACCCGCACCGGCTGGAACCCGTCCTCCAGCCTGAAATGGAGCGATCTGGAGAAGTTCGCCTCGGTCGGCAACCCGGTCAGGGATGGCCAGCGCTATCGCATGACCGTGCCGCTGCCGGCGGGCAAGACCGGCCAGCATGTGATCTATGCGGTCTGGCAGCGCGCCGACAGTCCGGAAGCCTTCTATGCCTGCTCGGACGTCCGCTTCTCCGACGATCCGGCACCCCCGCCGCCGGCGGTCAATTGGGAAGAGGTCAACCAGGTCAGCGCCCAGGCCGACTTGCCGGCGGGGTCGACCGCCAAGCTGCGCGTATTCGACCCGAACGGCGGCGATGCCGCCTCCTACAGCGTCGCCCTGACGGACGAGACCGGCAAGGCCGTCAACTGGCCGGCGGCACTTGCCGCCACGGTCAACGCCGCCTCGCCGGTCTTCCGCATCGGCGTCCTGTCGACGGCCAACGGTGCTGCGACGGTCACCCCGGTCAAGTCGGCGACCGGCAACCGCGTCTATCGCAATCAGGCCTATCCCGGCTACACCTACAACATCGACATCGACATCCCCGGCCCGGTGACGCCGCCCAGCGCCACCGACTGGCGCGAGGGGGTGGCCTATGCGCTGGGCCAGATCGTGACCTATCAGGGCCGCAGCTATAAATGCCTGCAGCCGCATACTGCCTGGGTCGGCGCCAACTGGACGCCGGCCGGCAGCCCGGCTCTCTGGCAGGCGGTGTAAGCTCACCTGTTCATTGACCCTCCCGATGATGTAGAAATCATCTGCAATCATCGGGAGGGTTTCAGTGACCATCGATCCGCAATCCACCATCGTCATCGCCCTGCTGGTGCTGGGCGTCGCGCTGGTCATGGCCGGGGTCAAGACTGTCGGCCAGGGCCAGGAATGGACGGTCGAGCGGCTGGGCCGCTATACCCGCACGCTGAAGCCCGGCCTGAACCTGATCCTGCCGTTCGTCGAGCGCATCGGCCACAAGCTCAACGTGATGGAAGTCGTCCTGAACGTGCCGAGCCAGGAAGTGATCACCCGCGACAACGCCACCGTGATGGTCGACGGCGTCGTCTTCTACCAGGTGCTCGATGCCGCCAAGGCGGCCTACGAGGTGCAGAACCTGGAACTGGCGCTGGCCAGCCTCGCCATGACCAACGTGCGCTCGGTAATCGGCTCGCTCGACCTCGACGAGGTGCTGTCGCAGCGCGACCAGATCAACCAGCGCCTGCTGACCGTGATCGACCAGGCGACCTCGCCCTGGGGCGTCAAGGTCAGCCGCATCGAACTCTCCAACATCCAGCCGCCGGCCAATCTGCTCGCCGCGATGGCCAAGCAGATGACGGCCGAGCGCGAGAAGCGGGCCGACATCCTTGCCGCCGAGGGTGCCAAGCAATCGGCGATCCTGCGCGCCGAGGGCGAGAAGCAGGCCGCTATCCTCGAGGCCGAGGGCAAGCGCGAAGCCGCGTTCCGCGAGGCCGAGGCGCGCGAGCGCCAGGCCGCGGCCGAAGCCGAGGCGACCCGGGCGGTTTCCGCCTCGATCGCCTCGGGCGACATCGCCGCGGTCAATTACTTCGTCGCCACGCGCTATATCGAGGCGCTGCAGGCCTTCGCCCAGTCGCCCAACCAGAAGGTGCTGATGCTGCCCATCGAGGCGACCGGTGTCCTCGGCGCGCTTTCAGGCATCACCGACCTGGTCAAGGATGCCGCCCAGCGCGGCAAGTCGGCATGACCGGCCTGCTCGGCCAGATCGAACCCTGGCACTGGATGGCGCTCGGCGTGGTGCTGATGCTGGCCGAGCTGGTGCTGCCCGGCGCCTATCTCCTGTGGCTCGGCCTGGCGGCGCTCGCCACCGGCCTGGTCGCCTGGGGCGCCGGCGATCTCGCCTGGCAGGGCCAGGGCCTCGTCTTCCTGGCCGCTCTGGCGCTCAGCCTCGGGCTGTCCTTATGGCGGCGCCGGCAGGCGGTCGACGCCGCCGCCCACCTGAACCAGGGGGCCGAACGCCTGCTGGGCCGCCGCGGCACGCTGGTCACCGCATTGCATAACGGCCGGGGCCGGGCCGAGATCGAAGGCACCACCTGGCCCGTTGCCGGCCCGGACCTGCCGGTCGGGACCCGGGTCGAGGTTTTCGGGCGCGACGGCGCCGACCTGCTGGTGCGCGCGGCCCGCGAAGGGGTTTAGTGGCCACTTTGCACCGCAACATTGTTTTGCTATTAACGGACGCCTTGTAATCGTATTGCCTTCCACAGAGAAATTAGGGGGAATGTCATGGCCACTACCGAGACCGCCAACAAGGGCGCGATGGACATCAAAGCCCATCAGAAGACGTGGTCGGGCTTCATCACTCTGTCCTGGTGGACCATCGGCATCATCATCGTGATCCTCGCGCTGATGGCCGCCTTCCTGCTGCACAGCCCGCCCCGCCCGATGTAAGGGGCGCGATACCGATCATGAAAATCGCGATCCCGAAGGAACGCCGGGACGGGGAGCGGCGTGTCGCCGCCACGCCCGACACGGTGAAGAAGCTTGTCGGCCTGGGCCAGACCGTGGTGGTCGAGACCGGCGCCGGCCTCGGCGCCTCGATCCCCGACAGCCAGTTCGTCGAAGCCGGCGCGCAGATCGCGCCGGACGCCCGCACGGCGCTGGGCGACGCCGACCTCGTGCTCAAGGTCCGCGCGCCGCTGACCACCGAGGAAGGCGGGCCGGACGAGCTGGCGCTGCTCAAGCGCGGCGCTTTCCTGCTCGCCATCCTCCAGCCCTATCAGCGCAAGGACCAGGTCCGCGCCTATGCCGCGGCCGGCGTCAATGCGATGGCGATGGAGCTGATCCCGCGCATCACCCGCGCCCAGTCGATGGACGTGCTGTCGAGCCAGGCCAACCTCGCCGGCTACAAGTCGGTGCTGGACGCGACCGAGCATTACGGCCGCGCCATGCCGATGATGATGACCGCCGCCGGCACCGTCGCGCCGGCCCGCGTCTTCATCATGGGCGTCGGCGTCGCCGGCCTGCAGGCGATCGCCACCGCCCGCCGCCTCGGCGCCGTGGTCTCGGCGACCGACGTGCGCCCCGCGACCAAGGAGCAGGTCGAAAGCCTTGGCGGCAAGTTCGTCTGGGTCGACGACGAGGAATCGCGCCAGGCCCAGACCGCCGGCGGCTATGCCAAGGAAATGTCGGACGCCTACAAGGCCAAGCAGGCCGCGCTGATCGCCGACACCATCAAGAAGCAGGACATCGTCATCACCACGGCGCTGATCCCCGGCCGGCCGGCGCCGCGCCTGGTCTCGGCCGAGATGGTGCGCTCGATGAAGCCCGGCTCGGTGATCGTCGACCTCGCCGCCGAGGCGGGCGGCAATTGCGAGCTGACCCAGCCCGGCCAGGTCGTGGATGTCGACGGCGTCAAGATCGTCGGCCATCTCAACAACCCGAGCCGGCTGGCGGTCGATACCTCGGCCCTCTACGCCAAGAACCTCCTGAACCTGCTCGGCCTGATGATCGACAAGACGTCGAAGGAGCTGAAGGTCGACTGGGAGGACGAGATCATCAAGGGCATCGCTCTGACCCGCGACGGCCAGGTCGTCAACCCGCAGCTCAAGGATGGGGCCGCCTGATGGAAGCGCTCGCAGTCGATCCCTTCGTCTTCCGCCTCGCGATCTTCGTCCTGGCGATCTTCGTCGGCTATTACGTGGTGTGGAGCGTCACCCCGGCGCTGCACACCCCGCTGATGGCCGTCACCAACGCGATCTCGTCGGTCATCGTCGTCGGCGCCCTGATCGCCGCCGGTCCTGAGGGCGAGTGGACCTTGTCCAAGATCTTCGGCCTGGTCGCCGTGGCGCTGGTCGCGGTCAACATCTTCGGCGGCTTCCTGGTGACCCAGCGAATGCTCGCCATGTACAAGAAAAAAGAAAAGTGAGGGCGCGCGATGTCGGTTAATCTCGCGGCCTTCCTCTATCTCGTCTCGTCGGTCCTGTTCATCCTGGCGCTGCGCGGGCTGTCCAGCCCCGCGACCAGCCGGCGCGGCAACACCATGGGCATGGTGGGCATGGCGATCGCGATCGTCACGACGATCGCGGCGCCCGGCGTGCACGCCTACCTGCCGATCATCATCTTCCTCGCCATCGGCGGCATCGCCGGTGCGGTGGTGGCGCGCAAGATCGAGATGACGGCGATGCCGCAGCTGGTCGCGGCGTTCCACAGCCTGGTCGGCCTTGCCGCCGTGCTGGTGGCGGCCGCCGCCTACTACAATCCCGAGGCCTACGGCATCGTCAACGCGGCCGGCCAGCTCAAGGTGGCCAGCCGGATCGAGATGTCGCTCGGCATCGTCATCGGCGCGATCACCTTCTCCGGCTCCATCATCGCCTTCACCAAGCTGCAGGGCCTGGTGTCGGGCAGCCCGGTGACGTTCAAGGGCCAGCATCTCGTCAACCTGATCATCGGCCTGGTCATCGTCGGGCTGATCATCGCCTTCACGGTGTACTCGTCCACCTCGGACTCCACGTCGAAGACGCTGTTCTGGGGCATGACGGCGCTGGCCTTCCTGATCGGCATCCTGATCATCATCCCGATCGGCGGCGCCGACATGCCGGTCGTCGTCTCGATGCTGAACAGCTATTCCGGCTGGGCGGCCTCAGGCATCGGCTTCACGCTCGAGAACAACGCGCTGATCATCACCGGCGCGCTGGTCGGCTCGTCCGGCGCGATCCTGTCCTATATCATGTGCAAGGGGATGAACCGGTCGTTCTTCAACGTCATCCTCGGCGGGTTCGGCGGCGACGCCGGTGCCGCTTCGGCGGGCGGGGGCAAGGTCGACCGGCCCTACAAGGCGGGGTCGGCCGACGATGCGGCCTTCATCATGAAGAACGCGGGCAAGGTCATCATCGTGCCGGGCTACGGCATGGCGGTGGCCCAGGCCCAGCACGCGCTGCGCGAGATGGCCGACCTGCTCAAGAAGGAAGGCGTCGAGGTCAAGTACGCCATCCATCCGGTGGCGGGGCGCATGCCGGGGCACATGAACGTGCTGCTGGCCGAGGCCAACGTGCCCTACGACGAGGTGTTCGAGCTGGAGGACATCAACCGCGACTTCAGCACCGCCGACGTGGCCTTCGTGATCGGCGCCAACGACGTGACCAACCCGGCGGCCAAGACCGATCCGCAGTCGCCGATCTACGGCATGCCGATCCTCGACGTGGAGAAGGCCAAGACGGTGTTCTTCATCAAGCGCGGCATGGCCGCCGGCTACGCCGGCGTCGAGAACGAGCTGTTCTTCCGCCCCAACACCATGATG
>JAEYTW010000781.1 GCA_023433835.1 Pseudomonadota bacterium | reverse complement strand
GGCAACTGTAGGCAGCATGGTCTCTTCACCTTCAAGGCGACCGCCGGCGATCAGGCCCGGCGGTCGATGGTCCGGGCGGTCGCGCCCTTACCTCAAGGCGAGGATGTAGGCGTCGTTCGTCAGAATGTACAGCATCCCGTTGGCCACGACCGGCGAGGCCGCGGCCGAGCCGGACAGCTTGATCTCGCCCAGCAGTTCGCCGGTATAGGGCGACAGCGAGACCGCCTTGCGCTCGGACGAGACCATGATCAGGCGGTCGCCGGCCAGCACCGGGCCCTGCCAGACGATCAGGCCCTTGTCGCGCTTGGATTCCGGATCCTTCCAGCGGTCGAGCTGGGCAACCCAGCGGATGCGGCCGTCGCGCCGCCACAGGCAGACCACCTCGGCGTCGGTGGTCACGACATAGACGAAGTCGCCGGCCGGCCAGGGCTGCTGGATGCCGGCGATGTCCTGCTCCCACAGGCGCTCGCCGGTGCGCTGGTCGATCGCGACCATGCGGCCGGCATGGCTGATCGCCATCGCGGTGCCGCGGTCGATCACCGGGCGGCCGCGGATGTCGGCGATGGTGCCGATCGGGCTGAAGCGGCTGGCGCGGGTCAGGGTGTCGGTCCAGGCCACCGCGCCGGTATCGGCGCGCAGGGCGTAAAGCTCGCCCGACGAATAGGGCACGATCACGGTGCCGGCCTCGGCCGCCGGATTGGCGCCGCCGACGAATTCGGCCTGCTCGGCGATGCCGGCATGGCTCCAGACCTGGCGGCCGGTTTCGCGCTCGAAGGCGTAGACCTGGTTCTCGGTGGTGGTCGCGAACACGCGCGAGCCGTCGACGGTGGGGGCCGAGCGGAACGGCAGGTCGA
Organism: Pseudomonadota bacterium; assembly: GCA_023433835.1. GTDB lineage: Bacteria > Pseudomonadota > Alphaproteobacteria > Ferrovibrionales > Ferrovibrionaceae > JAFKFH01. The sequence continues at coordinate 5,648 of JAEYTW010000781.1, read as the reverse complement.
TCTTGCCCCGCCACAGTTCCTTGGCGGTCTGCGCCTCCAGCGCGATGATTTCGCCATAGCCCGTGGTCACGAACAGCGTGCCGCGGTCATAGGCGACGCCGCCGCCGATGATGCCCTTGTCCTCGCCCTTCGGGTACAGGCTGACCTGCCAGATCGAGGCGCCGGTCTGGGCATCGAAGGCCGAGACCTTGGTGCGGGCATCCATGGTGTAGAGGCGGCCGTCGGCCACCACCGGCTGGGCGACGATGACCTGGTCGTCATCGGTCGAGGCGCCGATCGAGACCTTCCACACCTCGGTCAGGTTGGCGCCGAGTTCGAGATGGTACATCGCGTGGCTGGGATAGCCGCCGCTCTGCGGCCATTCCGCATTGAGGTAGGGCTTCGGGAGGCGCACGCGCAGATCGGCGATGCGGGGGTCGGGTTCGAGCTGGCTTTCCAGCGACAGGATCGAGACGCGCTCGCCGGGCAGCGGCGGCTTTTCCTTGTCGTCGAGCCAATCGGCGATCGCGCAGCCGGTCAGGACCGGCGTCAGGATGGCGGCGAGCAGCAGCGTGCGGCGGAACGACCCCAGCATCGCGATCAGCCGCCGAGCGCCTTCAGGAACTCGGCTGCGCGCTGGCGATAACCCGTCGGCGCGGTGGCATCGTCCGAGATGGCCTGGAAATTCTTGCGGGCCTCGTCGGTCTTGCCGTCCTTGAGCTGGGCCAGCGCGATCAGCTCGCGCGCGGCGAAGCGATAGGGGCCGGTGCCCGAGGCGAGCGGCCCGAGCTTGGCATCGACCGGGCCGGAGGCCCCGGCATCGACCAGCAGGCGGCCGGCGAACAGCCGGGCGGCATCGCGGTATTCGGCGGCCAGGCCGCTGTCGTCGGCAAGCTTGTCGTAGGCGGCGATGGCGGCATCGCGCTGCCCCATGTCGGCCAGCGCCGCGGCGCGGCCCAGTTCGGACAAGGTGCGATAGCCGGCGTTACCATCGGCGGCGAGCTTGGCGAAGATCGTCGCGGCCTCTTCGCCCTTGGCCTTGGCCTTGGCGGCATCGGCCTCGGCGGCACCCGGCTGCGGCAGCGCCTCGCGCAGCGCGGTCTGGCCCTGCATCAGCGCGTTGCCCCAGCCCTTGGCCTGCTCGACCTGATGGCCCTGCCACCAGTTCCAGCCGGCCACGCCCGCGACCAGGACGACGCCGGCGGCGATCAGCACGCTGCCGTATTTGCGCAACAGCGCGGTGGCACGGTCGCGGCGGTAATCCTCGTCGACCTCGCGCAGGAACTCGTCGTTGCTCACTATCCGATCCTTCAGTTTGGCCAGGCCCATGGGCCCCGCCCAAGCGGCGCGTAACATAGCGATGAACGAAAGGCTTGGCAAACCCGCAACAGGCGTATTAAGGCCTGTGGATAACCCACTGGCTTTACGACTCATTTCAGGTATACTCCCGCCCGTCCCGAGCTTGTTGTTCTCGAGGGGGGTTACCCTTGCGCATCCTGATCTCCGCTGTCGGCGCCGCTTTGGCGCTGTCCGCCGCCGTGTTCGTCGCGCCGGTTTCGCCGGCCTTCGCCCAGGGCAAGGATAAACTGTCCGGCGTCACCGTCATCCCGTTCGAGCCCGAGCGGCTCGCGGTGATCGGCGGCGGCCGGCCGCTGCGGCTGAACGACGACGCGTCGCTCATCCCCCGTACCCGCATCAAGGAAGTGCCGATCGTCAACGGCAAGATGGGCGAATACGTCGATCTCGACGGCATGCGCGTCCATATCCCGTTCGGCTCGATCGCCTCGGCCAAGATGCAGTTCTCGGAATTCCGCCCGTCCGCGGCCAATCCCACGCAGATGGAGCCGAATCCCGACTACCAGAAGGTCACGATGTTCGACGCGGCCCTCGGCGCGGTCTGCGCCAAGGAAGCCTCGGCCGCCGGCGACGGCGAGATCGAGATGCGCCTGGGCCGCGATCGCAGCATCACCGTGGTCAAGGCCGAACCGGCCGCGGCGGCCGCGCCGGGCCAGCCGGTCAGCAAGACCTACACCGTGCTGACCGCGATGGAACTGCGCTACCTCACCGAGGAGCCGGCAGCCGAAGGCCTCTATCGCAAGTGCCTGGGCGGCGGCTCTGCCGTCCGCACCAAGACCGCGGAGACCAAGAAGAAGAACTGATCGGCCTGCCAAGGCTTGAGGGGCGCCATGCTCGGCGGGTTGTCGCCCGGCGATCTGGCGCCCCTTGTCGTTCTGCTGGCAGCCCTGCTGCTGCTCTTTCCCCGCTTCCGCAGCGCCCAGGCCGGCGGAAGCGACCGCGCCGCCCGCGCCAGCCGCTTCATCATGCTGACCCTGGTCCTGGCGCTGGCCGCGACCTTCCTGATGCGGTGGCTGGGCCTTTGAACTCCTGCCTCAAGCCGTCGCGAAGGCGGTTTCGATCACCTGCATCAGGTGGTCGGCGTTCGCCGGGCTGAAGATCATCGCCGGGCGCAGCTTGACGATGTTGTCGTCGGGCCCGTCGGTGCCGATCAGCACGCCGAGCTCGCGGGCCTTCTGCACGATCGCCCGCGCCCGCTCGGTCGCCGGCCGCTTGCTGGTCCGGTCCTCGACCAGTTCGATGCCGAGGAACAGCCCCGAGCCGCGAACGTCGCCGATCTCGGCATGCCGGTCGGCCAGCGCGCGGAAGCGGGCGAGCAGCCCCTCGCCTACCGCCTGCGCGTTCCCCCGCAGCCCGTCGCGTTCGATGATGTCGAGCACCTTGAGGCCGACGGCGCAGGACACCGCGTTGCCGCCGAAGGTGTTGAAGTATTCCATGCCGTTGGCGAAGGCGTCGGCGATCTCGCGGGTGGTGACGACGGCCGACAGCGGATGGCCGTTGCCGATCGGCTTGCCCAGGGTGACGATGTCGGGCACCACGCCCTGCTGCTCGAAACCCCACATATGGCTGCCGATGCGGCCGAAGCCGACCTGGACCTCGTCGGCGATGACCACGCCGCCTGCCGCGCGCACCGACCGGTAGGCCGCGTCCAGATAGCCGGGCGGCAGCATGATCTGGCCGCCGACGCTGGGGCAGGATTCGGCGATGAAGGCCGAGGGCGCCCGCCCCTGCCCCGCCATCGCCGCGATCTGCGCGTCGACCGAGCGGGCGAAGCGGGCCCCGTGCTCCGCGATCGGCCAGTCGGCGGGCGCGCGGTAGCTGTCGGGCAAGGCCGCCTCCCAGACATGGTCGGGCCGGCCGGTGCCGCCGCGGCGCTTGTACTTGTAGGGGCTGACGTCGATCAGCGCCTGGGTATGGCCGTGATAGGCCCAGTCCAGCGTGACGACGTCGCGCCGGCCGGTATGGGCACGCGCCATGCGCAGCGCGAGTTCGTTGGCTTCCGACCCGGTGCAGGCGAAGGCGCAGACGGTCAGCGGCGCCGGCAGCAAGGCGGTCAACCGCTCGGCATAGTCGATGATGGTGTCGTGCAGGTAGCGGGTGTTGGTGTTGAGCACGGCGGCCTGGGCGGCCAGCACCTCGACCACCTCGGGATGGGCATGGCCGAGATGGGCGACGTTGTTGTAGCAGTCGAGATAGGCGCGGCCGCCCTCGTCGATCAGCCACACGCCCTCGCCGCGTACGATCTTCAACGGCCGGCGGTAGGAGATGCTGAGGTTGGGCAGCAGCTTCTCGCGCCGCGCCGCGACGATCGCCTCGGCCGTGCGACCCTGGCGATGGAAGGTCTCGGGGTGCAGGCCGACCAGGTTGGCCGGGTCGGGGAACAGCTCGGTCCAGACATCGCGCAGCGTGCGCTCGCCCACGCCGATCACGTCGGCGGCGCGCTCAGGCCTGGCCGTCACCAGTTGCAGATGCAGATGGGGCAGCCAGTTGCCGTTCTCGGTATCCTCGCCGACCCAGGCGAAGATCTCGCCGGCCTCGAAGCGCCGGCCGATGGCGGCGCGGGCAGCGCTTTCATGCGCCAGATGCCCCCACAGCGTCCAGAAACGCAGGCCGGGCTGCGGCTCGTGCTCGAGCAGCACGGCGCAGCCGTAATCGAGCGGATCCGCCGTGATGTAGCAATCGGCGACACGGCCGGCCAACGGGGCATGCAGCGCGGTGCCCGGTGCGAAGAACAGGTCGAGGCCGAGATGCAGCGTGCGGCGCGTCGAGGGGTCGATGACCGAGGCGAAGGCCGGGGTCGAATAGATCGCGCGATCCTCGGTCCAGCAGCCCAGCCCGAGTTCGATGCCACGCGCCGCCGCGATCTCCTCCCACAGCGCCTGGGCCTTGGCCGGTTCGCAGGCGCTGGAGGTGGCGACGATCGGGTGCCCGGCCTCGCCCAGCGGCACGATGCCCGTCGCCATCGTCGCGAGCGGCCGGCCGACGATCGGGTGGAAGTCGCGGCGGTGGCCGGCGATCCAGTCGACGACGCGGCGGGCGCCGGGGGCCGCCTCCAGGCCGCAGGCCTTGCGCAGCACCGCAGTGGCGATGCCGGGATCGATGGCGCCCAGCCGGCGCAGCATCGCCCAGCCATCGGCCTCGCTGACCGTCAGGTAGCCGCTGTCGTCCTGGCGGCCGCGGCGCGAGGCCGAGATCGTCACCGAGGTCACGAGCCGCATGGCGATCAGGTCGAACAGGATGCCGATCTCGGTATCGGTCAGCGGCAGTTCGCGGTGGTAGGCCGCCGCGATCCGGCCGGCAGCGGCCAGCGGATCGGCCTCGCCCAGGATCGCATAGGCGCAGGCGATGGCGAGTTCGGCGATCAGCGGCGCATGCAGCGCATCGCCGAAATCGATGATGCCGGTGACCACGCCGCCGCCGATCAGCAGGTTATGGTCGTTGGCATCGTTGTGGATGACGCCGGCCCGGCAGCCCGTCAGGGCTTGCTCGACACCGGCATCCCAACGGCCGAGGAAGCGTTCGAGCAGCGCCCGGTCGGCCGCATCGGCGACATGGCGCAGCCGCGCCCGCGACCGGCCGGCATGGCGCAGGTCCCAGTCGAGATCGTAATGGGCGCCGGGATGGCCGAAGGACAGCAAGGCGGCATCGAGCCGGCCGAGCATGGCGCCCAGGCTGTCGAGCAGTTCGGGCGTCCGCACCGCGCCGGCAAACTTCTCGCCGGGCAGATGGCTCACCACCCGCATGAAATGGCCTTCGACCGGGCAGAGCGCCGCGCCGTCGAGGGCCTGCCGCAGCCGGGGCAGCGGCAGGTCGGGCGCGCGCTCGGCCAGGTGGGCCAGCACCGCGCGCTGGAAATCGAGGGTGACGGCCGCCTCGGCCGCATTGGCGATCTTGACCACCCACGCCGTGCCGCCGGCCTCGGTCAGCCTGAAATTCTGGTCGCGCTCGCTGTCCAGCGGGCTCAGTTCACCTACGAGGCCATAATGGCGGCGGGCGAATGCCGCCACCTGGCCGGCGGAGAAGCTGGGCGGGGCCTGTTCGGTGATCGACATCGGCGTGATATTCCCGGACGTTGCGGCGACGGCTGAAATCTGCGACCAGTGGCACCCCGCCGGCAACCGCCGATATGCCCGGCGCTACCGCCACTTTGACCGGCCGCGCCGCCGATAAGGATATCCCGAAGCCCGATGCGCCCCCTCGACGACCGCGACCGCCGCATCCTCGACCTGTTGCGCCGGGATGCCCGCATGCCGCTGAAGGCGCTGGCCGCCCAGGTCGGCCTTGTCCGGTCGTCGCTGCGCGAACGGCTGACC
>JAEYTW010000740.1 GCA_023433835.1 Pseudomonadota bacterium | reverse complement strand
GGGCTGGCGACCACCACCAGCCGGTCGCGCAGGAAAACGCGCCCGACCAGGCTTTCGTCCGGATCCGGATTGACCCGGATTGCGAGGTCGTACCCCTCCTCGACCATGTCGACCGCCCGGTCTTCCGTCGTCACCTCGAGCCGGACTGCCGGATATTTCAGCGCGAACCCGGCGGCGAGCCGGCCCATGGCGATCTGCGAGAACAGCAGGGGCGCGCTGATCCGCAGGCGGCCCCGCGCCGTGCCGCCGCCCGAGGCGATGGCCGCCGCCGTCTCCTCGATCTCGGTCAGCAATGCCCCAGTCCGCCGGTGCAGCGCGCGCCCCTCTTCGGTCAGCTTGAGCAGGCGCGCGCCCCGCTCGAACAGGCGCAGGCCAAGCGCGGCCTCCAGTTCCGCGACCCGGCGGGACAGGGTCGCCTTCGGGCGCCCGGTGGCCCGGGCGGCGCGCCCGAACCCGCCATGCCGGGCGACCAGGTTGAAATCGGTAAGGGCGAGCAGATCCATATCGTTCCATCAGCGAGACAGTTTGTCCAAATATATCGCCTATCGGTACGAATTCGGATCGTTGATCCTCTGGTTGTCCACCACGACAACACGAGGAACGCGATCATGATCTATTCCACCGCCACCGTTTCGGTGAATCCGTCAGGCGAAACCCCGCTGACCCGCACGCAAGCCTGGCAGGGCCTGGTCCTCAAGGCCCGCGATGCCCGGCTGTTCCTGCCGCCCGGCCTCTGCACCCGTTGCGACGTCGTCGAGGAGAGTGCGTCCCACATCGTGCGCGAGGCCACGATCGGCGGCGCCGAGCTGCGCGAGATCATCACCTTCGAGCCGGAAGCCAAGGTGACCTTCTTCCAGGCGGCCGGCCCGCGCGAAGGCGCCATCGTCAACGAACTGTTCGAGGATGCCGACGGCACGCTGCAATTGCGCTTCTACGGCTATCTCGGCTTGCGCGGCAAAGAGCCGAACGGCCCGGAAGAACAGGCCGAGCAGGCCTGGATGGACGGCGAGAAAGGTTACCGCAGCGCCTTGCTCTCGACACTGAGGCGGACCCGCGACCTGCTGGCCGAAGGCCGGCTGTGATCCTGCCTTGCCCCGGAAGCCGCCGCCCGTCGATCAGGCGGTGAAACCGATGCTGCGCACGACATCCCGGAAGACGCCGTACTGCACCTGGAACGCTTGCGGGCTGTAGTCCTGGTAATAGCCGGCGGTGACGGCGACGACGAGGTCGAGCTCGGGCACGATCCGGATCGACTGCCCGCCCCGGCCCAGCGCGCCGATCCAATGGATGTCACGCCCGTTGGATCTGCCGCCGCCGAGCCACCAGAGGTAGCCGTAGGACATATCCTCGATGGCCCGGCGCTTCGGGGCGGTCGACGCCTCGATCCACGCCTTGGGAACGATCTGGCGATCGTTCCAGCGGCCGCCGTCGAGGACGAGCTGGCCGATCTTGGCCATGTCGCGCGGCCGCAGGCGCAACCCGCCCCCGGCATCGGTATCGCCCCTGAACCGCGCCCAATCGGCCTTCGTTATGCCGAGCGGCTCGAACAGCGTCGTGCGGGCGAAGTCGTCGAGCGGCCGTCCCGTCGCCCGGCCGATGATGGCAGACACCAGCTGGAGCGCGCCGGTATTGTAGAAGAATTCCTGCCTCGCCGCCGCCATGACCGGGCGGCCGAGGACGTAGGCGCACTGGTCCCAGGCCAGGTGCATGCGCGCCTCGTCATTGTCGAAATTCCCCGTCGCCGGCGTGGCCTCGACCCACGACAGGCCCATCGACATGCCGAGCACGTCCGACAGCCGGATGCGGTCCTTCTCGGGCGAGCGCAGCTCGGAGAGTTCGGGAAAGAAACTGAAGATCGGTTCGTCGACGCTGCGGATCAACCCGCGATCGATCGCGATGCCGACCACGAGGGACGCCACGCTCTTGGACACCGACTTCAGGTCATGCAGGGTATCGGCGTCGAAGGTGACCTGGGCCACCCGGCGGCCGTAGACATGGCCCGGTACTTCGTCGGCCCCGCTGAAATACCGTTCGAACACGAGGCGGCCGCGATGGGCGACCAGCACGGCATGGATGTTGCGATCGCCCGCCGCGAGCCGCTCGGCCATCCGGCACAGGGCGGCACGGTCGACGAGCCTGTCGTCATCGGGGGCGGCGACCGGCCACCCGTCATCGCGCGCGGCCGGCACGCCACAATCGTCGGCCCGGGCCGCATGAACGGGGACCAGCGGTGCCAGCGCGGCGCCACCGAGAAGCGAAAGGAACCGGCGTCGTCTCATTCGATCGTCTCGTTCAGTATCCCTGCCGACGTTCGAACGTATCAGATGATCTGGTTCAGCGCAGCCGCAGGCTGGCGTCGGCCCCGAGCAGTTGGCTGACCTGCAGCGGGGACAACTCCTGCAGGGCCTCACCGGCGGAAAAGGCCATCTGGGCGCGGCGGCCGACGGCGGAACCGGCAAAGGCGACATGCAGGGTCTTGCGACCCAGCACGACCGGGTTGAAGACCAGGAGATCGCGGGCCGGCGCCAGGCCGACCATGTTGCGCAGTTGCCAGGCGAAGACATCGGCATCGATCACCGCGGCGTCGAGCCGGCCGGCGGCCACCATGCGCAGCATCGTCGCGTCGTCGTCGACGGCATAGGCCGCGATCCGGCGGCCCACGATCGCGCCGTCGAGCGCCGGGGTGAGCGCATGGCCGGCCAGCACGGCCAGAGACACGCCCTTGAGCCCCGCCGGGCTGACGTCGTGCTGCTCGCCGCCATGGCGGACGGCCAGGCCCAGCGTGCCGGCCATCAGCGGCGGCGACAGGGTAAAGCCCGACATGACCGAGCCGTCGTCGACCAGATAGCCGGCGATGGCCGGGTCGTGGGCGGCGGTGGCCACGGCGCGCTGCCAGGGCAGGAATTCGATCGAGATATCCGCGCCTGCCGCAAGAAAGACCTGGCGGATCGTCGCCACCAGATCGCCCTGCCCGGGCAGATCGGGGCAGGCATGGGGGCAGCGGGGGGCGGCGGTGAAGCGGAAGGGTTCCGCGCGGGCGGCAGAGACGGCACCGACAGTGGCGAGCAGCAGCAGGATGACAGGCAGCAGTCGGCGCATGGCTTCGGTTCCGATCTCTTGACGGAACCAAGCCTAGCAGCGCGATGTAACCTGGTTAGATCGCGCGGGTAAAAGGATGTAGGAGAATCGCAACGGTTGGGTTCAAAGCTCGACGGTGTCGTCGCCGTGATCGGCCTCGAACATCGCCGCCGCGGCCTCGGCCGGCTTGTCGTCCTTGCGCCGGAACGGCCCGTGATAACCGCCCTTGGACGAGCGGCGCCGGCGGTCGGGCCCGAAATAGCTGCGCGACTTGACGTATTGCCGCGGCCGCTCGATGACGTCGATCAGCCGTTCCATCACCCGCTTGGCCGAGATCGGCTTGACCAGGAATTCGTTGACCCCGGCATCGCGCGCCTGCTTGACCCGCTCGACCTCGGAATGCGCCGACACCATGATGACCGGGGTGAAGCGGTTGGGGTGATCGGGCACCATGCGGATCGCCCGGATCATCTCCAGCCCGTCCAGCGGCTTCATCTCCCAGTCGACCATCAGGATATCGACGGCGCGGGTGCGCAAGAGTTCGAGGGCTTCACGCCCGTCGCTCGCAGTCACGATGCTGCCAACACCAATAAGTTGCAAGACGGTGCGAAGGACATTACGCATATTCGCGTTGTCTTCAACCACCATGACAGTGACGTACTGCAGCCCCGAGCGCGCCATGTCGCCAAACGTCTTGGTCCACAAAGCTGATTCGGCGCAGATGATGTGGCAAAATACTGCGCGAGGCCAGACCCAATTCCCCTGCGACATCTAGGCTGGCGCGCGGCGAAGCAAATTGGGCTATATGGGGGCAATTGTTGCCCGCGCACTATTTGAGGTTCGGCGATGGACTACCAACGCTTCTTCACCGACGCGATCGATCGGCTGATGCAGGAGCGGCGCTATCGCGTCTTCACCCCGCTCGCCCGCAAGCTCGGCGCCTTTCCGCGCGCCACCGACCATTCGCGCCCCGGCGAGCGCGAGATCGTGGTGTGGTGTTCCAACGACTACCTCGGCATGGGCCAGCACCCGGCGGTGATCGAGGCGATGAACGCGGCGCTGGCCGAGCATGGCGCGGGCGCCGGCGGCACCCGCAACATTTCCGGCACCAACCACCCGCTGGTCCGGCTGGAGGCCGAGATCGCCGACCTGCACGGCAAGGAAGCCGCGCTGGTCTTCACCTCGGGCTACATTGCCAACGAAGCCTCGCTGTCGACGCTCCCGAAGCTGATCCCCGACTGCCTGATCCTGTCCGACCAGCTGAACCACAATTCGATGATCGAGGGCATCCGCCATTCCGGCGTCGAACGGCGGGTGTTCCGCCACAACGACCTCGGCCACCTGGAAACCCTGCTGGCCGATGCCGGCGAGCGGCCGAAGCTGATCGCCTTCGAATCGGTCTATTCGATGGACGGCGACATCGCGCCGCTGGCCGAAATCTGCGACCTGGCCGCGCGCTACGGCGCCATGACCTATCTCGACGAGGTGCACGCGGTCGGCATGTACGGCCCGCGCGGCGCGGGCGTCGCCGAGCGCGACGGGGTGATGGGCCGCATCGACGTCATCAACGGCACGCTGGGCAAGGCGTTCGGCGTGGTCGGCGGCTATGTCGCGGCCTCGACCGCGATCATCGACGCCATCCGCTCCTACGCGCCGGGTTTCATCTTCACCACCGCCCTGCCCCCGGTGGTCGCCGCCGGCGCGCTGGCCTCGGTCCGCCACCTCAAGTCGAGCCAGGTCGAGCGCGAGCGCCACCAGGAACGCGCCGCGGTGCTGAAACGCCGGCTCATGGCGGCCGGCCTGCCCGTCATGCCCTCGGTCACCCATATCGTGCCGGTGATGGTGGGCGATTCCGCCCTGTGCAAGACGGCGAGCGACCTGTTGCTGGCCGAGCATGACATCTACATCCAGCCGATCAACTATCCGACCGTGCCGCGCGGCACCGAACGGCTGCGCATCACGCCCTCGCCGATGCACGACGACGCGATGATGGACCAGCTGGTCGAGGCGCTGGCCCAGGTCTGGCACAAGCTCGGGCTGACCCGGGCCGCGGCCTGACGACGATGCGGCGCTGGGCCGCGCTGCCCACGAGTCTCCTGCTGGGCGGCTGCGACCCGACGATCAATATCTACGGCGCCCTGTTCCCGGCCTGGGTGCTGTGCCTGATCGCCGGCGCCGTCGGGGTGCTGACGCTGCGTCCGGTATTCGCCAGGACCGGGCTCGAACGCAACATGGCGCCGCTGCTGATCGTCTATCCGGCGCTGGGTATCCTGATCGCCTGCCTGCTCTGGCTCGGACTGTTCCGTTGATCGCCTGGGAGCGGCGCCTGTTCGCCGCGCTGGGGCGGGAACTGGCGCCCAACCCGACGCGGGTGCGCGCCACGATCCGGCTGACGCTGGTCTGCCTGGTCACGGTGATCGCGGCCATGGCGCTGCACATCCCGGAAATCCACTGGCTGATCGTCACCATCTTCGTCGTGGCGCAGGCCGATGCCCAGGCCTCGTTCGACAAGGCGATCCAGCGCGCCCTGGGCACGCTGGCGGGCGGCGCGATGGCCATCCTGATGGTCGCGCTGCTGGCCGGCAAGCAGGAGCTGCTGCTGCTGGCCCTCGCGGCCTGGGTCACCTTCGGCATCTACCTGTCGAAGACACAGGCGGATTCCTACGTCTTCATCCTGTTCGGCGTCACCGTGCTGGTGGCGATCCCCGATCAGGTCGCCGATCCGTCGCGGGCGATCCAGATGGCGGTCATCCGCATCCAGATGCTGGCCGCCGGCTCGATGATCGGCGCCTTCGCGCAACTGGCGCTGTGGCCGGAAAACCCGGAACGGCAGCTGGTCGACGACCTGGCCGAACGGCTCGATCTCGCCATCCGCGCGCTCGACCATACGGTCGCGCGCCATGCCTTCATGCCCGGCGTGCTGCGCGAACGGCTGCTCGGTCCCGGCATGGTCCGCCAGCTCGACCTGCTGGCCCGGGCCGAAGCGCTCGACGACCGGCTGCGGCAGCGCCATGCCGAGCAGCTGCGGCTGATCGCCGAGCTCGACCGGCTGGTCGCGGCCATCATCCTGCTACGGCGCGAAGCGCGCGCGCATCCGCTCGCACCGGCCGAGATCGCCGCGGTCGACCTGCTGGCGCGCGACCTGCGCCGTCTGCTAGCCGATCTGCGGCAGCTCAGGCGGACGGCGCAGCCGCTCACGCCGCTGCCCGCGGGCAGGGAAATCCGCCCGGTGATCGCGCGGCTCTACGACATCGCCCGGGGCCTGCCGGACCTCACCGGTTTCCTCGATATCCTGTCGCGCCGCCAGCCCTCGCGGCCGCCGATCGGCCGCCTGCCGCGGTTTCAGCCCGGCACCAAGTTTGATCCCGGCGCCTTGCGGCTGGCCATCAAGGGCGCGGTGGCGATGACGCTGTGCGGCCTCGCCTATCAGATCCTGCTGTGGCCGGGCATCACCACCTGCGTCGTCACCGCGATCATCGTGATCCAGCCCAGCCGCGGCGCCTCGATGCGCAAGGCCTTGCTGCGGTCGGCCGGCGCGATCTGCGGCGGACTGTTCGGCTTCCTGTCGCTGGCGCTGCTCGGGCCTTCGATGGGCACCATGCCCGCGCTGATGATCGTCGCCGCGATCGGCATCGCCGGGGCCGCCTATATCAATGTCGGCTCGACCCGGATCAGCTATGCCGGCATGCAGACGGTGATGGCATTCGGGCTGGTCGCGCTGGACCAGGAAACCGTGGCCGGCAACCTCGCCGCCGGCATCGACCGCGTGCTGGGTATCCTGCTCGGCATCGCCGTCGCCACCATCGTCGACGCCTTCCTCTGGCCGGCCAGCGCGCGCGGCGCGGCCCGCGCCAAGCTCGCCGCCGCGCAGCAGGGCCTCGACCGGCTGGCCGCGAACCCCGCCGACCGCGAGGCCGAGACGGCCGCGATCCACCGCAACCTTGCCGCCGCGGTCGCCCAGTTCGAGGATGCCCGCTGGGAACTGTCGAGCCGGCCGGCCGACCGCGCGGCACTCGCAGCCGTCGGCCGCGACCTCGACCAGGCCCAGCGCCGCTTCCTGGCGCTGACCGTGCACCAGCCGGCGACCTCAGCGCCGCTCGACGGTGTCCAGGCCTGACCACTGGTCGGGTTTCAGGTTCCAGCCGCCGCCCAGCGCCAGATAGAGCCGCACCAGCGCCAGATAGCGCTGCCCGGCGATGTCGGCCAGCTCGAGCTGGGCGGGATAGAGCCGTTCCTGCCACAGCAGGATTTCGTAATAGGGCGACAGGCCGGTAACGTAGCGGTCGGTCGAGAGTTCGACCACCGCCTCGTAATTGGCGACCGACGAGGCGAGATCGGCCCAGGCCTCGTCGACCGAGCGGCGCTCGACCAGGGCATCGGCCACCTCGCGCAGGCCGACCAGGAAGGCCTGCTCGTAGGCGGCGCGGCCCGCATCCCATTCCGCCTCGATCCGCGCCTTCTCGGCATCGAGCCGCCCGCCGGTGAACAGCGGGCCGGCGACGCCGCCCAGCACCGACCAGAGATTGCCGGTGCCATCGAGGATCGAGGGGATGTCGGGCCCGACGAAACCGAACAGGCCGGTCAATGTCAGGCGCGGATAGTAGTTGGCCTCGGCGATGCCGATGCGCGCGTTGATCGCGCGCAACCGCGCCTCGGCCTGGGCGATGTCCGGGCGGCGCTCCAGGAGCTGCGCGGGCAGCCCGGCCGGAATGCGCGCTGGCATCGCCTGCCGTTCCAGCGGCTTGCCCCGCGGCACCGCGCCCGGCGGGCGGCCGGCCAGCAGGCTGATCTGGTTCTCGGTCTGACTGATGCGCTTGTCGAACAGAGGGATCTGCGAGCGCACGCGGTCGTATTGCGCGGCGGCCGAGCGCCGCTCGATATCGGTGCCGACGCCGCCTTCGCGGCGCACGGTGAACAGCTCGAGGGTGCGGCGATAGGCTTCGGCCGTCGCCACGACGACCGCCCGCTGGCGGTCGAGGGTGAGGAGCGTGTAGTAGGCCCCGGCGACATTGCCGACCAGGGTCAGCATGACGCCGGCCTGCGCCGCCTCGGCCACCAGGATTTCCGCCCGCGCCGCCTCGTCGGCCCGGCGCAGCCGGCCCCACAGGTCGATTTCCCAGCTGATCGGGAGCGACAGCAGATAGGTCGAGGATGGCCGGCGCGAGGTCGGCGACGGCACCGCGGCGCCCAGGATCGCCTGGGATTCGCGGCTGACCTCGGCCTGGTAGCCGACCTGCGGCCGGGTATCGGCGGCAACCGCCAGGGCCTGTGCCCGGGCCTGCTCGACCCGCGCCGCGGCGATGCGGACGTCGCGGTTGTTGGCGACAGCCTCCCGGATCAGCCCGGTCAGCACCGGATCGTCGAACACCTGCCACCAGGCTTCATCGGCAAGCGAGGCGGGATCGGCCGGGGCCGGCGCCCCGCGATAACCCGCGGGCACCACCGGCTGTCCGGGTCGCTGGAAGGTCGGGCCGACGGGGTCGAGGCAGGCCGACAGGCCGAGCAGCGCAGCAAGCGCCGCCGCAGCCCTATTCCGCACGGTGCACCGTCACCGTCGCCGTCAGCCCCATGCGATAGGGCTGGTCCGGCAGCGGCGGGGGCAGCGCGATGCGCACCGGCAGGCGGTTGGCAATGCGTACCCAGTTGGTGATCGGCGCGACCTTCGGGGGCGCGCCGGGCGCGCCGTCATCGACGGCGATGCCCCAGCCGACATCCTGCACCCGGCCCTGGAACACCGCATCGGGATAGGTGACCAGGCGCACGGCGGCCGGGTCGCCCGGCCTGATGCGGTCGATATAGCTTTCCTGGAAATTCGCCACGACCCACCAATGGTCGAGGTCGATCAGGCTGAACAGGGCCTGGCCCTCGCGGGCATAGGCGCCGACAGCCATGTTCATGTTGGCGACCCGGGCACGGAACGGCGCGCGCACCTTCGTATAGGCCAAATTCAGCTCGGCCCGCTGCAGCCGGGCCTCGGCCGCCTTGACCCGGGCGTCGACGCCGCCTTGCAGGGCCAGGCGGTTGATCGCCTCGTCGCGCTGGTGCCTGGCCCGCTGGACGGACGCCTGCAGCGAGCGCATGCGGCCGATGGCATCGTCCAGCGCCAGCTGGGCGACGGCCCCCTTCTGGACCAGCGGCCGGTAGCGGTTGACGGTTTCGGTCGCGGCGGTCAGCTCGGCCTCCAGCCGGGCGATATCGGCACGCGAGGCGGCGATGGCATTCTCCTGGCCGCCCGAGGTCGAGCGGGCCACGTCGAGCTCGGCCGCGGCCACCGCCCGCTCGGCCTCGTAGGGTGCCGGGTCGATCTCGAACAGCAGCGTGCCGGCCGCGACCTCCTGGTTGTCCTGGATATGCAGCGCCACCACCCGGCCACCGACCTCGGGCGCGATGCCGATGATGTTGGCGCGCACGACCGCATCGTCGGTACGGGGATACTGGAAGGAATCGATATTGACGCGATAGACGGCATAGGCCGCCGCGACGACGATCGCCGCGGCCACCAGCCGGCCGGTCAGCCGCAACCACAGCGGATCGGGGGCCTCCTCGGCCATGCTCATCCGCGAAGAAGCCTCAGGTGGCGAGGCGGGCGAATTCCTTGCTGTCGGCATCCAGGCCCCAGAGCTGGCCGTGGTCGAGGTCGAACCACCAGCCATGCAGGCTCAGGTTGCCGGCGGCGACCCGCTCGGCCAGCCAGGGGAAGGTCCGCAGGTTGTCGATCGAGTTGCGGATCGACCACTGTTCCAGCTGGGTCTGGTCGATATGCTCGCGGTCTTCCGAATGGTGCGCCTTCAGATAGTGCCAGCAGGCCATGTCGGCGATCTCGACCCAGGGGCCGATGAAATCGCGCTGCATCGGCTGGCTCTGCATCGACAGGCCCAGCGCCATGATCCCGCCGCACTTGGCATGGCCCAGCACGATGATGTGGCTGACCCCCAGGTCACGGACGGCGTATTCGATCGCTGCCGAGGTGGAATCGATGGCGCCGGGATTGTAGCGCGGCACCAGGTTGGCCACATTGCGCACCAGGAACAGGTCGCCCGGCCGGGACTGCAGTACAAGGGCCGGATCGATGCGCGAATCCGAGCAGGAGATGACCAGGGCCGGCGGGGCCTGGCCGTCCTTCAACGGCGCGAACTGTTCCGGATGCATCTCGTAATGCTGGGTCCGGAAGATGCGGGAACCGGCGATCAGCCGGTTGATGAAGTCCTGCCGGTTATTCTGGGTCATCTGTGGGCCCGCCCTGCAACGTTCTGAAAACTGGCCCGAAAGATAAAGAAATGCCGCACCCTAAGCAATTGGGTGCGGCACTATTCGTGATCGACGTTACCGGATCGGGACTACCAGGCGGCGACGACCGAGTCCTGGAAGGTCTTCTGGATGAAGGCCTTGACCTCGGGCGAGTGGTAGGCGGCGATCAGCGCCCGGACCTCGGGCTTGTTCTCGTCGCCCTGGCGGACGGCGATGATGTTGACGTAGGGCGATTCCGGCGTCTCGATCGCGATCGCGTCGCGGGTCGGCACGAGGCCGGCGGGCAGCGCGTAGTTGGTGTTGACGGCGGCGGCATCGACCTCGTCCAGTGCGCGGGGCAGCTGGGCGGCCTCGAGCTCGACGATCCTGAGCTTGCGCGGGTTCTCGGTGATGTCGGCCGGACCGGCCTTCAGGCCCGCCTTCGGGTCGAGCTTGATCAGCCCGACCTTCTCGAGCAGCAGGAGGCCGCGGCCGCCATTGGTCGGATCGTTCGGGATGGCGATGCGGGCGCCCGCCTTCAGCTCGTCCAGCTTCTTGATCTTCTTGGAATAGATGCCCATCGGGAAGACGACGGTGTCGGCCACCGCGACCAGCTTGTAGCCGCGGTCCTTGACCTGCTGGTCGAGGAACGGGCGGTGCTGGTAGATGTTGACGTCGAGATCGCCCTGGGCCAGCGCCGCGTTCGGCTGGATGTAATCTGAGAACTCGACGGCCGTGATCTTCAGGCCGTTCTTGGCCGCCACGTCCTTGACGACCTCGAGGATCTGGGCATGCGGGCCGGCGGTGACGCCGATCTTGAGCGTGCCGTCGGCGGCGGCCGGCTGGATGAAGGCCGCGCCGGCGAACACCGCCACGGCCAGGGTCTTGCGCAGGGAGGCAAACATCTGAAAGGTCCTTCTACTGGATCACTTGCGGCTGAAGCGGCGCACCAGCGCATCGCCGGCCGATTGCACGAACTGGACGAGAACGATGAGGACGACGACGACGGCGAGCATCACCTCCGGCAGGAAGCGCTGATAGCCATAGCGGATGCCGAGATCGCCGAGGCCGCCGCCGCCGATCGCGCCGGCCATGGCGGAATAGCCGATCAGGCTGACCAGGGTGACCGTGACCGCCGCCACCAGCCCGGGCAGGGCTTCCGGGATCAGCACCTTGCGCACGATCTGCAGCCGGGTGGCGCCCATCGCCTGCAGGGCTTCGATCAACCCGGGATCGATCTCGCGCATCGCCTGTTCGAACAGCCGGGCGATGAACGGGATCGCGGCGATGGTCAGCGGCACGACGGCCGCCGCCGTGCCGATCGAGGTCCCGACCACGGCACGGGTGAACGGAATGATCGCCACCATCAGGATGACGAACGGGGTCGAGCGCGTGGCGTTGACGATGAAGCCGAGCACGCGGTTGACGCCGGCATGGGCGAAGATATGGCCCTTGGCCGTCGTCAGCAGGACGACGCCGAGCGGCAGGCCGATGGCCGTCGAGATCAGCCCGGCGGCGCCGACCATGCCGAGCGTTTCCCAGAACGCGTCAAGAAACAGCGCGATCATCGCGGACGACATGCCCGATCTCCTCCACCTCGATATTGCGGATCTTCAGATAGCCGAGGGCCTGGCGCAGCCTGGCCTCGCTGCCGATGACGTTGACGACCAGGCTGCCGAACGGTTCGCCCTGGATCGTCTCGATCCGGCCATGCACCAGGTTCAGGTCGATGTCGAAGCGGCGCGCCAGTTCCGACAGCACCGGCTCGTAGCCGGCATCGCCGATGAACAGGATGCGCCACAAGGCGCCGCCCGGCACCCGGCCGGCCAGGCGCTCGGCCAGGTCGTCGGGCACCAGATGGCCCATCACCTCGCCGACCAGCGCGCGGGTCACCGCCTCGCGCGGGCGGCTCAGCACGTCGTAGACCCGGCCCTGCTCGACGATGCGGCCGCCGTCGATGACGGCCACGCGGTCGGCGATCTCCTTGATGACCGACATCTCGTGCGTGATCAGCACGATGGTCAGGCCGAGCTCGCGCTTCAGCTTGTCCAGGAGCTTGAGGATCGACAAGGTCGTCTCGGGATCGAGCGCCGAGGTCGCCTCGTCGCAGAGCAGCACCTTCGGGCTGGTCGCCAGCGCCCGGGCAATGCCGACGCGCTGCTTCTGGCCGCCCGACAGGCTGCGCGGGTAATAGTTCGCGCGCTCGGTCAGCCCGACCAGGTCCAGCAGCGGCGGCACGGCGCGGGCGATCGCGGCCTTGTCGGCCCCGGCAAGCTCGAGCGGCAAGGCGACGTTCTGGTAGACGGTGCGGCCGGCCAGCAGGTTGAAATGCTGGAAGATCATGCCGATCTCGCGCCGCGCCTCGTTCAGCCCGCCGCGGTCGAGCGTGGTCAGTTCGCGTCCGGCCACCGTGACGGTGCCGGCCGTCGGCCGTTCCAGCAGGTTGAGGCAGCGCAGCAAGGTCGACTTGCCGGCCCCCGAGCGGCCGATCACGCCGAAGACTTCGCCGCGGCCGACCTCGATGTCGATGCCGCTCAGCGCCTGGACCGGGCCGTTCGGCCCCTGGAAGACCTTCGACAGGCCCGAAAGCGCAATCATCGGCGGCGGCGCGGTGGCGGCGCCGTTGGCGGTAGACGTCATGATGTACCTCAAGACCGCGCGGATCGGCGCGGCGTCAAAGTTTCAGCAGAGGGAAAGAAGTCGCCCGGAAGGGCTTAGAGGACGCGGCCGCAACAGCACATGAGCATCGTAGGTCTCCTAGCACCGAATGGTCGGAACCCACGATTCGCGTCGTGGCGCTTTAGCTCTTGATCACGCGGCGCAAGCTGCTCCGATCAAATCCCGCGGGCCGATAACGAAGCCACCCGACCGCGTTGCTGCGGTGCACTCATATTTATCTACTAACTCACTAGCGTCAACACCTAACGCCCATGCGTTCAGGGAATAGCTGACATACTACACGAAGAAATCGGGTAACAGTTCCTGCTCCAGCACCCCCTCATGCCGGTACACCGCGAAGTCGGTGACGCCGGCGGAGCGCAGGATTTCCTCGTCGATGCAGAAATTGCCGGTAAAGGCCCGGGCATCGCGCGTGAGGATGACATGGGCCGCATCGGCCATGATCTCCGGCTTGCGGCATTTGCGCGTCGCCTGATCGCCGCCCAGCATGCGCATCGCCGAGGTATCGATCGCCGTCTTGGGCCACAGCGCATTGACACCGACGCCCTGGTCGCGGAATTCGCCGGCCATCCCCAGCACGCACAGGCTCATGTTGTACTTGGCCATCGAATAGGCGACGTGCGGGGCAAACCATCGCTCCTCGATATTCAGCGGCGGCGACAGGTTCAGGATATGCGGATTCTTCGCCTTCAGCAGATGCGGCAGGCAACTCTGGGAGACGAGATAGGTGCCGCGGCCGTTGATCTGGTGCATCAGGTCGTAACGCTTCATCGGCGTGTCGAGCGTGCCGGTCAGCGAGATGGCCGAGGCATTGTTGATGCAGATATCGATGCCGCCGAAGGTCTCGACAGCCTGGGACACCGCCGCCACGACGTTCGCCTCGTCGCGAACGTCGACGAGCAGCGCCAGGGCGCGGCCGCCGGCCGCCTCGATCGCGGCGGCGGCGGTATGGATGGTGCCGGGCAGCTTGGGATGCGGTTCGGCGGTCTTGGCCGCGACCACGATATTGGCGCCGTCGCGCGCCGCGCGCAGGGCGATGGCGAGGCCGATGCCGCGGCTGGCCCCGGTGATGAACAGGGTCTTGCCCTTCAACGTCTCCATGGCCCGCCTCCCAGCGCGCTACTGCCTATGCGGCAGCAGCATAGAGGTCGACGCCGTCAGGGCCAAGCGACCGGGTGACCCGTCCCCGGTTCATCAGCAGATGAAGATGGGCGATCGCCTCGCCGAGGCCGAGCATCGCATGCTCGCCTTTCAACTCGCGCCGGAACAGCACGGGCAGCGTTTCGATGGCTTTCTTCGGGGTGGCCAGGGCGTCGACCAGCGCATCCAGCCGCTCGTCGTGATGCAACTGCAGGTCGCGCAGCCGGCGCTTCAGCCCGCGGAACACATCACCGTGAGCAGGCAGCACCAGCACATCGTCGGGCAAGTGGTCGAAGCGCGGCAGCGAGCCGAGATAGAGGCTCAGGGGATCCGCATCGGGCTCGCCGGGATAGACGCCGACGTGAGGCGAGATGCGCGGCAGGATCTGGTCGCCCGAGATCAGCAGGTTCAGTTCGGCATTGTAGAGGCAGGCATGCTCGGGCGAATGGCCCTGGCCGACGATGACTTTCCACCCGCCGCGGCCGATCCTGATCACCTGGCCATCAACGATGCGATGGAGCGCGCGCGGGATCGGCGTCACCGCCTTGCCGAAATTGCCGTAGCCGCGCGCCTTCATCGCGGCCAGCGCCTCGTCGTTGAGCCCCGCGCGCGTGTAGAAATCGAGCACGGCCTGCGGCGGTTCGGGCAGCGCCTCGAGCGACAGCAGGCGGCCGAAGGTCCACTCGCCCCAGGTCATCCACAGGTCGGCGCCGTATTCCTGCTCGAACCAGCCGGCCTGGCCGATATGGTCGGGATGGAAATGGGTGCAGATCACCCGGCGCACCGGCTTGTCGAAACCCGGCCGGGCGAAGACGGTCCGCCACAGCTCCTCGATCTTCTTGCTGCGCAGCCCGGTGTCGACCACGGTCCAGCCGTCGCCGTCCTCGATCAGGTAGAGATTGATGAAGTCGAGGCCGGGGATGGCGATCGGCATGCGGACCCAGAAAACGCCTGGGGCCACCGCCATCGCCTCGCCGTCGGCCGGGCGGCCGTCGAGCGGATAGACCAGATCGGGGAGCATGTGGTTCACGGGGTACGACCTTTCTTGCGATGCAGCAAAGTTACCGGCGGGTAGACGCCTGCGTCAACCCGCCGCACTGCATGGCCGGCATACCGCCGGAAGAGGTCAGGCCGCCAGGGTGTCGGCCGTGACCTCCGCCACCTCCGCCGTACCGCCGGTCGACGGTAACAGGAGACCGCCGACCTGGGGCAGCACCTGGGTGGCGTAGAAACGCGCCGTCACCAGCTTGTTGCGCAGGAACGGCCGGTCCTGGCCACCGGCGATCAGCTTCTGGGCCGCGATCGCCGACAGCCCCAGCAGATAGCCGCCGACGGTCGTGGCAAACATCCGCAGATACGGGGTCGCGCCGGCCATCGCCGCGTCGGGCTGGGTTTTCAGCCGGTCGAGCATCCAGTCGGTCGCCTCGCTCAGCGCGGCGACGGCAAGCTTCAGCTGGGCGCGCACCGGCGCCAGCGCCTCGCCCGCCTGGGCGAGATCGGCATCGAGCCCGGCCATCCGCGCGATCAGGTCGCGGGCGACCTGGCCCCCCTTCATCGGCAGCTTGCGGCCGACGAGGTCGAGGGCCTGGATGCCGTTGGTGCCTTCGTAGATCGGGGTGATGCGGGCGTCGCGGTAATGCTGGGCGGCGCCGGTTTCCTCGATGAACCCCATGCCGCCGTGGATCTGCACCCCGATCGAGGTCAGCTCGACGCCGAGATCGGTGCCCCAGGCCTTGGTCAGGGGGGTGAGCAGCTCGGCGAGATCAGAACCCTGTTCCGCCGCCGCCTTGTCCGGGTTGCCGTGGGCCTGGTCGAGGGCCTCGGCATTGACATAGGCCAAAGCGCGGGCCGCCTCGATCTGCGACTTCATCAACATGAGATTCCGACGCACGTCGGCATGCTCGATGATCGCGACCGATTCCGTCGCCGGTTGGGCAGCATGCCGGCCCTGCTTGCGGTCCTGGGCGTAGGCCAGGGCCTGCTGGTAGGCGCGCTCGGCGATGGCGACGCCCTGCAGGCCGACCGACAGCCGGGCATTGTTCATCATGGTGAACATGCAGCGCATGCCCTTGTTTTCCTCGCCGAGCAGCCAGCCCACCGCCCCGCCGCCGTCGCCGAACGACATCACGCAGGTGGGGCTGGCATGAATGCCGAGCTTGTGTTCGAGCGAGACGACCCGCAGGTCGTTGCGCTCGCCCAGGGAGCCGTCCTCGTTGACGAAGAACTTCGGCACGATGAACAGCGAGATGCCCTTGGTGCCCGGCGGCGAGTTGGGCGTGCGGGCCAGCACGAGATGGACGATGTTCTCGGCCATGTCGTGTTCGCCGTAGGTGATGAAGATCTTCTGGCCGGTGATCGCCCAACTGCCGTCACCGCGCGGCACCGCCCGGCTGCGCAGCGCGCCGACATCGGAACCGGCCTGCGGCTCGGTCAGGTTCATGGTACCGGTCCAGGTGCCCGAAACCAGCTTTTCGAGGTACATCGCCTTCTGCGCCTCGGTGCCGTGGGCGGTGATCGCCTCGACGGCGCCCTGGGTCAGCAGCGGGCACAGCATCATCGCCATGTTGGCGGCGGTGAACATTTCCTGGGTCGCCATCGCGACCGCCCAGGGCAGGCCGCCGCCACCGGTCTCGGGGTCGAAGGGCACGCCGTTCCAGCCGCCCTCGGCGAACTGCCGGTAAGCCTCGACGAAACCGGGCGGCTGGCGCACCACGCCGTTCTCGATCCTGGAGCCGGTCGCATCACCGACGCGGTTCAGCGGGCCCAGCACATCCTTGGCCAGCCGCGCCGCCTCGGTCAGCGCCGCGTCGACCAGGTCTGCCTCGACATGCTCGAACTTAGGCAGGCGGGCGAGGCCGGCGAGATCGACGACATGGTTGAGGACGAAGCGCATGTCCTCGATCGGCGCGACATAATCGGTCATTTCGGCGTCTCCTCGCAGGGCGGAACCGGGCCTGTATCGCAGGCCTCGGGCCCGAATTCAACCGCCCGGTAACCTGCCCTGCGGGACGCTACGTCACTAAGCCCGGATGCGGGCGAGGAATCGGCCGACTTCCGCGCGCAGCCGCTCGGCCTGGCGCGACAATTCGCCCGAGGCGTCGAGCACCTGGCCGGCCGCCGAACCCGCCTCGCGGGCCGACTGGTTGACCT
>JAEYTW010000657.1 GCA_023433835.1 Pseudomonadota bacterium | reverse complement strand
GCCTGGCATCGCCTGCGGCTGGCGCCGCGCCTGCCCGCGGCGGCCGGGGCCTTGCGGCGCGGCATCGCGCGCGAGGCCCTGCTGTTCGTCGTCGTCCTCGGCGCCACCGCGGCGATGGGGCAGAACGAACCGCCGCGCACCCAGGTCGAGCATCACGCGGCCGAGGACGGTGTCACCGTCGTCGCGGTCGATGACGGCATCACGGTGACGGCGACCCTGGGGCGGCAGCCGGCGCGGCTGGTGCTGCATCTCGCCGACCAGGCGGGCAGGCCGCTCGATCCGCGCGAAGTCACCGTCACGCTCGCGCCGGCGGGCGAGCCGGGGGCCGGTTATGATCGCCCGGTTGTGCCCAAGGGCCCAGGCCAATGGCAGGCCGAGGGGCTGGTGCTGCCGCGCGGCGGCAACTGGCGGGTCACGGTAGCGATCCTGGTCGACGATTTCACCAGGGCGACGGTCGGGCTGACGGTCCCGCTGCCCTGAATTCATTCCTGCGGCTTGCGTTTATGTTACCGATGGGTAGCATGAACGGAAATCGACAGGGAGATCGCCTTGAATCGTGTGCTGGCCCATCTGGGCACCCGCTATCCCATCGTCCAGGCCCCGATGGGCTGGATCGCGCGCTCGGCGCTGGCCTCGGCGGTCAGCAACGCCGGCGGCCTCGGCATCGTCGAAACCTCGTCGGGTGAGACCGACAATTGCATCCGCGAGATCGAGCGGATGCGCGATCTGACCGACAAGCCGTTCGGCATCAACCTGCCCCTGCTGTTCCTGCGCGACGAACGGATGGTGGACTTCGTCACGACCTGCGGCGTCAAGTTCGTCACCACCTCGGCCGGCAGTCCGGCCAAGCTGCTCGACCGGCTGAAGGCGGCGGGCATCGTCGTCTATCACGCGGTGCCGACGGTGAAGGCCGCGGTCAAGGCGGTCGAGGCCGGCGTCGACGGGCTGATCGTCGAAGGGGCCGAGGGCGGCGGCTTCAAGAACCCCGAGGAAGTCTCGACCCTGGTGCTGCTGCAGGCGATCCGGGACAAGGTCGACGTGCCGATGATCGCCGCCGGCGGCATTGTCGACGGCCGCGGCATGGCCGCGGCGTTTGCCTTGGGCGCCGAGGGCGTGCAGATGGGCACGCGCTTCGTCTCGTCGCGCGAAAGCCCGGTCCACCAGAACTTCAAGCAGGCGATCCTCGACGCCGAGGAAACCGGCACGCTGGTGCTGAACAAGCAGGCCACGCCGTGCGTGCGGGCCTTGAAGACCGAACGTTCGCGCGCCATCCACGCGGCGGGACTGATGCCCAAGGATGCCTTCGGCCGCATCCAGGAACTCTATTTCGGCGGCGACATGGAGGCGAGCCTGGGGCTGGCCGGCCAGACCGCCGGGCTGATCGACGAAGTGCTGACGGTCGAGGAAATTGTGCGCCGCACGGTCGAAGGGTGCTTTGCGGCATTCGACCGGATGGGCCGGCTTGCGGCGGAACGACGCTTCTAAGGCCTCTTGCCGGCCCCGCGATTTTCGTGAAAGCATGACTGGGCTTTGGGAGGAACAACAACGCAGGGGCAGAAAACCATGCCGAATGCCAAGCCTTCCGGTCCGCGTTCCATTGCCATCGTCGGCCCGTATCTGTCGGGCAAGACCACCCTTCTGGAAAGCATCCTTCATATCTGCGGCGCCACCCATCGCAAGGGCAAGGTCGCCGACGGCACGTCGTTCGGCGATGCCTCGCAGGAAGCCCGCGAACGCAAGATGACGATCGAGCCCAACGTCGCCACCGCGCGTTACCTCGATTCCGACCTGACCTTCATCGACTGTCCCGGTTCGATCGAATTCCAGCAGGCGACGCTCGACGCGCTGGTCGGCGTCGATGCCGCGATCGTGGTCTGCGAGCCCGATCCCGACCGCGTGCTGGCCCTGTCGCCGCTGTTGCATTTCCTCGACCAGCAGAAGATCCCGCGCTTCATCTTCGTCAACAAGATCGACAAGGCGCGCGGTCCGGTGCGCGACCTGCTGAAGGCATTGCAGCCGGTATCGCTGCGGCCGCTGGTGCTGCGCCAGGTGCCGATCCGCGGGCCCGCGCAGGGCGGCGTCGCCGGCCCGGTCATCGGCTACGTCGATCTCGCCACCGAGCGTGCCTACATCTATCACGACAACGAAGCCTCCGAAATCGTGCCGATGCCGGACGGCGTGAAGGGGCGCGAGACCGAGGCGCGCACCGAAATGCTCGAGCGCCTCGCCGATTTCGACGATGCGCTGATGGAACAGTTGCTGGCCGACGAGACGCCGACGCGCGATGCGGTGTTCGCCGATCTGCAGCGCGATCTGCGCGACGGGCTGATCGTGCCGGTGCTGTTCGGCGCGGCCGAGACCGACCATGGCGTGCGGCGCCTGCTCAAGGCCCTGCGGCATGAAGTGCCGGCGGCGGAGGAGGCGGCGATGCGGGCCGGCGTCGACGCGGCCGACGGCGCCTTCTGCGGCCAGGTCGTCAAGACGGTGATGACGCCCCATGGCGGCAAGCTCAGCCTGACCCGGATCTGGTCGGGCAAGGTGACCGACGGCACGGTGGTCAACGGCGAGCGGATCGCCGGCATCTACCGGGGCGTGTCGGCCAATGCGCCCAAGGTAGGCGAGGCGGTGGCCGGCGAGATCGTGGCGCTGGGCCGCCTCGACCATGTCCATACCGGCGATACGCTGCGCGAGGGCAAGGGCGGGGCCGAGGCCGAGGCCTGTCCCCGCGCGCCGAGGCTGGCGCCGGCCTACGGCCTTGCCATCCGCGCGGCGAAGCGGGACGACGACGTCAAGCTGTCGGCGGCGATCGCCAAGCTGACCGAGGAAGATCCCTCGCTGTTCCTGGAAACCGATGCCGATGCCCAGCAGCTGGTGCTGTGGGGCCAGGGCGATATCCACCTGAAGGTCGCGCTGTCGCAGCTGAAGAACCGGCTGGGCCTGGCGGTCGAGACCACGCCGCCGCGCGTGCCCTATCGCGAGACCATCAAGCGCCCGGTGACCCAGCACGCCCGCCACAAGCGCCAGTCGGGCGGCCACGGCCAGTTCGGCGACGTGCATCTCTATATCGCGCCGCTGCCGCGCGGGTCGGGCTTCGCCTTCGAAAGCCGCATCGTCGGCGGCACGGTGCCCAAGCAATATGTTCCGGCGGTCGAGGAGGGCATCAAGGAATTCTGTCAGCGCGGACCGCTCGGCTTTCCCGTCGTCGACCTCACCGTGGCGCTGACCGACGGCTCCTACCACGCCGTCGATTCCTCGGAAATGGCGTTCAAGACCGCCGCCCGGCTCGGCATGACCGAAGGGCTGCCGAAGGGCGAGCCGATGCTGCTCGAACCGATCCATAAGGTCGACATCGCCGTGCCCTCGGAATTTACGCCCAAGGCCAACGCGCTGATCGGCGGCCGGCGCGGCCAGATTCTCGGCTTCGACAATCGCGAGGGCTGGCCCGGCTGGGACGTGGTCTCGGCCTATATGCCGCGGACCGAGATGCACGACCTGATCCTGGAGCTGCGCTCGCTGACCCAGGGCGTCGGCCAGTTCAACCACGAGTTCGACCACCTGCAGGAGCTGGCCGGGCGGCATGCCGACCAGATCATCACCCAGCGGCGGGCCGAACTGGAAAGGTAGAATCATTCCAGATTGTAGCTTGAAGCCCGGATTATCCTTGATTATCTAGGATATAGGCACAAAGAGGACGCTATTCATGGATATCGATATCGGCATCAGCGACAAGGATCGCGCCAAGATCGCGGGCGGGCTTTCCAAGCTCCTGGCCGACAGCTACACCCTCTATCTGAAGACCCATAATTACCACTGGAACGTGACCGGCCCGATGTTCAACACGCTGCATCTCATGTTCGAGACGCAGTACACCGAGCTGGCGCTGGCCGTCGACCTGGTGGCCGAGCGGATCCGGGCGCTCGGCCATGTGGCGCCGGGCAGCTACAAGGCCTATGCCAAGCTGACCAAGATCGCCGAGGACGACGACGTTCCCGCCGCCACCCAGATGATCAAGAACCTGGTCAAGGGGCATGAGCAGGTCGCCAAGACCGCGCGCGAGCTGTTCCCGGTCGCCGACAAGGCCAGCGACGAGCCGACCGCCGATCTCCTGACCCAGCGCCTGCAGGTCCATGAAAAGACCGCCTGGATGCTGCGCAGCCTGCTCGAAAAATAAGCGGGATCTGATATGAGTGGCCCCGGCCGGCGCCGCGGGCGCCGGCCGGTTTCGTTTCTGGGGCAGGAAATGGCGCGCTTCGATCTGGTGATCTTCGATCTCGACGGCACGCTGGTCGATTCAGAAGGCATCTCCAACCGCGTCCTCCATCGCCACCTGGCCGCGCTGGGCGTGCCGATGACGCTCGACGAGGTCGAGGCCGCCTTCATCGGCCTGAGCCTGCCGTCCTGCTACCAGCACATCGCCGATACCCACGGCATCGTCATCGACGATGCCGCGTTCACCCCGATCCTGCAGGCCGAGACCTTTGCTTGCTACGAGACCGAACTGAAGCCGATGCCCGGTGTGCGCGAGGCATTGGCCGCGATCACCCTGCCCAAATGCGTCGCGTCGTCGAGCGAGCGCGCCAAGATCGCCTTCTCGCTCAGGCTGACCGGCCTCGACGGCTTCTTCGACGATCGCATCTTCTCGGGCAGGGAGGTGGCCAACCCGAAGCCCGCGCCGGATGTATTCCTGCACGCTGCAGGGGTGCTGGGCGTCGATCCCGCGCGCTGCGCCGTGATCGAGGATAGCCGCTTCGGCATTGCCGCGGGCATGGCTGCCGGGATGACGGTCTTTGCCTATCGGCCGCATGGCGATGTCCCCGATTCGGTACGCCGATTCGACGATATGGCCGAGTTGCCTGGATTTTTGTTCTAAGCTCAGGCAAAAAACCGTCAAAAACGAACGATCGATCGCTCTGCGAACATCGGTTGCAGTTGGAACGGATATCCCACTATTTCACTTGCCGGAAGGAGTCGCCCGCAGCTATACCGGCCGCCAGCCCTGGCGCGGAGCGCAAAAAAAAGGGCCGATCACAAGGATCGGCCGAGTCTAACAGGGAGGCTTCACGTCTGGGAGACGTAAACGTCAGCCCCGACGAAGCGCCAGGGCCAACTAGGCTGTTGCAACGCAACATCCATGTCCAAATTTATAGTCGGCACCCGAGTTTGCAACCACAACGTTTTTGGCAGATGAGCCATGCGCAACCCGCATGGCTGTGGCCGGATTAATTTAGAATTTCCATTCGGCAACCTTGCGCACCAGGAAATCTCTGAAAACCGCGATGCGCTTGGAGTTTCGTAATTCTTCGGGGTACACGAAGTAGGTGTCGAAGGCGGGGCCTTCGCTGTCCTGCAATATGCGCACGATGCGCGAGTTGCCCTGGACCATGTAGTCGGGCAGGGCGGCGACGCCGAGGCCGCTTTCGACCGCGACCATCACGCCGTAGACGTTGTTGATGCGCAGCACCGGGCTGGGCGGCCCCTCGCGTCCCGTCGTCATCAGCCAGTTGATGTCGGCGAGCGGCGGCGGCGCGTCTTCGCCGTAGACGATCAGCCGGTGCTTGGCCAGTTCATCCATCGTCGTGGGCGTGCCGAAGCGGCGCAGGTAGTCGGGCGAGGCGTAGATATGGTTGTGCACGGTGATCAGCTTGCGCTGGATCAGGTCGGGCTGGGTCGGCTTGCGCATGCGGATGGCGACGTCGGCCTCGCGCATCGACAGGTCGAGCTCGCGGTCGTCGGCCTTCAGGACGATCGAGACGTCGGGGTAGAGATCGACGAATTCGCGCACCCGCGGCGCCACCCAGATCGAGCCGAAGGCCACCGGTGTCGTCACCTTAAGCTCACCCGAGGGCTTGTCCTTGGAATCGGTCAGCATCGCCTCGGCCATGGCGAGCTTGGCGAACACGTCATGGGCGGTGCGGTAGAGCAGTTCGCCCTGTTCGGTCAGGATCAGGCCGCGGGCGTGACGATGGAACAGCGAGGTCTGGAGGTATTCCTCCAGCGCCGCAATCTGGCGGCTGACGGCCGACTGGCTGAGATTGAGCTGCTCGCCCGCATGGGTGAAGCTGCCCGCCTCGGCGACGGCGTGGAAAATGCGCAGCTTGTCCCAATCCATCATGGGCGTCGGCCGTCCCCTGTTGTCCGGCCGTGTCCCCGTGCCGGATTCTTATAATTCCTGCCGCGTCACTCGGCGGCGGCAGCCTCCGGCACGGCATGATGGGCGAGGAAGCGTTCGGCTTCCAGTGCCGCCATGCAGCCGGTGCCGGCCGCGGTCACCGCCTGGCGGTAGATCTTGTCCTGCACGTCGCCCGCGGCGAACACGCCGGGGATGTTGGTCGCCGTCGACTGGCCCGAGGTGACGATGTAGCCGTCGGCATCCAGCGTGACATGGCCCTGGAACAGCTGCGTCGTCGGGCTGTGGCCGATGGCGATGAACACGCCGTCCGTCGTCACCGCGCGGGTCGCGCCGGTGACGGCATGGCGAAGCTCTACGCCGGTGACGCCCTTGCCGCCCGGTTCGCCGACGATTTCATGGATCACATGGTCCCAGATCACCTCGATCTTGGGATTGGCGAACAGCCGCTGCTGCAGGATCTTCTCGGCACGGAAGCCGTCGCGGCGATGGACGATGGTGACCTTGCGGGCATGGTTGGTCAGATAAAGCGCCTCCTCGACCGCGGTGTTGCCGCCGCCGACCACCACGACATCCTTGCCGCGATAGAAGAAGCCGTCGCAGGTCGCGCAGGCCGAGACGCCGAAACCCTTGAACGTCTCCTCCGATTCCAGGCCCAGCCAGCGCGCCTGGGCGCCGGTGGCGATGATCAGCGTGTCGCCGACATAGGTGTCGCCGGAATCGCCGGTGGCCACGAACGGCCGCTTGGTGAAATCGATCGAGACGATAATGTCGTTGAGGATGCGGGTGCCGACGTGGCGGGCCTGCGCCTCCATCTGCTCCATCAGCCAGGGGCCCTGGATGGCCTCGGCGAAACCCGGATAATTCTCGCCGGCGGTCGTGAGCGTCCGCTGGCCGCCGGGCTGCAGCCCGTGGACCATGATCGGCTCGAGCGCCGCGCGCGCGGCATAGATGGCAGCGGTGCAGCCGGCGGGCCCGGATCCGAGGATCAGGACTTTGGTTTCGTGTCGTGTGGCCATGCCTTGAGTCTTATCGGTTCGCTACCACCCTGTCACGCCGCTTCGGGGCCCGGGCCGGAACAAATTCAAGCTAAGACCTTGATGCGTCAGTTCAAGGGTTGATCTGGCCGGCGGAATATCCTAACCACGGGCGCCGCCCACCCTGGCGTTACAGCCTGTCTTGGCAGCGGGCTTTCTCTGTAATAATGTTGCGCGCCCTGCCATTCCGAGGTTCGATTCATGCAGCGTGTCAAGCTTGACGAGATTGATCGGCGCATTCTCGCCGATCTGCAGGCCGATGGCCGAATTACCAATGTCGAGTTGGCCAAGCGAGCCGGTATTTCGGCACCGCCCTGCCTGCGGCGGGTGCGCGCCCTGGAGGAATCAGGCTATATCAGGGGCTATCATGCCGATCTGACGCCGGAAGCGCTGGGCTTCGGCGTCACCGTCTTCGCGATGGTCGGCCTGACCAGCCAGGCGGAACACGACCTGCGCGCCTTCGAGGAGAAGGTCGCCAGCTGGCCGATGGTCCGCGAATGCTACATGCTGGCCGGCGAGAACGACTTCATTCTGAAGATCGTCGCCCGCGACTGGGACGCCTACCAGACGTTCCTGACCCGCGACCTGACGGCAGCGCCGAGCGTCGCGCATGTCAAGACGTCCCTGACCATCCGCACGTCCAAGCGCGATCCCGGCGTGCCGGTCGAGTCGGCGGAAAGCTGATCCGTCAGCCTGCCTTTTTCCAGCAGTCGACGAAGGCCGGCGGCAGGTTCATCGCGATGAACCGCCGCGATTCATGGGCAAAGCCTGCCTCGGCGAACAGCCGCGGCATATCCCAGGCATAGGTGAACTGAACCAGCCGCCCGTCCGGCGGCAGGGCGGCGGCGCATTCGCGCAGCAGGCTCAACCCTTCCTCGCGCGGTAGCGACCGCAGCGGCACGCCCGACACGATGGTGCCGACGGCCTGGTCCGGCCCCAGGATGCGGCGCAGGTGACAGGCATCGCCGGAAATTACCCGCACATGGGGATAGCGGCGCTGCAGATGAAGGGCGAGCTCGCGGTCGCGCTCGAACACCACCAGTCGTTCGGGGGCCACCCCCCTGGCCAGCAGCGCCGAGGTCACGACGCCGGAACCGGCGCCGATTTCCACCACCAGACCGTCGCCGTCAAGCGGCACGGCCGCGGCGATCGCCCGCGCCAGCCGGCGCGAACTCGGCACCGCCGCGCCGACGCCGCGCGGGTTGCGCAGCAAGGCCTGCCAGAACACGAAGAGCCCGGCGTCGAACTCGGTCGCGGGTCGGGCGCGCATGGCCACGGCCGCGCGGGCGGCTACGCGACGGGCGCGCCGCAGCGCAGGGCGGGGGATGAGGCGGGCAGCCTGGAAATCGATCATGGATGGCGCGCGGGGCGATCAGTCGAACAATTCTTCCAGGAACGACTTGCGCCGTTTGTACTTGCCGTGGTGGCCGTAATTACGGTCGCCATGGCCCTCGTCGCGATAGGGGCTTTGCGGCGCATGCCCGTCGGGCTGCGGCGGCGGCGGGGCAAACGGCCCTGGCTGAGGCTGAGGCTGGGGTTGTGGCTGCGGTGGCGGGCTGGCGACCTGGTGGCTGCGCTCGATGATCTTGTCGAGCTCGCCGCGGTCAAGCCACACGCCCCGGCACTGCGGGCAGTAGTCGATCTCGATGCCCTGGCGATCCGTCATTACCAGCCCCACCCCGCAACTCGGGCAGTTGAAGCCGGGCTTCGCGGTAGTCTGGTTCATCATCGGCTCCGGTCCGTTCGGCGGCGGATCTGGATGCCCGACGCCCTTACCCAGCAGATAATCACTCTGCTACCGGCTGCCAAGGGGAAGATTACTCAGTCAAAAGATGTGCAAGCGGCAAACAAATGTGCAAAGAGCGCGCGCCGGCCTGTCCGGCC
>JAEYTW010000610.1 GCA_023433835.1 Pseudomonadota bacterium | reverse complement strand
CGGCTGGCGCTCGGCGTCTGGGCCGCCTACATGCCGACCGGCGTGGCGCTTGCCATGGCGACGGCGCCGACGATCGCACACGCCGCCGGCTGGCGCGGGCTGTGGCTGATCGGCAGCCTTGTCGTCGCCCTCTTCGCCCTGCTCTGCTTCTTCCGCCTGCCGCACGGCCTGGGGCGTCCGGCGCGCCACCCCGGCCTCGGTTTCGCCGCGGCCTGGAAAGGCGCCGCCAGCCGGCCGGGCCCCTGGGTGCTCGGCGCCTGTTTCGGCGCCTATGCGCTGCAATGGTTCGCGGTGATGACCTGGCTGCCGACGCTGGTGATCGAGGCTACGGGGGCCACGGCGCAGGCGGTCGGACCGTTCGTGGCGCTGGCCGTCGCGGCCAACGTCGTCGGCAACCTGGGGGCCGGCCGGCTGCTGCAGGCCGGTTTCCGCTCCTCGACCCTGATCGCCGCGGTCAGCCTGACGCTGGGCGTGGCCGGCCTGTTCATCCTGTCGCCGGCGACCGACGCGAACCTGCGGCTGATCCTCGCCTGCCTGTTCTCCGGCGTCGGCGGCATCATCCCGGGCGCGACCTTCGCCGCGGTACCGCGCCACTCGCCCAGCCCGGCCCTGATGGGCGCGGTCAACGGCCTGGTCGTCCAGGGATCGAACCTCGGCGTGCTGCTCGGGCCCCCGGTGCTGGCCCTGATGGTCAAGGCCAGCGGCGGCTGGGAGGGCGCACGCTGGGTGATGCCGGTGGCGGGCCTGGCGGGCCTTGGCTTCGCCATGCTGCTGCGTCGGCTGGAACGGACGGCATGACCAGGCTCGGCCGCGGCGACATCCTGCTGCTGCTCACCGTCACGATCTGGGGGTTCGTCTTCCCGATCTCCAAGACGGTGCTGCATCAGATGCCGCCGATCGCCTTCGCCTGCCTGCGCTATCTCAGTGCCGGCACCCTGCTGCTCGTCGTCCTGGCGCTGCGCGAGAAGCGCGTGGCCGTGCCGTGGCGTGAAGTGCCGGGGCTGATGCTTATCGGCTGGCTCGGCGTCACCGTGTTCCAGATGCTGTGGGCCAACGGCCTGACCCTGACCACCGCGTCGAAGGCGTCGGTGCTGATGGCGACGTCGCCGATCTTTGCCGTGCTGTTCGCCTCGTTCGGGCACCAGCGGCCGCGGCCCCGGGCCTGGGCCGGCGTGCTGATCGCCTTCGCCGGCGTCGTCATCCTGGTGAACGGCAGCCTGACCCGGGTGACGATGGGCGGCGGGGCGCTGGCGGGCGACCTGATGTTCATCGTCGCGGCCGCCCTGTGGACGATCTATTCGATGATCTCGCCACCCTATCTCGCCCGGCTCGGCACCTTGCGGGTCTCGGCCTGGTCGATGACCCTGGGCGCCCTGTGGCTGATCCCGGTGTGGATCGTGACGGGCGAACGGCTCGATCCCGGCGGCCTGACCCTGCCCACGCTGGCCGGCTTCGGCTACACCGTTGTGCTCGGCGGGGCGCTCGCCTTCATCTGGTGGTATGAAGGCTTGCGCGCGCTTGGGCCTTCGCGCGCCATCGTCTATTCCTATCTCATTCCGGTGATCGGGGTCATCGCCTCGGTCATCCTGCTGGGCGAGCCGTTCGGCCTCGCCCATGCCGTCGGCGCCGCGGTGGCGCTGGCCGGCGTCATTCTCGCCCGTTCCGCATAAGGATCCCGAACCCGTGTATTTCGACGATTTCCAGCCCGGCCAGCGCTTCGTCACCCCCGCCATGACCGTCACCGAATCCCAGATCCTCGACTTCGCGCTGCAGTTCGACCCGCAGCCGCTGCACATGGACAAGGTGACGGCCGAAAAGAGCCATTTCGGCGGGCTGATCGCCTCGGGCTTCCACACGCTGAACCTGTCGTTCTCGCTGTTCTTCCGGCTGCGCCTGGTCGAGACGCACAATCTCGGCTCGCCCGGCATGGAGGAAGTGCGCTGGCTCAAGCCGCTCCGCCCCGGCGACACCATCCATGCCGAGGTCGAGGTCACCGCGGTCAAGGCCTCGCAGTCGCGCCCGGATCGCGGCGTCATCACCATGCGCCACGACACCTTCAATCAGAAGGGCGAGCTGATCCTGACCGTCAACTGCATGCACATGCTCAAGCGCCGTCCGGCCGAGGGCGGCTGATGGTCGAGATCTCGGTCACCGACGATCCGACCAAGGCCGAGTGGCGGGCGGTCCGCGACGGGCTGGTCGCCTACAATGCCGACTATCTCGGACCCGACGACTACCGCCAGCTCTGCCTGTTCGCGCGCGATGGCGGGCAGATCGTCGCGGGGCTGCTGGGCAATACCAACCGGCGCTGGCTGACCGTCGAGCTGTTCTGGGTCGACGCCGGCCAGCGGCGCGGTGGGCTCGGCCGCGACCTTCTGACCCGGGCCGAGGCGGAGGCGCAGGCCCGCGGCTGCATCGGCGCCACGCTCAGCACCTATGATTTCCAGGCACGGCCGTTCTACGAGAAGCAGGGCTACGTCGTCTTCGGCACGCTGGAGCCCTACCCCCAGGGCCACTGCGCCTATTATCTCAGGAAGCTTTTCTGAAGGCGTAGAGCCGGCCGGCGACCGGCTTGCCATCCTCGGTGCGCAGGGTCGTCGTCTCGGTCGAGGCGAGCGCGAAGCCCGCAGCCGCGGCGGTCCGGCGCACATAGGCATCGCCGTGGGCATAGCGCCCGGACGGCGTCAGCACGAACCCCTCGGCCTCCGCCGCCTCGATCGAGACGCCGAACAGCCCGGCAGGACGCAACGCGGCGTGGGTTGCGGCAAACAGCGGCGCGAGATCGCCGATATAGATCAGCACGTCGGTAGCGATGGCCAGGTCGTAGCGCGCCGGGCGCGCGACCAGGGCTGCGACGATCTCGCCCTCGTGCAGGTCGTCATAGAGCCGGCGTTCGCGCGCCTTGGCCAGCATGCCGGGCGACAGGTCGATGCCGTCGAGCCGGCTGGCCAGCGTGCGGAAGGCGCGGCCCGACAGGCCGGTACCGCAGCCGAGATCGACGATATCGAGGTTCCCGCGGCCCTGGGCGTCGACCAGCGCCCGCAGCGCCTCGGGCGCACGATAGTCGAGCCAGTGGCCCAGCGTATCGTCGAAGGTGCGGGCGAAGCGGTCGAACAGGTCGCGGACATAGGCGTCCGAGCAGCGATCGGGCGCGTCGGCCCCGCCCAGCGCGGCAATCGAATGCCGGAGCTCGACCCGCTCCGGCGCGATGTCCAGCGCGCTGATATAACAGGCCAGCGCCCGGTCGGGCGCCTTGAGTTCGAGATGCAGCCGGGCGAGCTGGACCAGCGTCGCGGCCGGGTCCGGGTTGCGCCCCAGCCCCGCCTCGAGCCGCGCGATCTCGGCCTGCAGTTCGGCCGCCCGGCGCTGGGCCGCGGCGGCCGCGGCCAGCGGATCGGCCTTGACCGGCCCGAGCCCGTCGAAGGAGACCGCGATCTCGCCCTGCCCCGCCTGGGCCAGCAGGAAGTCGGAAATCGCCGTGGCCCGGCCGCCGGCACGGACGGGCTGCGGGGCGGGGCCCTGGCCCCTCTTGCCCAGCTTGCGCCGTTCGTGCCGGTTCATCGGCTCAGCCGCGGGTCAGCGGCTTGTACTTGATCCGATGCGGCTCGACCGCGTCGGCGCCCAGACGGCGCTTCTTGTCGGCCTCGTAATCCTGGAAGTTGCCCTCGAACCACTCGACATGGCTGTCGCCTTCGAAGGCCAGCATGTGGGTGGCGATCCGGTCGAGGAACCAGCGATCATGGCTGATGACCATGACGCAGCCGGCGAATTCCAGGAGCGCCTCTTCCAGCGCCCGCAGCGTATCGACGTCAAGATCGTTGGTCGGCTCGTCGAGCAGCAGCAGGTTGCCGCCGGACTTCAGCATCTTGGCAAGGTGCACGCGATTGCGCTCGCCGCCCGACAGCATGCCGAGCTTCTTCTGCTGGTCCGAGCCCTTGAAGTTGAAGGCGCCGCAATAGGCGCGGCTCGGGATCTCGCGCTTGCCCAGCGTGACGACGTCGAGGCCGTCGGAGATTTCCTCCCAGACCGTCTTGTTCGGGTCGAGGGCGTCGCGGCTCTGATCGACATAGCCGAGCTGGACGGTCGGGCCGACGCGCAATTCGCCGCTGTCGGGCTTGTCCTGGCCGGTCAGCATGCGGAACAGCGTGGTCTTGCCCGCGCCGTTCGGGCCGATGATGCCGACGATGCCGGCGGCCGGCAGCTTGAACGACAGGTCCTCGACCAGCAGGCGGTCGCCGAAGGCCTTGGACAGCTTGTCGGCCTCGATGACGAGGTCGCCCAGGCGCGGGCCCGGCGGGATGACGATCTGGGCGCGTTCCTGCTGCTTGTCCTGGTCCTGGGCCAGCAATTCCTCGTAGGCCTTGAGGCGGGCCTTGGACTTGGCCTGGCGGGCGCGCGGGCTGGCCTTGACCCATTCCAGCTCGTTCTGCAGGGTGCGGCGGCGGGCGTCTTCCGCCTTGCCTTCCTGCTCCAGCCGCTTTTCCTTCTGCTCGAGCCAGGAGGAATAATTGCCTTCCCAGGGGATGCCGGCGCCGCGGTCGAGCTCCAGGATCCAGCCGGCGACGTTGTCGAGGAAATAGCGATCGTGGGTCACGGCCACGACGGTGCCGGTATATTCCTTCAGGAAGCGTTCCAGCCAGGCGACCGATTCGGCATCGAGATGGTTGGTCGGCTCGTCCAGCAGCAGCATGTCGGGGCGCGACAGCAGCAGGCGGCACAAGGCCACGCGGCGGCGCTCGCCGCCCGACAGCTTGGTGACGTCGGCATCAGGCGGCGGGCAGCGCAGCGCGTCCATCGCGATCTCGACCGTGCGCTGCAGGTCCCAGGCGTTGGCCGCCTCGATCTTCTCCTGCAGCTCGGCCTGCTCCTCGATCAGCTTGTTCATCTCGTCGTCGTCAATCACCTCGGCGAACTTGGCCGAGACTTCCTCGAAGCGGTCGAGCAGCGCCTTGGTCTCGCCCACCGCCTCCATGACGTTGCCGAGCACGTCCTTGGACGGATCGAGCTGGGGTTCCTGCGACAGGTAGCCGACCTTGACGCCGTCGGCGGCCCAGGCCTCGCCGGTGAACTCGGTCTCGATGCCGGCCATGATCTTCAGCAGGGTCGACTTACCGGCGCCGTTCAGGCCCAGCACGCCGATCTTGGCGCCGGGGAAGAAGGAGAGCCAGATGTCCTTCAAGACCTGCTTGCCGCCCGGATAGGTCTTGTTCAGGCCCTTCATCACATAGATGTACTGATACGCCGCCATCTGCCTCGGTCCTCGGATCTGTCGCGCTGTTCGGGAATCTGGGGCGCAGGTATGGCATAACCGCCCGCGCGCGGAAAGAGCGGCGTTGGCGACACATCCTGTAATTGTTCTTTATATGAAATAACGCATCCGGGGCGGGCGGCATCTGCCCGCCCGCCCGGCCGTCTCCCAGTGATGGCCTCAGAAGCGGTAGCCGATACCCACGCCGACCAGCCAGGGATCGATCTTGACGTCGTTGGCCTTCAGCGCGTTGGTCGAGACGTCGGTGCGCACCCACAGCTTCTTGACGTCGACGTTGAGCGACCAGCGGCCGCCGAGCGCCACGTCCATGCCGACCTGCAGTGCCGGGCCGAACGAATTCGAGTAGCTCGTGTTCTGCACGGCCGGATTCGAGCCCGACTTTACGCCGTAGAACATCGTGTAGTTGATGCCGGCGCCGACATAGGGGCTGAACCGCGCCTTGGGGAACGGATGGAACTGGGCCGTCAGCGTCGGCGGCAGCAGCCAGACATGGCCCATGTCGATGCCGTTGGCCGTCTTCACGTCATGGCGCGTGGTGCCGAGGATCAGTTCGGCCGCGATCTGGTCGGTGAAGAAGTAGCTGAAGTCGACTTCCGGCACGAACGAGTTCGAGATGTCGCCGACCTTGAGGCCGGTCGCGGCGCCGCTCTGCGTCGTGATCGCCGTATTGCTCGACTGCGGCAGCACGGCCACGCCGCGACCGCGGACCAGGATGTCGCCGGCTTCCTTGGTCTTGAAATCCTGGGCCTGGGCGGCGGTGGCGCAGGCGAGGCCGAGGGCCAGGGTGAGGCCGGCGGCAGTTAGATGTCTTCCCAACACTTTTCCACTCCACGATTGGACGTCACCCCATCAGGATGATCGTCCTATCGTGGCACGAAGATGCCGCCGTGGCACCGAGGCGTGTTGTCGCGGGGTATCGGATCAGCCCCTGGCGCCGCCGGCGCCGTCGTCCAGCGCCGTGCGCACCGCGCGGGCGAGCACGTCGAGCGAAAGGGGCTTGTCGAGGATGCGCGGCAGGGGGCCTGGCACCTCGTCCCAGTCGAGCCGGTCGGCGAAGAAACCGGAGGCGAGCAGGATCGGCAGGTCGGGACGGCGCAGGCGCGCGGCACGCGCCAGCGCGACGCCATCGACCGGCGGCGGCATGGTGATGTCGCTGAGCAGGAGATCGACGGAGAGCCCGCCGTCGAGCAACCCGAGCGCCTGGTCGCCGCCCGGGGCCGTTATGACGCGATAGCCGAGCAGTTCGAGCTGCCGCGCGGCCGTCCCCAGAAGATCGGGTTCGTCGTCGACCAGCAGGATGGTTTCGGTGCCGCCGGGCAGGTCGGTGGACGGCAACGCGGCGCGATCGGGCAGCGTTTCCTCGGTCACCGGCAGGTAGAGCAGGAACTCCGAGCCGCGGCCGAGCGTCGAGCGCGCCTTGACCGCGCCTTCGGCCGAGCGGGCGAAGGCCTGCACCTGGGAGAGGCCGAGCCCGGTGCCGCGGCCATGCTCCTTGGTGGTGAAATAGGGGTCGAAGATGCGCTCCAGCACCTCCGGCGCCATGCCGGTGCCGCTGTCGCGCACCGAGACGATGACGTGGCGATGCGGCGCCGACTGCTCCAGCCCCGGCGCCTCGTCGGCCGCCACCGGCCGCTGCCGCGTGGCGATGACGAGCTTGCCGCCCGAGGGCATCGCATCCCGCGCATTCAGCGCCAGGTTCATCAGCGCGTCCTGCAGCCCGCCGGGATCGATGCGGGCGATGCAGGGCCGGCCGTCGAGGTCGAGGACCAGCGAGATCGAGGCCGGCAGCGCCGGCTTGATCAGGTCGCGCATCGAGGCGATCACGGCGTTGACGTCCGTCACCTCGCGCCGCTCGGCGTGCGGCCGGGAAAAGCCGAGCAGCTTGGCGGTGAGGTCGGCCCCGCGCAGCGCCGCGCCCAGCGCCGCCTCGATCCGGCTGGTCAGGCCGGGGTTGCGAGCCACCGATTTCTCGATCAGCTCGAGATTGCCGATGATGATGCCGAGCAGGTTGTTGAAGTCGTGGGCGACGCCGCCCGACAAGAGCCCGATGGCTTCGAGCCGCCGCCCCCGCTGCACCGCCGCCTCGCCGTTCTTGCGATCGGTGATGTCGCCGGCGATGCCCTCGATCTCGGCGAGGCCGCCATCCGTGCCGGCGACCCCCTTGCCGCGCACCAGCAGCCAGCGCACCGTGCCGTCCGGCTGCAGCACCTGGTGCTCGATGATGCGTTCGTCGACACCCCAGCTGGCGCGCCCGAGCGGGGTGACGTCGAGGTCGGCCTGGCCGGCGAAGGCTGCCGCCAGATCGCGGCGCAGCCGGGCGCGGGTCGGCGGCTCGTTCTGCGTCGCGGTGCCGAGGATGTCGAGGACGCCGGTGCCGGGTTCGTAGCGCCAGACCAGTTCGTCCAGCGTGCCGATCACCGCGGCCAGCTGGTCCTTGGCGCGTTGTTCGCCCTCGCGCATCGCCGCCGCGCGCCGTTCGGTCCGCCACAGCCAGGCACCGAGGGCTGCGACCACCAGGGTGCGCAGCAAGGCGAAGCCGAGCACGCGCCGCATCATGCCGCCCCAGCGCTCGCTGAGCAGCACCTCGCGCGAGGTCGTCACCACGACCCGGGCGGGAAAGCCCGGCACCGGCTCGGTCGACCGCATCAGGTCCTCGTTGGTGTCGGGGCCGGCCTGGCGCGGATAGCCGCGCCCGTCGTCGGGCGCCAGCGCGACCAGGTAGTCGTCGTCGCGCCACAGCGCGATGCTGCGCCCGGGCCCCAGCAGCAGCTTGGCGTAGATGTCGGTGAACAGCGTGATCGGCATCGCCGCGATGACGACGCCGTCGAAGCCGTCAGGGCCATCGATCAGGCGGCGCGACATGCCGAACCCCGGCGCCTCGGCCATGCCGATCAGGCGCAGCGGAGCGGCCGCGGCCAGCAGGCTCTGTCCGTCATCCTCCGTCGCCGGCCCCTGGAAGGCCCTGATGCCGGCGAGCGATACGGCAGGTGGCGCGGGGATGCGCGACGACCAGCGCAGGATGCCGTTGCGGTCGGTCACCAGGATGCTGGCGACACCTGGCTCGGATTCGGCCCGGCGGGCCAGGAGATCGTGGATGCGCAGGTCGCGTCGCGGCGTATCGGGGCCGAGCAACGCGATGTCGCGGGCCACGGTGCGCAGCATCAGGTCGATCTGGTTCAGGGTCTGGGCGGCCTGCAGCGCCAGGGTCGAAGCGATGGCGCGGTCGCGTGTGGCCGCCTCGTTCACGATCTCGCGCCGTTCGTTGCGCAGATCGTTGATGGCGATACCCCAGATCCCCACGACCAGCAACACGACGAGAATGGCCACCTGGGTGGCGCGTGACTGCAGCATGCCGGCCGCCCTGGGTCCCCTGTCGCCGCTCGATTTAGCCCGCTATGCTAACATGCAGCGAAATCAGGCGCGGATGGTTTCTTGCACAGAAGACTGAGAAATCTGCGGAAAGCCGGGATGGCATTCCTTTGCGTGGCGCTGCTGCTTGCAAATCGCGCCGAGGTTGCCGCAGCGCCGTTGCGCCTGGCCCATCAGTTCCGCGAGGCCAGCTCACCCGGCCGCGTCGCCGCCGAACTGGCGGCGAG
>JAEYTW010000571.1 GCA_023433835.1 Pseudomonadota bacterium | reverse complement strand
GCGGCGCCCCCTTGCCCTGGATCCCGGCTTTCGCCGGGATGACGATTGACGGGCTGAGATCATGACCGAGAACCGCCTGACCAATCTGCTGCTCGTCGCCCCGGCCCTGCTGCTGGTGGTCGGGCTGTTCCTCTATCCGCTGGGCTACTCGGTCGCGGGCGCGTTCCTGACCAAGGAGGGCCGCGGCACGCTCGAAGGCTTTCTCAACGTCTACCAGCTCTATTCGACCGACATCCTTTTCACCGTCGTCATCATCGGCGCGGCGACGATCCTGGTCGGCCTCGCCTCGGTCGCGATCGGCGGTTTCCTGGTGCTCGGCACCAGCCCGGTGCTGGTCGGGTTCCTGAAATGGCTCTATCGCTGGCCCCTGTTCATCCCGTTCGTGGTGGCGGGCCAGTGCATGCGCGCCTTCCTCGCCAAGAACGGGCTGATGAACAACAGCTTCGTCTCGCTCGGCCTGATCGAGCCGCTGCAGGCGCAGAGCTTCCTCGACTGGCGCGGCGTCATCATCGCCTTCGTCTGGAAGCAGACGGCCTTCGCCGCCCTGCTGGTCGCCGGCGCGATGGCGGCGCTCGACCGCTCGACCATCGAGGCGGCGCAGGACATGGGGGCCTCGCGGCCGCGCATCCTCGTCGGGATCATCGTGCCGCAGATCCGCCAGACGCTCGCCGTCACCCTGGTACTGTCCTTCGTCACCATGCTGTCGGTGCTGTCGGTGCCGATGATGGTGGGATCGGGCACGCCGACGATGATAACCGTCGACATGGCCTTCCGGATCAATTCCTACGGCGACTACACCACCGCCAATGCGCTGGGCCTCGTCTCCATGGTGCTCGCAGGGTCGGTCGCCTGGATCTACCTGCGCCACAGCCTGCAGGAAGGGCAGCCGCGATGAAGCCGCTTCGCCTCGGCCTGCAGGGCCTGGTTCTCGGCATTGCCGCCTTCTTCATCCTGGGGCCGGTGGTCAACCTGGCCCTGTGGGCGGTGGCCGAGCAATGGTTCTTTCCGCACAAGCTGCCGCTGGTCTACGGCTTCAAGTACTGGGAAACGGTGTTCCGCCCGACCGGCAATGCCGTCGGCTCGCTGGTCACCTCGATCCTGATCGCGCTATGGACCGTCGTCGCCTGCCTCGCCGTCTCGATC
This sequence comes from Pseudomonadota bacterium, assembly GCA_023433835.1. GTDB lineage: Bacteria > Pseudomonadota > Alphaproteobacteria > Ferrovibrionales > Ferrovibrionaceae > JAFKFH01. The sequence goes on along the minus strand of JAEYTW010000571.1, from coordinate 5,670 downwards.
CCGGCGGGCTATGCGCTGGCGCGGCGCTCGCTGCCGTTCCGCGCCCTGCTGATGCTGGCCTTCCTGTTGCCGCAGGCCTTCCCGTCGGTCGCCGTCTATATCAACGTCGCGCGCATCTTTTATTCCCTGGGGCTGAACGGCACCATCGCCGGCGTGGTGCTGGTGCATACCGTGCATGCGCTGGTCTATTCGGTATGGATCACCACCGCGGCCTTCGCGGCGGTCGACCGCGACCTGGAAAGTGCCGCGCGCGACCTCGGCGCCGCGCCGTTCCGGGTGTTCATGACGGTGACGCTGCCGCTCGCCGCCCCCGGCGTCATCGCCTCGGCGATCTTCGTCTTCCTGGAATCGCTCGACGAATTCACCGGTACCTATTTCGTCGGCGTACCCGACGTCACCACCCTGCCGCTCCTGATGTTCAATGCCTCGATGCAGGGCAACTACCAGATCGCCTCGATCACCGCCCTGATCCTCCTGGTGCCCTCGATCGGCTTCATGCTGATCGTCGAACGCTTCCTCAAGGCCGACGTGCTGGCCAAGGTCGGCGCTTAAGGGGCGGTGCCGCCCAGCGCGACATAGACCTCCAGCAGGCGCAGGTATTCGCTGTCGGCCGCGATCGTCGCCTCGGTCACGCCGTTCGGGGCCGGCAGGTTGCAGACCTGCTGCAAGGTCGTGGGCCCGTCGCCGGTCTTGAGCACCCGCATCACGTCGAAGACGGTGCGATAGCCGACTGCCTGCAGCGCCTGGAAGCGCGCCGCCTTGACCATCACCAGCAGCTGCGCCTGGCCGATCCAGTCGACGATCTCGCTGAGCGGCAGGGCGGCGGCCTCGAATACGGCGATCGGGTTGGCATGGGCGAGGTCGGCGGCGCTGTCGATCGAGAGTTCGCGCATGCGGAACGCCAGGCCGGGTGAGATGCCCTCGATCAGGTCGAGCGGGAAATCCTCCGAATGGGCGGGGGCGCGCACGATCGACTGGAATTTCTGGGCGATGAAGGCCAGGCCCCGCTCGGGGAACATGCCGACGACGAAGGCCAGCACGGGCAGCGGCCCGAGGGCTGCGATCGTCGCGTCGCCGGCGACGAGGTGGCGCATGACGATCGCCACCAGCACCGCCACCGCCAGCCGGATCACCAGCCGGTTGAAGGTCGACGGGAACAGCTGCATCGAAGTCGCGCGGTCGAAGATCGCGGTGAAGGTCCAGACCATCCAGCCCAGGAAGGCAAAGGCGGCAACGATGATGGTCTGGGTCTGGTAGGTCGCGAGGTCGGCGCCCGAATCGAAGCAATGACCGCCGCACAGCAGGTAGTAGGTGCCGCCGCCGATGCCGGTCGTGGTCCAGCGGGCGCCGTCCAGCAGCATCATCGACATGAAGACGTTCAGGATGGTCAGGAACGCCAGCGGCAGGATGTAGCGCACCCCGTCGACCCGGCTGACCGAACGATCCTGCAACTGGAACGAAACCGTCGCCACGACGGCCGGGTAGGTATCGCGCAGTGCCTGCAGGCGGGTGGCGGCCGCCTTGCGGATGCCGACCACGGCGGCGATGGCAAAGAACGGGATCAGCGCCGTGAACAGCAGCAATGCCGCTGCGTGAAACGGCTGTCCCAGGTTGAACAGCGCCACCAACCAGTCCATGCGATCCCCCCACGAGATCGCGTGACGCTATACGATTGTCTAATTCAGCGCAATTTCGGTTGTCAGACCGGCGGGCCGAAATCGCCTGCCGTGACCACATGGCCGATGAAGTCGCCGTCCTGGAACAGGTGGAAGCCGTAGCCCGGCGGTTCGGCCCGGTTGTTCGACTGGCTTTGCGCCCTGAGGTCAAGCATCAACTGCGGGGCGGTCGCCGGCGCCACGCTGCAGGGCACGCCGGCGAAGCGGCTCTCGATCGGGCGGTGGACATGGCCCGCGACGATGCGGCGGACCTGCGGATGGCGGCGGATCACCGCGGCGAAGCCTTCGGGTTCGATCAGATTGATCGCGTCCATATGCGGGATGCCGGTCGGGCAGGGCGGGTGGTGCAGCGCGATCAGGGTCGGCCGCCCGGGCGCCTCGGCCAGGCGCGCATCGAGCCAGGCGAGCCGCTCGGCGCAGAGGCGGCCCTCGACCTTGCCGGGCTCCAGGCTGTCCAGCCCGATGACGCGGACCGGCCCGAGATCGACGGCGAAATGCAGGAAGCGTTGGTCGTGGAACAGGTCGAGCTCGGCAAAGGCCGCACGCATCGTATCGCGCGCATCATGATTGCCGGGGATCGGCAGCAGCGGCGGGCCGAGCGGGGCGAGCATCGCCTTCAGCGCGGCATATTCCTCGGGCGCCCCGCGATCGACGAGATCGCCGGTCAGCAGGATCGCGTCGGGCTGGCGGCGTTGGCCGAGCAGGTCGTCGATCGCCGTCTTCAGCCGCCCCGCCGTATCGATGCCGCCGCGGAACAGGCGGCCCGGCGCCATCACATGCAGGTCGGAGAGCTGGGCGATCAGCATCCGGCGACATCGCTGAGGAAGGCATGGATGCCGGGGGCCGCGCCATAGGTAAGGTTGCCGCGGCGCAGGCCGTCATCGGCCAGGAAATCGTTGACCACCCCGCCGGCCTCCTCGATCAGCAGCAGGCCGCCCAGCGCATCCCAGGCATTCATGTGCAGCTCGACATACCCCTCGAACCGCCCGGCGGCGACATGGGCGAGCGACAGCGCGCCGGAGCCGAGCCGGGCATATTCGCAGCGCCGGGCCAGCAGCCGGCCGACCAGCTGGGCATGCGGCTCATGCGGGCAGCGATAGGAAAACCCAAGCAGGATCTTGGCCCGCTCGACCGCCGTGATCTGGCTGATCTGCAGCCGGCGATGGTTGCACCAGGCACCCTGGCCGCGGCGGGCGAGATAGAGTTCGTCGGTATTGGGGTCGAGCGTCAGGCCGAACTCGACCCGGCCGTCGACCACCAGTGCGATGGCGATGCACCAGTAGGGATTGCCGCGCAAGTAATTGTCGGTGCCGTCGATCGGGTCGACCACCCAGACGATCGGGGCATCGCCGTGGTAGCCGGTCTCCTCGCCGAGGATCGCATCGCCGGGGAAGGCTGTCTGCAGCCGCGAGAGGATCAGGTCTTCGGTCTCGCGATCGGCCCGGCTGACCAGGTCCTGCACGCCCTTTTCCTCGATGACCAGCGCGTCGCGGTCCCGGAAATAACCGAGCGCCAGCGCGCCGGCGGCATGGATGATGGAGACGGCGGCCTCGAGCCGGGCATCGATATCGGCGGTCATGGCGTGCGCAGCATCCAGTCATGGGCCGGGTCGTTGCGGAATTTCCAGATCCGCTGCGGCCCCGCCATCACGTTGAGGTAATAGAGCTGATAGCCGTGCGGCGCGCCGACCGGGTGATAGCCGCGCGGCACCAGCACGCAGCAGCGATCCTCGACCGCCATGGTCTCGTCGATGCTGCGGTCGTCGGTATAGACGCGCTGGAAGGCGAAACCCTGCGGCGGATCGATGCGGTGGTAATAGGTTTCCTCCAGCGCTGATTCTTCCGGCAGCGCGTCAAGGTCGTGCTTGTGCGGCGGGTAGGACGACCAGTGCCCGGCCGGGGTGATGACTTCTACCACCAGCAGGCTTTCGGCCGCATCCGTCGCCGGCAGGATATCGCGGACATGGCGGGTATTGGTGCCCTGGCCGCGGATCTCGGTGGCTTGCGCGCCGGAGGCGATGCGGCGGGCGGGCAGGGTGCCCTTGGCCGGGGCCGAGCACAGCGCGAGTTCGAGCTGGCTTTCGGCCGTCACCGTGAAGCGGGCGCCGGCCGGCAGATAGACGGAATCGGTCGCCGCCTCGAACGGGCTCTTGCGGCCGCCGATACCGGAAAAGCAGTCGCCGCCGGTATCGAGGCGGAAGCTGCCGGAAACCGGCACCAGGCAGAATTCGCGGGATCCGGTATCCCGGTCGAGCGTCTGGCCGGGGGCAAGGTGGAAGACTTCGAAGCCGACATGGCTCCAGCCCGCGCTCTCCGGCGTGACGGTGAGGATGCGGCCCGCGGAATCGGGCGGCGTCGGACGGACCAGCAGGCTCATGCCATCAACCCGGCATCGCGGGCATAGCGGGCGAGGTTGCCGTGGCCGAGCTTGGCATAGGTCAGCGGATGGGCCTTGGCCGGATCCTGCTCGGCCTCCACCACCAGCCAGCCGTCATAGCCCGGCAGTTCCTTCAGCACCGCGGGAAAATCGACCATGCCGTCGCCCGGCACGGTGAAGACGCCGGCGACGACGGCATCGAGGAACGACCAGTCGCCGGTCCGGGCCTGGGCCAGCACCTCGGCCCGCACATCCTTGCAATGGACATGGGCGATGCGGGCGCGATAGCGGCGGGCCAGCGCCACCGGATCGGCGCCGGCGAAGGTCGCATGCCCGGTATCGAGCAGCAGGTGGAAGGCCGGGCCGCTCGCCGCCATCAGCGCGTCGATCTCCGCCTCGCTCTCGATCACCGTGCCCATGTGGTGGTGATAGACCAGCGTCAGCCCCTCGGCGGCGATCGCCTCGGCCAGCCCGGTCAGGCGGCCGGCCAGTTCCCGGATCGCGGCGGGGCCGAGCTGCGGGCGGCGGGACAGTGGCTGGCCGCGGTCGCCATGCACCGCGCCGGTGGTTTCCGCCACGATCGCGACCTTGGCACCCATCGCCTTCAAGAGGTCGAGATGGCCGCGCATCGCCAGCAGCTCGGCGCCGACGTCCTGCTCGACCAGGCTGGTCGAATACCAGCCGGAGACCAGCGCCATGTCGAAGGGCGCCAGCGCCTGGCGCAGCGCGCCGGCCTCGCGCGGGAACTTGTGGCCGAGTTCCATGCCGGTGAAGCCGGCCTCGCGCGCCTCGGCCAGGCAGGTCGCGAGCGGGGTGTCGCCGCCCAGCTCGCGCATGTCGTCGTTCGACCAGCCGATCGGGTTGGCGCCAATGCGAACAGTCATCGTTTCACTCTCCAAGCTTGCGCAACGCCGCGTCGTAGGCGGCACGGGCCTGCCCCACCTGCGGCCGCACCGATACCTCGGGCACCGCCACATCCCACCAATGCCCGCCCTCGGCGGTCGAGACTGCCGGATCGGTATCGATGACGATCACCGTCGTTCCCCGGGCGGCCTTGATCGCCTCGGTCAGCGCGGCCGGCGTCTCGACCTTCACCGCGGTGGCGCCGAGACTTGCGGCATGGGCGCGGAAATCGATGCGCGGCGCGGCATCGTCCCACAGATTGTTGAACGGGGCGCCCCCGGTGCCCTGCTGCAGCCGGCTGATGCAGCCGAAACCGTTGTTGTCGAGCAGCACGACGGTCAGTTTCAGCCCGAGCTGCACCGCCGTCGCCAGTTCCGAATTCATCATCAGGTAGCTGCCGTCGCCGACCATGACGATCACCTCGGCCGCCGGCCGGGCCAGCTTGACGCCGATCCCGCCGGCAATCTCGTAGCCCATGCAGGAATAGCCGTATTCCAGATGATAGCCGCCCGGCCGCGCCGCCCGCCAATGCTTGTGCAATTCGCCGGGCAGACCGCCGGCGGCGCACAGCACCACGGTCTCCGCCCCGGCAGCCGCCTGCACCGCGCCGATCACCTGGGCGTCGGACGGCCGTGGTGCATTGCCCGGCGCTGTGATGCGGGCCGAGGCCGCATGCCACGCGGCCTGCGCCACCTGCGCGCGCCCCGCCCAGGCG